>NZ_BTPE01000051.1:0-318 GCF_036245645.1 Algoriphagus taiwanensis | reverse complement strand
CTAAAGATACCCCGCAAGATCCAAGAGACCTTCAAAAACGCATCAAAGAGCTTGAACGGCAGCTTGAAAATTCCCAGTTGAAAGCCGAAGGCTATGAGCTGATGATCGAAATTGCAGAAAAGGAACTGAAAATTCCAATCAGAAAAAAGTCCGACACCAAGTAATCTCCACCTTAAAGGAAAGGCATCGACGACAGGCTCTGAGTCGTTTATGTTTATTATTTGGTATGACCAGACAGGCCTATTATCAGCATTATTGGCAGAAGGAGGAAACTAGCTTTGAACAGGAGCTGGTTATCAAGGAAGTGTTACGAATCAG
>NZ_BTPE01000050.1:0-324 GCF_036245645.1 Algoriphagus taiwanensis | reverse complement strand
CTCAAACTCTGTTCTTGTATCGTTATCTACTGTGCTGCCAGACAGGTCAGACACTCGGGTCTGGCCGAAGAAGCCTTCTGCCTCTGCCTGGTTGGTCACAATACCCGCCTCGACATCAGCCGCAGTCACTTCATACGTCGCCGTATACGTCGCACTCTCACCCGGCTTCAACGTGCCCTCAGCACTGTTCATGCTGCTGGACTGGAACGGGATCGCTCCAAACGTGCCCGTGCCACTGAAGCTCTCCTCAGCGATCGCCACATTGGTCAGGGTCACATTACCCTGGTTGGTCACCACAAACGTATAGGTCAACTCGTCGCCCGC
>NZ_BTPE01000049.1:0-329 GCF_036245645.1 Algoriphagus taiwanensis | reverse complement strand
CAAAAAGGGGCCCGCCCAAGGCCGACTTTTCTTCAGTCTCAACCCAATTTTAATTCCCGATTTTTGTCGGGCTGGGAGAGCTATGCCTGTCTGTAGCCAAGGCAGGCCCATGACATAAAAAAGTCCTTCCAAAACGGGTTTGGAAGGACTTTAAATCCTATAATTAGATGGCGTTTCAAACGTGACGAGCAATTCTGAGGAGACTTTTTCAGCTATCAAGTCCTACAAATCCAACTGAAATTCCGATTCAATCCCCATAAGAACCTCACCGGTTTCGTGCAACAGCGCTTTCATGCTTGGCTTTGCAAGCCGCACGAAAGCTTAGTTGT
>NZ_BTPE01000048.1:0-345 GCF_036245645.1 Algoriphagus taiwanensis | reverse complement strand
TTGATCAGATGCAGCGTAGAGACAATTTTCCGAAGTTCCTGCCCGGGAATACTCTTAGGATTGCTGGAAAGCCATATTCTGCACATTCGCTGCACATGGATTACACATCGCTGAAGGGTGACTTGAGGACAAACTTTGCGAATCGCTCTGAGCAATGCCCGATGTCCGTCACCGGTAATTGACTCGATCTGAACTCCAAGAAGCAGTAGATTTTCCAGGTCTTCTTTGAGTTCTTCGTATCGTTCTCCATCGCTGAACCGATAGAGCTGGGTGAACTTGATCGTGTTGTCTCGGTACAAAATCAGGCATAAATCCCTGCTAAAATACGTGCCGTCAATGAGCAGA
>NZ_BTPE01000047.1:0-436 GCF_036245645.1 Algoriphagus taiwanensis | reverse complement strand
TTACCCCACCAACTAGCTAATCAGACGCATGCCCATCCTTTACCGATAAATCTTTAACCATTCTCAGATGCCCTCAAATGGTGCCATGGGGTATTAATCCAGATTTCTCCGGGCTATCCCCCTGTAAAGGGTAGGTTGCATACGCGTTACGCACCCGTGCGCCGCTCTCATTGAAGTATTGCTACCTCAACTGCCGCTCGACTTGCATGTATTAGGCCTGCCGCTAGCGTTCATCCTGAGCCAGGATCAAACTCTCCATTGTAAATTGTCTTAGTCTATTTTCCCGATGCCTAAAGCATAGACATCAGGATGACTTGCTCATCAGATTTTTTTCGCCTTACATCACTTCAATGAACTTGCTTTCCGAGCTTCCCCGGAAACCTGTGGATTCCAGCCGTATCACCAGCTTTTTTCCTTTCGCTTTTCGCTTCTTTTG
>NZ_BTPE01000046.1:0-440 GCF_036245645.1 Algoriphagus taiwanensis | reverse complement strand
CCAGTACCATCGGCGCTGCAGGGCTTAACTTCTCTGTTCGGGATGGGAAGAGGTGGGACCCCTGCGCTAGGCCGCCTAATTTGTAAGTATGCAGTAATCAGTGATCGGTAAGCAGTTGCCTCCCAGAAGATCTGATGCGCTGCATCTAATATCTTTTGTTCTGCTTTTGTCTTTCATCGGTCATCCGACATCCGACATCCAGCTTTTTAACATATCTCGTAGAAACTGTAACAAACAGCAGGTAAGCTTTCGGGCAATTAGTACTGCCCAGCTATGCCATTGCTGACTTTACACCTGCAGCCTATCAACCTGGTCGTCTCCCAGGGCCCTATATGGAAGTCTCATCTTGAGGGGAGTTTCGCACTTAGATGCTTTCAGCGCTTATCTCTTCCCGACGTAGCTACCCGGCAGTGCAGTTGGCACCACAACCGGTACACCAG
>NZ_BTPE01000045.1:0-458 GCF_036245645.1 Algoriphagus taiwanensis | reverse complement strand
TTGGCGAGACTTTGGTAACCTGGACGGTTGAAGATGCTTCGGGCAATATTGAAACAGCCACCCAACTGGTAACCGTGATCGATACCGAGAAGCCGACCATCACTGCACCGGGAGCAATCACAGTATCAACAGATGCTGGACTTTGCGAAGCAAGTGGAGTGGATTTGGGCACCCCTGAAACAGCAGACAACTGTTCGGTAGCAAGCGTGAGTAACGATGCGCCGACGGTCTTCCTGCTTGGCGAGACTTTGGTAACCTGGATGGTTGAGGATGCTTCGGGCAATATTGAAACAGCCACCCAACTGGTAACGGTGATCGATACCGAGAAGCCGACCATCACTGCACCGGGAGCAATCACAGTATCAACAGATGCTGGACTTTGCGAAGCAAGCGGAGTAGACTTGGGCACTCCGGAAACCGGAGACAACTGTTCAGTTGCGTCTGTATCCAACGATGCA
>NZ_BTPE01000044.1:0-480 GCF_036245645.1 Algoriphagus taiwanensis | reverse complement strand
CTTCCACTTTCGATGCTTTGTCAATCCGCCTCCGGGCACGATGCAATGCAAATGGGGATGAAGGCTCAGCGTTTGTCCCCAAGTGTGCAGAATAGCAATCATCCCGGCTTTGGCACCCAGATGGGTTGGGTCTTTGGCAAAGCAATGGACCGTCTGCCATGCCGCTTCAAACAGACTGTCATAGACAGCCTTGGGCTGGTACATCGCCAGCTGATTCAGCGTGTCGGGCAGCGTAAAGACCACATGGAAGTAGGGAACTGGAAGCAGTTCGGCTTCTCGCTTGGTGATCCAATCCTCCCTGTTCTTGCCCTGGCACTTCGGACAGTGCCTGTTCCGACAACTATTATAGCTGATACGGGTACTCCCACAGTCGGTACAGGCATCCACATGTCCACCCAAGTCAGCGGTCCGGCAACGCTTAAGCGCTGAAAGCGTCCTGAGCTGCCAGCGGTTGATCTGCGGATGGTTTTCCACCTGGGC
>NZ_BTPE01000043.1:0-496 GCF_036245645.1 Algoriphagus taiwanensis | reverse complement strand
TCTACGGATCAAATCGCATTGGCCAATCCCCGTAGCTTATCGCAGCTTATCACGTCCTTCCTCGCCTCTGAGAGCCTAGGCATCCCCCGTGCGCCCTTATTCACTTACTTCTACTTCAATCATCCTCGCGGATGAATCTGTTACAGTTTCTACTTCAATATGTCAATGAACTGATGACCCACGTCGGGTCAGTGTCAAAGTGTGTAAGGCGGCTGATGGCAGTCTTCTGTTTCCAGAAAGGAGGTGTTCCAGCCGCACCTTCCGGTACGGCTACCTTGTTACGACTTAGCCCCAGTTACCGGTTCTACCCTAAACGGCTCCTCACGGTTACCGCCTTCAGGTCTACCCGACTTCCATGGCTTGACGGGCGGTGTGTACAAGGTCCGGGAACGTATTCACCGCGCCATGGCTGATGCGCGATTACTAGCGATTCCAGCTTCACGGGGTCGAGTTGCAGACCCCGATCCGAACTGAGACGCACTTTTAGAGGTTGGCT
>NZ_BTPE01000042.1:0-611 GCF_036245645.1 Algoriphagus taiwanensis | reverse complement strand
AGTCACCGTAGCACTTGCCGTGGCAGTTTGTGCGGATTGGTTTGGAGCGGTGCCTGTCGCCGTAGCCGTATTCACCACGTTACCATTATCAACATCCGTCTGGTTAACCGCATAATTGGTCGTGACGGTGGCAGACTGGCCCGGAAGCAGGTTGCCCACAATGTCATTCGCGTTTGTCAATGGATCCGTAACCGTAGTATTGGTCAAGGTGACGTTTCCGGTATTGGTTACGATCAGTGTATAGGTGATCAAATCACCGGCCTGATCGTAGGTCGTCGGATTCGCTGTCTTGGTCAAGGCAATGCCAGGAGTCTGGATAGCAGTCACCGTAGCACTTGCCGTGGCAGTTTGTGCGGATTGGTTTGGAGCGGTGCCTGTCGCCGTAGCCGTATTCACCACGCTACCGTTGTCCACGTCCGTCTGGTTGACCGCATAATTGGTCGTGACCGTAGCAGACTGGCCTGGAAGCAGGTTGCCCACATTGTCATTCGCATTGGTCAATGGATCCGTAACCGTGGTATTGGTCAAGGTGACGTTTCCGGTGTTGGTTACGATCAGGGTATAGGTGATCAAATCACCGGCCTGATCGTAGGTCGTTGGATTCGCTGTCT
>NZ_BTPE01000041.1:0-660 GCF_036245645.1 Algoriphagus taiwanensis | reverse complement strand
GAAAATCTCATAAAAAAATGGGTTGCCGCAAGCTCATGGTGAAGCTGGAAGCCTTCATGTTCGATCACCAGATCAAGATGGGTAGAGATGCGTTGTTCGATCTGTTGGCAGCAAACCAGTTGTTGATTCGCCGTCGAAACAGACGGGTAACTACAACCTATTCAAGTCATTGGCTTCGAAAATATCCAAATCTTATCCGCGAGTTTATTGCTGGTGGAATCAATCAGTTATGGGTTAGCGACATTACTTATTGGAGGTTTAAGGATAAGTTTCTTTACATCAGTTTTGTAACCGATGTGTTCTCACATAAAATCGTAGGCTACCATCTGAGTGAATCGCTGGAAGCGGAATCATCAATCCATGCCCTTCAAATGGCTTTGGATCAGTTAAAACAGCCAGTAGAAGGCCTGATCCATCATTCAGACCGAGGAATACAATATTGTTGTAAAGAGTATGTCAAGTTATTACAGGACAATAGTATAGCGATCAGCATGACCGAAAACGGAGATCCGCTGGAGAATGCATTGGCTGAACGGATCAATGGAATTGTTAAAGGAGAATACCTGGATTGCTATGAAGTGAATTCCATTCAAGAAGCCAAGGAGTTGCTTTCCCAAGTGATCAACCTCTACAACGAAGAACGACCTCACATGAGTATAG
>NZ_BTPE01000040.1:0-661 GCF_036245645.1 Algoriphagus taiwanensis | reverse complement strand
TCTACGGATCAAATCGCATTGGCCAATCCCCGTAGCTTATCGCAGCTTATCACGTCCTTCCTCGCCTCTGAGAGCCTAGGCATCCCCCGTGCGCCCTTATTCACTTACTTCTACTTCAATCATCCTCGCGGATGAATCTGTTACAGTTTCTACTTCAATATGTCAATGAACTTTGTCCCGTCATTTCGGAACAATGTGGAGGATAACGGATTCGAACCGTTGACCCCCTGCGTGCAAGGCAGGTGCTCTAGCCAGCTGAGCTAATCCCCCATAATTTCAAGTGGGCCTGCGTGGACTCGAACCACGGACCTCTACATTATCAGTGTAGCGCTCTAACCACCTGAGCTACAGGCCCAAAATTAAAGTGTGTAAGGCCTCTGATGGCAGTCTTCTGTTTCCAGAAAGGAGGTGTTCCAGCCGCACCTTCCGGTACGGCTACCTTGTTACGACTTAGCCCCAGTTACCGGTTCTACCCTAAACGGCTCCTCGCGGTTACCGCCTTCAGGTCTACCCGACTTCCATGGCTTGACGGGCGGTGTGTACAAGGTCCGGGAACGTATTCACCGCGCCATGGCTGATGCGCGATTACTAGCGATTCCAGCTTCACGGGGTCGAGTTGCAGACCCCGATCCGAACTGAGACGCACTTTTAGAGGTTGGCT
>NZ_BTPE01000039.1:0-698 GCF_036245645.1 Algoriphagus taiwanensis | reverse complement strand
TGATGGCAATGTGAACCCATTTGAGGTTAAACTTGCCCTTGTCTGTTCCAGAGATCTCTCTGACATGGACATCAATACAATCACTCAGATCTGAGAAGGTGGTACTCTTATCTGTTTGAAGCACCGAGTTTGAATCAATGTATTCTTTGATTAAAGTCTGTGCTGTTTTTGCCTCCAAGTTCTTTATCTTCTTCATTTTGAAGTACCTACAGCTCTTAGCAAACTTTCCCGACTCAGGGTCTTCTAAAACAGTCGATTCGGCCATTACAGCCACTTTTGACTGTTTTTGAGTTCCTCTACCTCTCTTGAGTTTGCTTCGGACTTGGGCTTTGGTGGACTTTCCCACAAAAGCTTCATCGTATTCAACCATGTCTTCAAGTCTGTAGCGGTCATCACGTTTTCCCATGACTGCCCTAAGCTTGTGATACATCCTGAAAACCGGTTCATAACGCTTCATTCCCAGTTGTCTTTGGAGTTCGGTCGCACTGAATCCTTTCTTGGTAGCGGTAATGAAAGTGATAGCCATCATCCAGGTCCTAATGGGTAAGTTGCTGCTTTCCATTACTGTGCCGCTCTTGATACTTGTTCTGAACCCACAAGCAGCACACTGAAAGGAAAGCTTGTTTTCAAGCCAATAATGTCTGCGACCGGAGCACTTCTTACAAATGATTCCCTGCTGGATTCGTTGCTCTTTGATG
>NZ_BTPE01000038.1:0-777 GCF_036245645.1 Algoriphagus taiwanensis | reverse complement strand
CTGTTTCAATATTGCCCGAAGCATCAATTACCGTCCATGTCACCAAAGTCTCGCCAAGCAGGAAGACAGCCGGTGCATCGTTGGATACAGACGCAACTGAACAGTTGTCTCCGGTTTCCGGAGTGCCCAAATCCACTCCACTTGCTTCGCAAACTCCCGAGTCGGAAGAAATAGTAATTGACTGCGGTGCAGTGATGGTCGGCTTCTCGGTATCGATCACGGTTACCAGTTGGGTGGCTGTTTCAATATTGCCCGAAGCATCAATTACCGTCCATGTCACCAAAGTCTCGCCAAGCAGGAAGACAGCCGGTGCATCGTTGGATACAGACGCAACTGAACAGTTGTCTCCGGTTTCCGGAGTGCCCAAGTCTACTCCGCTTGCTTCGCAAAGTCCAGCATCTGTTGATACTGTGATTGCTCCCGGTGCAGTGATGGTCGGCTTCTCGGTATCGATCACCGTTACCAGTTGGGTGGCTGTTTCAATATTGCCCGAAGCATCCTCTACCGTCCAGGTCACCAAAGTCTCGCCAAGCGGGAAGACTGCCGGTGCATCGTTGGACACAGACGCTACCGAACAATTGTCTCCGGTTTCCGGAGTGCCCAAATCCACTCCACTTGCTTCGCAAACTCCCGAGTCGGTAGAAATAGTAATTGCCTGCGGTGCAGTAATGGTCGGCTTCTCGGTATCGATCACGGTTACCAGTTGGGTGGCTGTTTCAATATTGCCCGAAGCATCTTCAACCGTCCAGGTTACCAAAGTCTCGCCAAGCGGGAAGA
>NZ_BTPE01000037.1:0-841 GCF_036245645.1 Algoriphagus taiwanensis | reverse complement strand
TGAGTCTGGCAAAGCTCAAACTCTGTTCTTGTATCGTTATCTACTGTGCTGCCAGACAGGTCAGACACTCGGGTCTGGCCGAAGAAGCCTTCTGCCTCTGCCTGGTTGGTCACAATACCCGCCTCGACATCTGCCGCAGTCACTTCATACGTCGCCGTATACGTCGCACTCTCACCCGGCTTCAACGTGCCCTCAGCACTGTTCATGCTGCTGGACTGGAACGTGATCGCTCCAAACGTGCCCGTGCCACTGAAGCTCTCCTCAGCGATCGCCACATTGGTCAGGGTCACATTACCCTGGTTGGTCACCACAAACGTATAGGTCAACTCGTCGCCCGCTTCCACACAGTCGTCTCCGCTGTCGCTAGGAGCCACTGTCTTCACCAGCGCGATAGAACAATCATTAATTGTCAAAGTAACCGGAACTCTGGAACTTTTACATCCCTCAGCAGAGACAGCCTCAGCCCAGTAAGTAATTGTTCCTATTTCACTTAAAGTAGGTAATCCTTGAATAGGAACTAATGCTTCAATAGAAGAATACCATAATAAAGTAGCACCTTGCTCAACGGTCGCTGTAGCTGTAAGTGTTTGAATATTATCAAGAGCACATTCTACTTGATCAATACCAACTACAGGGTCCTCAACATCAGTCACCACGACCGCTACCGCATTTGAAGTGGCAGGTCCGCAGCTTGCACTGGTCGCTACCACATAATAATAAGTTGTGCCTACCACAGCAGTGGATGGCGTATAGCTCGCTCCAGTGCCTACAGACGTTCCGCCCACGTTGCTGTTGGTCGCATTGCTGAACCACTCATACGTGATCGGCTCCGTGCCCGAAG
>NZ_BTPE01000036.1:0-857 GCF_036245645.1 Algoriphagus taiwanensis | reverse complement strand
TTTCCTGTGGAGAGACCTCGGTGGATATTCAAATTGGTTTTTAAATGTCCGAAAAATGACTCCAGCCCGTTGGTGGATTTTGGAATCCTTGGATTATCCAGGTAAGCAAAAAGATTGGGTAAGGCACTTTTTAAAACAGAGAAGGAACGTCTCAACAGTTTGTGTTTATACCAAAACTTTCCCGTAATGGGATTGACCGTTTTTTCATGGACAAACTCATGGTGTCGATGATCCCAGTTAGCCAGTTCGAGCAGCCAATAACTGAGTTCCTGTTTGGATTTGATCAGATGCAGCGTAGAGACAATTTTCCGAAGTTCCTGCCCGGGAATACTCTTAGGATTGCTGGAAAGCCATATTCTGCACATTCGCTGCACATGGATTACACATCGCTGAAGGGTGACTTGAGGACAAACTTTGCGAATCGCTCTGAGCAATGCCCGATGTCCGTCACAGGTAATTGACTCGATCTGAACTCCAAGAAGCAGTAGATTTTCCAGGTCTTCTTTGAGTTCTTCGTATCGTTCTCCATCGCTGAACCGATAGAGCTGGGTGAACTTGATCGTGTTGTCTCGGTACAAAATCAGGCATAAATCCCTGCTAAAATACGTGCCGTCAATGAGCAGATTCACCCGCTCGGAAGGGTAGACACTCAGCATCGGCGGTTCTTTCAGATAGCCTTTAAAAAGCCGCTGAATCGTGCTTTTGCTCATCCCAGTCTCAGTAACCAATTGATCAAAAGTACGCTTCCCAACTATCCACTTTTTAAACCAAACAAACTGGTTGCTTTTGGCTACAGAGGGGTTGGAAACAGTGAACAGAATGCCGCAATTTTTACACTTATATCGCTGCTTGCCGGC
>NZ_BTPE01000035.1:0-880 GCF_036245645.1 Algoriphagus taiwanensis | reverse complement strand
CCTCAACCGTCCATGTCACCAAAGTCTCGCCAAGCGGGAAGACAGCCGGTGCATCATTGGACACAGAGGCTACCGAACAGTTGTCTGCTGTTTCAGGGGTGCCCAAATCCACTCCACTTGCTTCGCAAAGTCCAGCATCCGTTGATACTGTGATTGCTCCCGGTGCAGTAATGGTCGGCTTCTCGGTATCGATCACCGTTACCAGTTGGGTAGCTGTTTCAATATTGCCCGAAGCATCAATTACCGTCCATGTCACCAAAGTCTCGCCAAGCAGGAAGACAGCCGGTGCATCGTTGGATACAGACGCAACTGAACAGTTGTCTCCGGTTTCCGGAGTGCCCAAATCCACTCCACTTGCTTCGCAAACTCCCGAGTCGGAAGAAATAGTAATTGACTGCGGTGCAGTGATGGTCGGCTTCTCGGTATCGATCACGGTTACCAGTTGGGTGGCTGTTTCAATATTGCCCGAAGCATCTTCAACCGTCCAGGTTACCAAAGTCTCGCCAAGCGGGAAGACTGCCGGTGCATCGTTGGACACAGAGGCTACCGAACAGTTGTCTCCGGTTTCCGGAGTGCCCAAATCCACATCGCTTGCTTCGCAAACTCCCGAGTCAGTGGAAACGGTAACCGCTTGCGGTGCAGTGATCGTTGGTTTCTCCGAATCAACCACTGTGACAAGTTGGGTAGCAGTTTCAATATTGCCCGAAGCATCCTCAACCGTCCATGTCACCAAAGTCTCGCCAAGCGGGAAGACAGCCGGTGCATCATTGGACACAGAGGCTACCGAACAGTTGTCTGCTGTTTCAGGGGTGCCCAAATCCACTCCACTTGCTTCGCAAAGTCCAGCATCTGTTGATACTGTGATTGCTCCCGGTGCAGT
>NZ_BTPE01000033.1:0-1006 GCF_036245645.1 Algoriphagus taiwanensis | reverse complement strand
TAGATGGCTTTTCAAACGTGACGAGCAATTCTGAGGAGACTTTTTCAGCTATCAAGTCCTACAAATCCAACTGAAATTCCGATTCAATCCCCATAAGAACCTCACCGGTTTCGTGCAACAGCGCTTTCATGCTTGGCTTTGCAAGCCGCACGAAAGCTTAGTTGTTGTGTGCAGTTAATTTTTTCGTCCAATTATTAAGTTCAATTTCTTGTTATGCTCTTTGTTATGAATTTTGCTACTGAGAATCCACCATATTGTTACTCCAAATATGACTGTCAATAAAATTGGTAGCCAATGAAATCCAAGCCAGAAATATGTCAAAAGTAAAATTGTGGTCAATAAGATCTCTATCCAGTAATTTTCTTTTTCTTCTCTCCTCTGCTTCAATATCATAAGGTTTCCGCGACCTTTTGTCAATCGCTCAAGAACTTTCTTTGTCAAACTGTCAACACTATAGTATTTGTCTAAGTCGGATAGTGTAAAGCAAATGGCGAACTCAAGCTCAATAGCATCCATAAACCTATAATACCTTCTCACACCTCTAAAGGAGTTTTTTATTGTGTCTTTGTGATGCGGAGGATTTGTTAGAAAGTCAAGAAAATGTGACTCATTAAATTCGCCATTAGGTATTTGTCTTTCTTTATTAAACAAATCAAGTATTTTCTCTCTAACCTCAAACTCTGTCATTGTTTTTCTGCTTTATTTTAATTGCACACAACGTTTGGGCGCTTGGCGCAGTGGGGGATTACAGGGCACAAAACTGTCGACCAAGCACAAACTTTGATAGAAGTAGTGCACTTGATTTAACCACTTCAGCCCCCATTGCGGCAAACGGCTGTTGCACTAAACCTGCGGTAGTTTCTCCGATTAGCAGCCCAAAAGAGGTATCTTTTTGATTCATTCTTAACCGTTTTCAATCATGAAAAAAAAGAGAACCTCCTCCAGACCGCTTGCTCCAAGATAGCGGGATTTGCTGAACTACTGGCCAAGTTTGAGCAAAAAGTTA
>NZ_BTPE01000032.1:0-1151 GCF_036245645.1 Algoriphagus taiwanensis | reverse complement strand
GGAAACAAAACTCCTGAAGAAATCCATCAAACCAATCAAAAAACAGATCGATTGTGGAAAAACTATTACCCCAAAAACCGTACACTTGTAAACCAATAAAAGGACTAACAGAAATAGTCAATCAGTATCAGGATTTAAACAATAACCTGTAAACTATTTTTAGGACGAGTCAACCTTATTCCAATCCCTCTAGCCCCTTACCAAGGGGGAATTGGATTGTCTTGATCTTCATCCTTTTTCCCTTTAAAACCACCGACAAAGCCCGATCTGAAGATCTGAACAATTTAGAATCATCTTATTTAATAACGAAAAATCAAACTTTTACCCGGAAACAACTCCCCCTTTCTTAAAGGGGGTAAGGGGGATTAGATACACCATTTTTTACCTCCCAATCATCAATAAAATCATTGAGTTCTGCCAATACGGAGTGTATTGATCTTTTTATCTCTTTATCCTGAAACCTTATAAAATACAAACCCAGACTTTCTAATACTTTTTGTCTTTCTTGATCCGAAAGTGTGGCCTCCTCACTGTAATGCGAGTTACCATCTATTTCTATAACTAGACTAAGTTTTTTGCAATAAAAATCCACTATATAATTATCAAGTGGTTTTTGCCGATTAAATGAATAGCCTCTAAATTGACTTGCTCTCAATTTTTGCCAAAGAAGAATCTCGGAAAGAGTAGAATGGTTTCTTAACTCTCTAGAGAACTCTTTCAAATTTCTGTTATAAGGTAAAAAGTACATAGAACCAAAATAATACTTATTTCCAATCCCCCCAACCCCCTTTTCAAGGGGGAGTCGCCCCATTTTGAACTCTTACCAGTAATCTCTTTAAATCCATCCTGTATTCCATTTCTTAAGATTAAAACTATTCGAGATCGGCAACTGATTAAAAACGAAAAATCAAACTTTTATCGGGAACCAACTCCCCCTTTCTTAAACGGGGTAAGGGGGATTCATTTCCTCTATCCACCTTGACTCGTCCTAAAAATAGTTTACAGGTTATTGTTTAAATCCTGATACTGATTGACTATTTCTGTTAGTCCTTTTATTGGTTTACAAGTGTACGGTTTTTGGGGTAATAGTTTTTCCACAATCGATCTGTTTTTTGATTGGTTTGATGGATTTCTTCAGGAGTTTTGTTTCC
>NZ_BTPE01000031.1:0-1659 GCF_036245645.1 Algoriphagus taiwanensis | reverse complement strand
AATTAGATGGCTTTTCAAACGTGACGAGCAATTCTGAGGAGACTTTTTCAGCTATCAAGTCCTACAAATCCAACTGAAATTCCGATTCAATCCCCATAAGAACCTCACCGGTTTCGTGCAACAGCGCTTTCATGCTTGGCTTTGCAAGCCGCACGAAAGCTTAGTTGTTATGCACAGTTGTTCTTTTAGAAGGGTATGTCAAGTCTGTCATTCTCAATATTCAATAGTTCAGTTATTTCACCATTTGACTTTACACTTAGTATAATAGTTCTTTCATCATTCACATCAAATGTAAAATTATAGATGTTGAAAGGTTTCGAGGTAAAACTGTCCGCTTCACGTTGTCTAAACCAAGTCGAGAAGTCTACTAAATATATAACCTGACTATCTTTTAAGGCAATGCTTGTTAAATTGTACTTTGCAGCTATGTGTGTCATTGCTATTATTTTAGCACCGTCTTCGTCAATGTAAAGTTTGTCACTTTTAGGAAATAACTTAGAAATTCTTTTCCCAATTTTTATCCATCCATCTATTCCCTTTTCTAATTTGTCACCAACTGATATTACATAGGCAATAGAGCTTAATGTTGCAACTAATAATATCCAATCAGCACCTTTTCCAAAATTTGTTTCTGTTATCTCTACTTCGTTGTCAATAGATTTAAGTTGTTCAAGTATTTCATCAAGCTCTGTCGATTTTATCTCAGAAAGTTTGAAATTCATTAAATCTTCAGATAGTCCAGTTGGAATAAATACTATTTTCATCTTATCAAATTTCTATTCGTTCATAATTAGTAATGTCACCGTCTGAGGCGATTATATATACATACCTGTATTTTTTACTTTCAAAAGTTATTTTAGCACAATTGACCTTGTCCAAAGTTTCCTCATATGGAAAGTCAATGTCAGAATTATATTTGTCGATACCTTTATCAACAAGCTTCTCTGATTTTGTTATTTCTGCATTCTTAACTCCTTTGTGATTGATTAAGTCATATCTGCACAGATTTTCAAGCAAAGTCAAATTAAGAATTCTCACAATCTTACCTTTATCCCTTTTGCTTTTTATGTGATTGGATATTTTTTCCCAGATAGATAAAGTTGCATCGGCTAACGGAATTATGTCTATTAAAACTTGAAAGAATATTCCTGCATATTCACCAATGTAAGCGGATGCGTGTCCTCTGCGAACATTAAAATAAAATAGTGTATTGTCTTCCTCAATTCTATATAGCTCTTTTCGTATATCTATCCAAAATTGTTCAATTTCAAACTCATCTTCAATTGAGTCAGTCTTTAGATATTCTATGTTTATTCTTTCCATTTGTGTCGGCATTTTTATCGTTGTCTCGTCCTACAATTGTGCATAACGGTTTGGCGCTTGGCGCAGTGGGGGACTTAGAAGCACTAAACTGTCAACCTGCACCGAAGCTAAATAGAAGCACGAACTTTCAATTTTGCACTTTAACCCCCATTGCGCCAAACGCATGTTGCACTAAACCTGCGGTAGTTTCTCCGATTAGCAGCCCAAAAGAGGTATCTTTTTGATTCATTCTTAACCGTTTTCAATCATGAAAAAAAAGAGAACCTCCTCCAGACCGCTTGCTCCAAGATAGCGGGATTTGCTGAACTACTGGCCAAGTTTGAGCAAAAAGTTACC
>NZ_BTPE01000030.1:0-1737 GCF_036245645.1 Algoriphagus taiwanensis | reverse complement strand
GTGGCCGGCAAAAGTCAAAGCACGGTCACCAACTATGGCCGTCACCTGGCCAAACTCGCCCTTCACTTCAATGAATTGCCTACTGAAGTCGATCCTGATCGGGTCAATGATTACCTGCATCTGGTCAAGCGGGGGCACAATACACCCTCTGATTCCTACTTCAAGTTCACTGTCTATGCACTGCGGTTCGCCTATCGTATCGAGGGGATGAAGGACAAGCGGATCGAACTTCCCTCCATTAAGCGAAGCAAAAAGCTTCCCGTTGTCCTGAGCCAGGAGGAAGTCCGCCGACTTCTCAAAGCTCCCAAACTGCTCAAACACCGCGTGCTGATCGGACTGCTGTATGGCTGTGGTCTCCGCTGCTTCGAAGTGCGGAACCTGAAGATTGCTGACTTGGATTTTGACCGGAAAGTCCTGCACGTGAAAGATGGCAAAGGCAAGAAAGACCGCTACGTCCCGCTGGCGGATATGCTGATCCGTGGTCTGAAAACCTATCTGGAAGCCGAGCAGCCGAGCGAATGGGTATTCAACAGCAAAGACCAGGAGATCAAAGGTCGGGTCGGAGGAGATTTTGACTCCCGCTATTCCCAACGAGGTGTACAGTGGGCGGTGAATGAAGCCAAAAAGAAAGCCGGGATCCAAAAGCCGATGAACGTGCACACGCTCAGGCATACTTTTGCGACCCATTTGCTGGAAGAGGGCTTGGACATCCTGACCATCAAAGACCTGCTTGGTCACGAGTCCATCGACACCACGATGATCTATCTTCACGTCGCCCAAACTGACAAGCGCCGTGCCTTCAGCCCGCTGGATCGACTGTATCTGTCCCGTCGTTGAGAGCCAAGCACGAAGTGGCTCAGGTGCTGAGGCAGCACTGGGCCCAGGTGGAAAACCATCCGCAGATCAACCGCTGGCAGCTCAGGACGCTTTCAGCGCTTAAGCGTTGCCGGACCGCTGACTTGGGTGGACATGTGGATGCCTGTACCGACTGTGGGAGTACCCGTATCAGCTATAATAGTTGTCGGAACAGGCACTGTCCGAAGTGCCAGGGCAAGAACAGGGAGGATTGGATCACCAAGCGAGAAGCCGAACTGCTTCCAGTTCCCTACTTCCATGTGGTCTTTACGCTGCCCGACACGCTGAATCAGCTGGCGATGTACCAGCCCAAGACTGTCTATGACAGTCTGTTTGAAGCGGCATGGCAGACGGTCCATTGCTTTGCCAAAGACCCAACCCATCTGGGTGCCAAAGCCGGGATGATTGCTATTCTGCACACTTGGGGACAAACGCTGAGCCTTCATCCCCATTTGCATTGCATCGTGCCCGGAGGCGGATTGACAAAGCATCGAAAGTGGAAGACAGCCAAAACGCAGGGTAAATACCTGTTTCCGGTTAAGGCGATGAGCAAAGTCTTTCGGGCCAAGTATGTCAAAGCGCTTAAGTCCCGGATCATACCGGAGAAGGAACTGATCAATGAGCTGTTCCAGAAAGCCTGGGTGGTGTACGCCAAGCGGCCTTTCGGACATCCCAAAGCTGTGCTGGAATACCTGGGCAGATACACCCATAAGGTGGCGATCTCCAATCACCGGATTCTGGACATGGGTCCCAAACAGACCACCTTCAGCTACAAAGACTACAGGCAAGGAGCCCAGAGGATGGAGATGAGTCTGGACAACTTAGAGTTTATCCGGCGATTCTCCATGCATATCCTGCCCAGAGGACTGGTTCGGATCAGGC
>NZ_BTPE01000029.1:0-2558 GCF_036245645.1 Algoriphagus taiwanensis | reverse complement strand
CGGTCAGTCCAACCCGGTCCTCTCGTACTAAGGTCAGGTCCTCGCAAACTTCCCACGCCCGCAACAGATAGGGACCGAACTGTCTCACGACGTTCTGAACCCAGCTCGCGTGCCACTTTAATCGGCGAACAGCCGAACCCTTGGGACCTTCTCCAGCCCCAGGATGTGACGAGCCGACATCGAGGTGCCAAACCTCCCCGTCGATATGAGCTCTTGGGGGAGATCAGCCTGTTATCCCCAGCGTACCTTTTATCCTTTGAGCGACGGCCCTTCCATTCAGAACCGCCGGATCACTATACCCGTGTTTCCACCCTGCTCGGCTTGTCGGCCTTACAGTCAAGCTCCCTTATGCTATTGCACTCCTCGTACGGTTACCAAGCGTACTGAGGGAACCTTTGGAAGCCTCCGTTATCCTTTTGGAGGCGACCACCCCAGTCAAACTACCCACCAAGCAATGTCTCCCTTCAAGGGATTAGATACCAAGCAAACAAAGGGTGGTATTTCAACGGCGACTCCAAGAACACTGGCGTGCCCCCTTCACAGTCTCCCACCTATCCTACACATCGTTTGCCCAGTACCAATGCTAAGCTGCAGTAAAGGTGCATGGGGTCTTTCCGTCCCGTTGCGGGTACACGGCATCTTCACCGTGACTACAATTTCACCGAGCTCATGGCTGAGACAGCGCCCAGATCGTTACACCATTCGTGCAGGTCGGAACTTACCCGACAAGGAATTTCGCTACCTTAGGACCGTTATAGTTACGGCCGCCGTTTACTGGGGCTTCGATTCAATGCGTCGCTTGCGCTAACATCCCCTCTTAACCTTCCAGCACCGGGCAGGTGTCAGGCCTTATACCTAGTCTTTCAACTTCGCAAAGCCATGTGTTTTTGTTAAACAGTCGCCTGGGCCTCTTCACTGCGGCCCCCTGTTACAGGGGCGCCCCTTCTCCCGAAGTTACAGGGCCATTTTGCCGAGTTCCTTAGCCATGATTCACTCGAGCACCTTAGGATTCTCTCCTCGACCACCTGTGTCGGTTTGCGGTACGGGTACTCATACGCTTAACGCTAGAAGTTTTTCTTGGAAGCCCTTAGGGTCACTATCCGGTTGTCCTAAGACGCCCGGTACTATCACCTTCGGCTAGTCCGACGCATTTTACTATCAGACCAATACCTACTGGCTTCAACGCGGTATTCCGTCACCGCGCGGACCTTTCATCACTCCGTCACTCCATCGCCTGTATGAGCAGTACGGGAATATTAACCCGTTGTCCATCGACTACCCCTCTCGGGTTCGCCTTAGGCCCCGACTAACCCTGATCCGATTAACGTTGATCAGGAAACCTGGGTCTTACGGTGGGCGGGTTTCTCGCCCGCCTTATCGTTACTTATGCCTACATTTGCTTTTCCAATCTCTCCAGCAAACCTTACAGTTCACCTTCACCGATATTGGAATGCTCCCCTACCATGCTGACCATGTCAGCATCCTTCGCTTCGGTATTAGGTTTGATGCCCGATTATTATCGACGCCCTGTCGCTCGACCAGTGAGCTGTTACGCACTCTTTAAAGGAATAGCTGCTTCCAAGCTAACCTCCTGGCTGTCTCTGCAACTGGACCACCTTTGTTCAACTTAACCTAAATTTGGGGACCTTAGCGGAAGGTCTGGGTTCTTTCCCTCTCGGACTGGGACCTTAGCACCCCAGCCCTCACTGCCGTTTGAATATGATGGCATTCGGAGTTCGTCAGGATTTGGTAGGATGTGACTCCCCCTAGTCCTATCGGTAGCTCTACCTCCATCATACAATCCACGACGCTGTTCCTAAAAACATTTCGGGGAGTACGAGCTATTTCTCAGTTTGATTAGCCTTTCACCCCTACCCACAGCTCATCCGGAAGCTTTTCAACGCTTATCGGTTCGGTCCTCCATTCCGTGTTACCGGAACTTCAACCTGGCCATGGGTAGATCACTAAGTTTCGCGTCTACCCCCTCCGACTCAATCGCCCTTTCAGACTCGCTTTCGCTCCGGGTACAGCACTGAATGCCTTACCCTTGCCAGAGAGGTGTAACTCGTAGGCTCATTATGCAAAAGGCACGCCGTCACCCCACTCAAGGGCTCCGACCGCTTGTAAGCGCACGGTTTCAGGTTCTATTTCACCCCGTTATTCACGGTACTTTTCACCTTTCCCTCACGGTACTAGTCCACTATCGGTCTCTCAGGAGTATTTAGCCTTACCGGATGGTGCCGGCAAATTCAATCGGGATTCCTCCGGTCCCGACCTACTCAGGATACCCGCCCAATCAACAACCTTTCCAATACGGGACTCTCACCCCCTACGGTCGGCCTTCCCATGCCGTTCTCGTCAGTTTGTCAATCTTTTTGCAGGTCCTATAACCCCGAACATGCCGTAACATATTCGGTTTGGGCTGTTCCGCTTTCGCTCGCCACTACTCACGGAATCACTGTTGTTTTCTCCTCCTATGGGTACTTAGATGTTTCAGTTCCCCACGTTCGCTTCTCTTTCGAGATGGCTATTACTAGCCGGGTTGCCCCATTCGGAAA
>NZ_BTPE01000028.1:0-2778 GCF_036245645.1 Algoriphagus taiwanensis | reverse complement strand
GGTAACTTTTTGCTCAAACTTGGCCAGTAGTTCAGCAAATCCCGCTATCTTGGAGCAAGCGGTCTGGAGGAGGTTCTCTTTTTTTTCATGATTGAAAACGGTTAAGAATGAATCAAAAAGATACCTCTTTTGGGCTGCTAATCGGAGAAACTACCGCAGGTTTAGTGCAACAAGGTATTGCCAAAAGCGGGGCTGAACGACTTCGATTGGACATTTGTGCAAGGTTCAACATTCGTTCTTCGATTGAACTTTTGTACTAAAAATCCCCGCCTTCGGCAATACCCAAAACGTTGGCGGTAATTTAAAAAACAAACAAAACGGACATAACATGAAAAAGTATTTTTACTCAAACGGACAGGAAAAAGAAGGCCCTGTGACTTTAGGAGAATTAAAACAGAAAGACATCCAACCAAAGACTTTAATTTGGCATGAAGGACTTGACGATTGGAAAGAAGCTGATAGCGTTGAAGAATTAAGAGAGCTATTTGAATTGAGTCCTCCGCCTCTTGACACAGAAGATGATACTTTGAATGCTACTGACACTAAAGATTTCAAACCTGAAAAGCAGACTGTTACAGAAAGTAGTCATACAGTTAGAAAACAAGGTATGTTTTCAAATCCCTTTTCTTTTGACGGAAGAATAAGGAGAACTGAATATGGAATAAGCCTCATTATTTATGTTGTGGTTGCAGCTTTTGTAAATGTCATCGTGGAGTCGGGTGAAGCTCCAATTATTGGACTTGCCTATATCCCAATGCTTTGGTTTCTATGGGCACAAGGTGCAAAAAGATGTCACGATTTAGGGAATAATGGGTGGTGGCAAATCATTCCATTTTATGGACTATGGATGATTTTTCAAAACGGCCAACCGGGAATAAATGAGTATGGCAGAAATCCTAAAGGTTAGATTATGAGATTTTCAATTTTTCTAATATTCTGTTTCCTTTCGTTGACTGTATTCAGTCAAACCTTCTCTGAAACAGACATAAAGAAACTTGCGGAGCAGGTAAATAGACAAATAAAAGGTGTTGATATAGGTAATGGCATTAGGGCAAAAGGTTGTCTTTCACTAGGCCGCACTCTTATTTATCAATATGAAGTGCCTGATTATTGGGAAGCACCCTATAATATCAAGGAAGAAATAATATCCAATCTAAAAACAGCAGGAGCAGCTAAGACCTACTATTTGCATAACATAGATGTTGACTTCTACTACTACATGGGTAATTCTCTTGTGAAAAAAGTAAGTGTTAAATCAAACGAATTTTCAACTTTTAGTTTTAATTTAGGCGAATACGTCAGCATCAAAGACCACCCAAAATCTAAAGAAGTCAACCTGAAACTAAAAGTGCCAGTTGGATGGGAAGTCAAAGAAGGTGACCGACCGAATATAGTCAAGAAGTTTACAAATGAAGGAAACACATATTTGATTCTAATAAAGGATAATGTGACTTTCTTTTCTCGTAAGCAAATAAGAGAAGCCCTTCAAGAAGATAATTTCGTTGAAGAATTTGTTCAAGAAACGAGTTCATTTTTGAAAAACCCACAAGTAATAGACCAATCTGTTGTTACAGTAGACACTTATCCTTCCGTTCAATTTAAGGTAAAAGGTAAAATGGAACGTTCAGGTTTAACGTTTCCTGTTATTATGAAATGTTGGGTAGTTTTTTATGAAGACAAAATTATTTTCCTTCAGGCAATGGGAATTGATAATCCTGAATTTAGAGCACTTGAACAGCTTTACTCACTGATTACTAATTCTGTAATTTTCCCAGAACAATACAACTAAGAATGAGAAAATATTTCTATACAGACGGAGTAAACAAATTTGGGCCTTTTTCGAAAGATGAATTAAAATCTCAAAGAGTTACAAGGAGTACTAAGGTTTGGTACTATGGGTTAGAAAAATGGACAGAAATGTCAGAGATTATTGAGTTGGATGATATCACCTCAACAATTCCGCCTGAATTAAAACCCTTCAATGATTCAAACGAAAACAAAATACAAAAGCCTGAAAGAAGGCCAATAGAAAAACCTATCCCAATTCATCCAAAACCAAATAAGTCAAAACAAAGTCGGTGGATTATTGGTATAGCAATATTAGTTGTTATTTTCTTTGTAATAATCAAATTAGTACAAAAGCAATCAGAAGCAAATTTATATAAAGAGATAGTCGCTAACTCTTATGATGGAGATGTAAATTTTGACATTTACGTTGAAAAATTCTATCGTGATTTGGAGTTTTATGGAATATTTCCAAAGAAGCCTAAGACGACCATAATTAAATTTTCAAGGCTTGACCAACTCGACAATACTACCCATATACATGGTCTATCATTAGGACACAACGATGACAGTCGAATTGAAATATATATAAATCCTTCTTCATGGCAACAGTTTTCAAAACCTATGCGATACTTTTTAATGTATCACGAGCTTGCTCATGATGTACTTAATCTTGACGACTTAGAAAACAAACCAATAAATGAAGGGAAACTGATGTATCCAGAATTTTCAACTTATGAAAAGAAGAATATGGACGACTTTATAGAAAGTTTTCATGCTCTTTTTGAAGAATACTCTACTAAATGAAAAGAAAAACTACCGCCAACAACTAAGCTTTCGTGCGGCTTGCAAAGCCAAGCATGAAAGCGCTGTTGCACGAAACCGGTGAGGTTCTTATGGGGATTGAATCGGAATTTCAGTTGGATTTGTAGGACTTGATAGCTGAAAAAGTCTCCTCAGAATTGCTCGTCACGTTTGAAAAGCCATCTAATT
>NZ_BTPE01000027.1:0-8513 GCF_036245645.1 Algoriphagus taiwanensis | reverse complement strand
CTGTTTTCCCCACTTGATTGAGTCAAGAAACCCACAGGCCCAGCACCGCTTTTTTTGAAGTTTTCATGAAACAAAAAAACCTTATTGAAACTGGTTTCAATAAGGCCCTTGTAAATAATTTATTATCAGATGATTAGATGGTGTTTCACCAACTATTTTTGACCATTAGATCGCGATTTAATTACAAGAGAACATAAAGCAAAAAGGCCTCAAGATTACTCCTGAGGCCTTTTTAGATGATTTGTCTTTTGGTTATCGGATCACATCGTATCCACTTTCTTCTGTCTTCCGGTGTAGCCGAAGCTGCTCTTGCCCACTCTCAGCTCGGTGCGTCTGTTCAGCTGGTGCATCGCCGGCGTGCAGGTCACGCTGTTGCAGTCGTGCACCGGCCGGGTCTCCCCAAACCACTGGTACTCCAGTCGGTTTTCCTCGATACCCCGGTTGATCAGGTACTGCTTCACCACATCGGCTCTGCGCTCGGACAGCTTCTCGTTGTACTCGTCACTGCCCCGCTGGTCGGTATGTCCCTCGATGTACAGCATCAGATTCGGAAGTCTCCTCAGCATCGCACCCACCTGCTCCAGCTCCTGCTTGGACACCGATCTGAGCATCGACTTGTCAAAGTCAAAGTAGATCGTCGGGATCTCCGCTATCTCCTCCTGAATCTTCTCAAACAGATCCTCCGGCTGGCAGAAGTCCATGTCCTTCAGCTCCTGCGGAATCTCGTAGCTCTTGGTCGGGTCAGGAAACGCCTCCAGCACCAGCTCCGATCTCCTGTTCAGCTGATGGCTGTCCTCCGAGCACGGTTTCCCGTTCCCACAGTCGTTGACCAGCTGACTCTCTCCAAACCACTCCAACCTGATCCGGTCTGAGCTGATTCCCTTCGCTCCCAGGTACTCGGTCACCGCCTTCGCCCGGTTGTTGGACAGACGGATGTTGTACTCGTCACTCGCTCTGGAGTCCGTGTGGCTGGCCACCAGCAGGTCCAGGAAGCTGTATTTCTCCATCAGCTCGGCCAGCTTGTCCAAGGCCGGCATCGCGTCCTTGCGGATCGCAAACTTGTCCAGGTCGTAGTACACCAGGTCCACGTGCACCGGCAGCTGATACGGGATCGGTACCAGCTGGTACTCCCGCTTCACCGTGTCTCCAGCGAAGCCCTTGGTCGTGATCGTCTCGTCTGTCAGCGGGAAGTAGCCCGGCTTGCTGATCGTGATCCCAAAGTCGCTCTCCGGCTCCAGCTGAGCGGTCAGCTCCCCTTTGCCGTTTCTGGCCGTAGGCACCATGATCCCCTGCGTCTTGTCCCGGAACGTGGCCAGATAGCTCTCCGTGATCACGTTGCCGTTGCAGTCCAGCACTCTGGCCAAAAACTGCTTGTACATCTCCTTGGCCATGTAAATGTCATCCAGTCCCTTGCCCCCTCTTCGGTTGGAGGACAGGTACACCGTCCGGTCCTTGTCTTCCCGGTAGGCAAAGTCATCGGCCAGCGAGTTGATCGGATAGCCCATGTTACGCGTATTGCTGACTAAGGCTTCCGTGTAGTCCGCTTCAAACACATCCATCCCCCCGAAGCCTTCATGACCCGTCGAACTGAAGTAAAACTTGTTCCCCTTGCGGAACGGATACGTCTCGTTGGCCGACGTATTCACACCGGGGCCCAAAGGTACCGCGCTGCCGAACAGCAGGCTGTCTCCCGATACGCTGTATTCGCTGTAGTACAGGTCATAGCCGCCCAGACCTCCCGGCATATCCGAGGAAAAGTACAGCCTGCCGGCTTCCTCATCCACATACGGGTGCATCACCGAGTACCGCAGTGAGTCGTTCAGCGGAAAGGCTTTCGCTCCTTCCAGCTTCCCTTCTGCATTCACCTTGCTATAGTAGATCTCCACCTGCACCATCACCGTGTCCTTTCTGGGCTTCACTTTACCCGGATCACGGGTCACCGTGTAAAACAGCACCTTCTCCTTCACCGAGTAGCTCGGGTCCGAAAAGCTCTTCGTCTTCGGCACGTCGCTCACCACCGCACTGATGTTGCCTTCGCTGTCCTGACGGTACACCGTGAAGTAGCCCCGGTCGGTGTAGTCGCTCTTCTCCTGGCTGAACAGCTTGTTCCGACCGTCGATCCGGATACCCGGCATCTTGTCCGGATAGCTGCCCCCCCGGTCCGAAACAAAGTACTTGTTCCCCTGCCCGTCTTCCACCATCGAAAAGTCCGACTCCGAGCTGTTCAGCTCTTCCATGTTTTCCAGCTTCAGCTTCCTTGCGCTCTGGGGAATATCCCGCTTCTCAATCCTAAGGCTGTCCGCGGTCATCCCCTTCGCCTGGATCAGGCCTACCGCCTCCTCGAAGTTCTCCGTCAATATCCCAGCTCTCAGCAGCTCCCGGTAATCATCCCCCGTCGCTTCCTCGTAGCTCACCGTGGTCTTCCACCAGTCGTACGAAGCTCCGTAGTCTCTTATCTTGTCCTGGGCCAGCGCCGTCTTCCGCGCCGTCTCGTAGTTGGGCTTCTTCGCGTACGCTTCCTTGTACACGTCCAGCGCATGCTGGTAGTTCATCAGCTCCATCTGCTCGTCAGCATAGCGTACTCTCGATTTCTGTGCCTCCGCTATACCCGTGGTCCCGATCAGCAAGCCTGCCGTTATTGTCAGTAGTGTCAGTGTCTTTTTCATAATCAGAACCATCTTTGGTTTTTCATCATTGAAGTCCTCGGTATCATATAGAAGCCCAGTGAAAACTCGTGCGAGTTGCTCCGGTAGTCCTGCAGCACGTTCAGGTTATGGTCATACGCATACCCGATACGCAACCGGTCCGTGGCAAATATCTCGATGATCGCCGCTATCGCGTTCCGGCTGCTCAGGTTCTCCTCCAGGTTGTCGTTCCAGATCTTCACGTTGCTCCGGTAACTGCCCCCCAACCAGATCCGGTCGTAAAACAGAAACATCGCGTTCAGATCGTAATTCGTCGGCGCTCCCTTCACTTCCTTGATCAGAAAGCTCGGCTTGAACGAAACCGTCTCCGACAGCTCCAGCAATGCCCCTGCTGTCAGGTAGTAGTGGAAGTCATGATACGCCAACGCCACATCCTCCCGCTCCAAGGCCTTCTTGCCGATCATGTTGTACACACTGAATCCCGCATAAAACTTCGGCGTGTGGAAAAACAAACCCGAATTCAGGTTCGGAGTGAACAGGTTCACACGGCCCTCCGGAATCTCCACATCGTTCGGATCATTCGGATCCAGCAGGTCCCCATCGATCATGTACTCGGTCACTCCCGCACTCACGCCCAAACCCAGGTGGCTCCTCGCTCCCGTCTGAATCCGGTACGAATACGTCAGCAATCCCCCAGTCGTACGAGCCGGACCCAGATTGTCCGACAAAATCGAAATCCCGAAGCCCATCGTCCCCTCGTTCGCACTCAGGTCCGCGGTCACCGTGAACGTCTCCGGACTGCCCGGAAATCGGATCCACTGGCTCCGGTAAGTCGTCTGGATATACGGCTCTCCCTTATATCCCGCATACCCCGGGTTCACATGCAGCCCGTTGAAAATGTACTGGCTGAACTGAGGCAGCTGCTGGCCAAAACTACTCCCGGTAGCCAAAACGGCTACCAAGAGGGTCATTCCTATGATTTTAAAAGTCTTTTTCATGGCTCTTCTTATTATTCTTTGATTACCTGAATCCAGCCCAGGAACTCATGGACTCTGCCGCTGCGGTCGGTCAGCTTCAGCACGTAGAAGTACGTACCCGCTACCTGACCCGGCGCATCCCAGTCGTTCTGATAATTGCTCTTCTCCAGTACATGATCTCCGTATCGGTTCAGAATCACAATCTCACTGGCCGTAAACTTGCCCAGTCCCTTGATCTCAAACGTGTCGTTGTCACCGTCTCCGTTTGGCGTGATCACGTTCGGAATGCGGAACGGCAACACCTGGTTCACATCCATATCCCGGTTGTTCTGCTCGTTGGTGTCGTCCTCTTCACTGTCAACGGTCACCACGTTCTGGATCTGACCCGCATCTCCTGCCTGTACACGGATCCTCAATGTGATCACTCCGTCTGCCGGAAGGAACGGAACATCCCATCTTACCGCGCTGCCGCTCACCGAAGGACTGCCTACCTGGATCTGTGGATCGCTCACACTCACCACGCGTGAACTCAAATACGTCACTCGAGTCGGCAAGTCATCCGTAATCGTCACGCCCGTTGCCGGAGTGCCTCCGATGTTGCTCACCACTATCTCGTACTCAAACTCGTCACCCTCGTAAATCTCTACCTCGAAAGAGGTCTTCGTTACTGATAGGTCAACATTATCGTTGAGAATTCTGAAGAATACCAAGGCATCGTCATTATTCTCAGGGAAGTCTGTCTCTCTGAGTACATATCTCAAGGTGTAGTCTCTGACTTCATTGACATTTGGAATCAAAGTCAGCTCGCCGTTATCGTTGATCAATAGACCCACAATACCATCCAGCTCAGTGAATTCGAAGTCGACATCTGCAGGATCTGGTCGCTGACCTTCCAATCGGTCATTGTCCAGGATGTTTCCGATCACCCCACCAAAGCTGATGAAATGTGATCCAAAGTCATCATCGTTGGCAATGATCTCAACTTCAACCTGCAAACATCTCCAGCCAAAGTCCATATCCAAGTGTACTCGGTCTCCAGCAGATACTGTTCTCGTGATTTCATCCTCTGTGGTCAAACCACATCTTTCTTCGAATCTGATTCCGTTGATATCAGTCATTCTGCCATTTGCATTTGGCAATACTTTTACTTTTCCGGTAGACTCCATGAAGGAAGCTTGCTGCTGGATGAATTCATCTACTATGAAGGTTGCGGTATATTCTCCGAATCTATTCTCATCGATTCTATCTCTCCAATATCCAAGGATACCGACGATGATTTCAGATTCGTACCCATCAGGTCCAGTGACCATGATGTTGAAGCTTTGATCATTACCGAATCCGGCTTTGTTCAATTCACCTTCATTTTCAGGACCGTCATATCTACCGTCACCGTTCAGGTCAAACCATTCCCAATCTCGAATTGAAATAGGACCTGCTGCAGGATCATTTAGGGTAACCTGTCCGTCACCATTGGCATCAAACCACTCGTTTTGTATTCCGTCCTGATTGATGTCATACCAAACAAAGTCTCCTAGAACAGTTCCGTCGTAGGTCTCATAGTTGAAATCCTTAGTCTGGAATTTACATACTTCAATGAAGGTAAAGAACAAGGAGCTTTCTACTGGGAACAAGCCTCTAACCGCATTCAGGTTAGCATCTTGAACTTGTAGTAAGTACTGACCTGGTACAAAATCCTTGAAGGTATAACGACCGTCCGCACCTGTTACCAAGATCAAAGGTTCACCTGGGGTTGATTCTTGCGGAATCAAAGTCACTGGAACACCAGCCAATGGTTGACCTGTTGTATCATCGATAAGTACACCTGTAATAAGAGTCTTGTCGATACATGCAATCTCAACAATTTCCTCTGCTTCTTCAGAAATCTCGTCTTCAGTAACAGGATCTGTGTATGTCGCAGTTGCCACATTGACAATCGGCTCTTGTGAAGCAATATCTACAATTGTAGTGGTATAGCTTGTCTCAAAAGCAATTGCATCACCTGGATTAAGTATTCCAATCACCTCTTCCAAGCCAGTCAAAGGATCGGAAACTATTACATCAGTAAGAGTAGTGTTTCCGGTATTTGTGACTACAATGGTGTAGTTTATTACTTCATCCTCGTCCTGTACCGCGTCGACATCAGCCATCTTGGTGATAGTTATTGAAGATGTTCTATCGATTGGAGTTTCGATCTCAGTTTCATCTTCAGGGTCATCCTCACCTTCTGGGCTTTCACCGGAAGTTAAGGCAGTATTCAGTACAAAGCCTGCATCCACGTCATCCTGTGTTACCACGTAGTCAGTATTCACTGCTGTGGATGCACCCGGTGCCAAGGTTCCTACATTGATATCCAATCCAGTCAATGGATCCTCTACCGTTACATTGGTCAAGGTCACATTACCGGTGTTGGTTACGGTCAGCGTGTAAGTGATCACATCACCTTCTCCTTCAACCTGAGCTCCGTTATCGCTCTTCACGATCTGAATGCTTGGATTTCTCTCAATTGGAGTTTCCTCCTCATCCTCATCGGTCGGTGTTTCCTCATCAGGACTGTCACCGGAGGTCAGGGCAGTATTCAGTACAAAGCCTGCATCCACGTCATCCTGTGTTACCACGTAGTCAGTATTCACTGCTGTGGATGCACCAGGAGCCAAGGTTCCTACATTGACATCCAATCCAGTCAATGGATCCTCTACCGTCACATTGGTCAGGGTCACATTGCCGGTGTTAGTCACGGTCAGCGTGTAAGTGATTACATCACCTTCTCCGTCTACCTGAGCTCCGTTATCGCTCTTCACGATCTGGATCGCAGGAAGTTGAATCACATCCACTTCCTCATCGTCGGTGTCAGAAACTTCTTGCTGACCTGCGAAAGCAGAAGCCGTAGCCACGTTAAGAATTGCTTCTTTTTCCATGTCTGCCAATGTAACAGTATATACGGTCTGTACTTCAACCACCTGACCTGGAACCATCATTCCATAGAGATTGTCATAGCCTGTCAGCGGATCGGTAATCTTCACACTGTTCAGGGTCATGTTGCCTGTGTTGGTCACACGCAATGTGTATACTATCACATCTCCTGCTGCATCCACACTCGATACGTCCGCAGTCTTCACGATCTGGATCGCAGGAAGTTGAATCACATCCACTTCCTCATCGTCGGTGTCAGAAACTTCTTGCTGACCTGCGAAGGCAGAAGCTGTAGCCACGTTAAGAATTGCTTCTTTTTCCATGTCTGCCAATGTAACAGTATATACGGTCTGTACTTCAACCACCTGACCTGGAACCATCATTCCATAGAGATTGTCATAGCCTGTCAGCGGATCGGTAATCTTCACACTGTTCAGGGTCATGTTGCCTGTGTTGGTCACACGCAATGTGTATACTATCACATCTCCTGCTGCATCCACACTCGATACATCCGCAGTCTTCACAATCTGAATACTTGGATTACGCTCAATCGGCGTCTCAATCTCAGTGTCATCCTCAGGATTTTCTCCGTCAGGACTTTCTCCAGAAGTCAAGGCAGTGTTCAATACAAAGCCTGCATCCACGTCATCCTGGGTTACCACATAGTCAGTATTTACTGCTGTGGATGCACCTGGTGCCAAGGTTCCTATATTGATATCCAATTCAGTCAATGGATCCTCTACCGTCACATTGGTCAAGGTCACATTTCCGGTATTGGTCACGGTTAGCGTGTAGGTAATCACCTGATCTGCTGCATCAATCTGGGCACCATTATCAGTTTTAACAATTTGGATATTTGCGTTTTGGCATATTTCAATTAGCAAAGTGTCCTCATCGGATACCGTCTCGTCATCTGTAGTTACACTCGCCGTATTCTCGATCAAGCCTGCATCCACATCTTCCTGCGTTACTGTATAGGTCGCCTCGTAAGTCCAGGTCTCATCCACATCCAGCTCGTCATCTCCGTCGGTGTCACCACCCACAAAGCTGATCGCTGACAGATTTGGCATTTCATCCTTCACTTCGATGCCGCTCAGTGACACATTACCCGTGTTGGTCACCGTAAAGGTGTAGGTAATCACTGTCTCTTCTGCTGTCACCTCGAAGCAATCCTGCTCTCCGGATGTCTCCAAGTCGCTGGTCTTCTCGATGTTGATTGAAGGATCTTGAGTGAAGCAAGCTTCAGCAGAGGCTTCATCCTCAAGAATCACTCTATAAGGCATTTCTTGTCCTTCACCTGGTGCTATTCTGGCATCAACCAAATACTCACGAACCTCTGCAATGGCCGTATTTTCATAACACTTGCCATCGATCATCTCCTGAGTGATGACTACTGTTACTTCGCGGGTATCTTCTGCATTAGGTGCAAGCTCATCAATGATCCAGTTGTCTCCTGTCTGGATATCCTCAACATAGACATCAAACAAGGTCACATTACCAGTATTGGTCACCGTGATCTCAAAGATTAAGTCTCCATTAAGGACGTCATCATTGATTTTGACGGTTTTGGTGATATCCAGGCCTTGTACCTGGCAAAGCTCAAACTCTGTTCTTGTATCGTTATCTACTGTGCTGCCAGACAGGTCAGACACTCGGGTCTGGCCGAAGAAGCCTTCTGCCTCTGCCTGGTTGGTCACAATACCCGCCTCGACATCAGCCGCAGTCACTTCATACGTCGCCGTATACGTCGCACTCTCACCCGGCTTCAACGTGCCCTCAGCACTGTTCATGCTGCTGGACTGGAACGTGATCGCTCCAAACGTGCCCGTGCCACTGAAGCTCTCCTCAGCGATCGCCACATTGGTCAGGGTCACATTACCCTGGTTGGTCACCACAAACGTATAGGTCAACTCGTCGCCCGCTTCCACACAGTCGTCTCCGCTGTCGCTAGGAGCCACTGTCTTCACCAGCGCGATGTCCT
>NZ_BTPE01000026.1:0-10494 GCF_036245645.1 Algoriphagus taiwanensis | reverse complement strand
GGAAACAAAACTCCTGAAGAAATCCATCAAACCAATCAAAAAACAGATCGATTGTGGAAAAACTATTACCCCAAAAACCGTACACTTGTAAACCAATAAAAGGACTAACAGAAATAGTCAATCAGTATCAGGATTTAAACAATAACCTGTAAACTATTTTTAGGACGAGTCAGAGTTACCCAATCCGGCTTCTCAAACTTCACTTTAAACTTTTTGCCTCCCTTCATCGGACATCGGTCATCCGACATCGGACAATACTTCCCTACCTCCCTGCTCCCATACTCCCTAACCTCCATCCTATTTACGAATTACGACACTTGTCCCTTCATCGGACATCGGTCATCTGACATCGGACAATACTTCCCTGCTCCCCTGCTTCCTAACTTCCCTACCTCCCATCTTCAAATCTTCTTCGGCATTCGGACACCCAACAAATTTTCCAATCTTTCAATTTTTCAATCTTCCAATCTCCCCCTCAATTCCTTACCTTTGCGACTTACCAGCCCAAGGACATGATTTTCTTCTTTGAATCCCCTCAGAAACTCATCTACGGAGTTCAAGTATCTCACCCTCTCAGCACGGAAGACATCGACAAACTCATCTGGCTTTTTGGCGAAGCCCG
Source organism: Algoriphagus taiwanensis (assembly GCF_036245645.1). Lineage (NCBI taxonomy): Bacteria > Pseudomonadati > Bacteroidota > Cytophagia > Cytophagales > Cyclobacteriaceae > Algoriphagus > Algoriphagus taiwanensis. The sequence continues at coordinate 9,872 of NZ_BTPE01000026.1, read as the reverse complement.
ACAGATCCCAGGTGAAAAAGTAAGCGGAAAATACTCCGGTCCCCGCAAGGAAATGATCACTCCCTGGTCCACCAATGCCGTGGAAATCACGGTCAACATGGGAATCCAAGGAATCCAACGCATTGAGGAGTTTTTCCCGATGAAGGAAGGAGATCAAATCGACCCCATGCTTCAAAAGGCCTACGAGGGACTCGATCAGGAAATTTTCGACATCCATCTACAGCCCGAACCGATCAAACCTATCACTGATATCGCCGCCTACAACAAGTCCGAAGGCTTGGCGCTAAGTCAGGAAGAGGTAGATTATTTGGAAAACGTCTCCAAACAATTGGGGCGCCCTTTGACTGATTCCGAGGTTTTCGGTTTCTCTCAGGTGAACTCTGAGCATTGCCGGCATAAAATCTTCAACGGTTCCTTTGTGATCGACGGGGAAGAAAAACCCATGACCCTTTTCCAACTCATCAAGGAAACTTCCAAAAAGCATCCCAATCGAATCGCTTCTGCTTACAAAGACAATGTAGCCTTTATCCAAGGTCCAAAAATCCAGCAGTTTGCGCCCAAAACACAGCATCAGGCTGACTTTTTCGAAACCAGAGAGATCGACTCAGTGATCTCCCTGAAAGCTGAAACCCACAACTTCCCCACTACCGTCGAGCCCTTCAACGGAGCGGCGACAGGTTCCGGAGGAGAAATCCGGGATCGTTTGGCAGGAGGTACTGCTTCGATTCCATTGGCTGGGACAGCTGTCTACATGACTTCCTATTCCCGCTCTGAGGAAGGAAGAAGTTGGGAAAAAAACCTTCCAGCCCGTCCTTGGCTCTACCAAACCCCAATGGACATCCTAATCAAAGCTTCCAACGGAGCTTCTGATTTTGGAAACAAATTCGGCCAGCCGCTTATCGCCGGTTCCTTGCTCACTTTTGAGCACGAGGAGGCAGACAAGCAGTACGGCTTTGACAAAGTGATCATGCTCGCCGGTGGAGTCGGCTTCACCAATGCCAACTATACCAAGAAAGGTGAACCCGGAACCGGAGATCAAATCGTGATCATGGGCGGGGATAACTATCGAATCGGAATGGGTGGTTCTGCCGTTTCTTCCCTGAATACCGGGGAAGTATCCAGTGCCTTGGAACTTAACGCCGTGCAGCGATCCAATCCTGAAATGCAAAAGCGGGTTTCCAACGTGATCCGCGCCATGGCTGAAAGCGAAAACAACCCAATCATTTCCATCCACGACCACGGAGCAGGAGGTCACCTGAACTGTCTTTCCGAATTGGTGGAAAGCACCGGTGGCACCATCCATATCGATCAGTTGCCGGTGGGTGACCCTACCCTTTCTGCCAAAGAAATCATCGGCAACGAATCCCAGGAAAGAATGGGCCTGGTTGTCGGCAAAAAAGACATTGACCAGTTGAAGCAACTCTCCGAAAGGGAACGCGCCCCATTTTATGTGGTGGGTGAGACGACCGGAGACATGCATTTCAAGTTTGAAAACCAAAAGACCGGAGAAAAGCCTGTGGATTGGGATTTGGCCTACATGTTTGGCTCCTCTCCCAAGACGGTTTTGGAAGATAAAAGCGGACTGGCGCCGAAATTCACCGAAGCAGAGTTGGACTCCTCCAAGCTTCAGGAATACATCCAGGAAGTGCTTCAGCTGGAAGCGGTAGCCTGCAAGGACTGGTTGACCAATAAGGTAGACCGCTCCGTAACTGGTCGAGTGGCTACCCAACAAACAGTGGGTGAAATCCAGGTTCCCCTAAATGACGTGGGGGTGATGGCTTTGGACTTCACCGGAAATAAAGGAATCGCCACTTCCATAGGACATGCGCCGGTTGCGGCTTTGGCCGATGCAGAGGCAGGTTCCCGATTGGCGATTGCCGAGGCCCTGACCAACTTGGTTTTTGCACCGATTGCAGATGGCTTGAAGGGAGTTTCCCTCTCCGCCAACTGGATGTGGCCTGCCAAAAATGCAGGAGAAAATGACCGACTTTATAGTGCTGTAAAGGCCTGTTCTGACTTTGCGATAGCGCTTGGAGTCAATATCCCTACCGGAAAGGATTCCCTTTCCATGACTCAGAAATATCCTGACGGAAAAGTGGTTTACTCTCCGGGAACGGTGATTATTTCCACCGTCGGGGAATGTACCGACGTGAAAAAGACCGCGAAAGCCGCCCTTTTGCCCCAGGCAGGCACCAAGGTTTTGTATCTGGACTTTTCCAAGGATGCAGCAAAACTCGCCGGTTCCTCGCTTTACCAAATCCTGAACAAGGTGGGTCAGGAAACCCCTGACGTGACGGATGCGGAATATTTTGCAAAAGCCTTTGAAACGGTTCAGCAGTTGATCGAAAAAGGTCTCGTGCTGGCAGGACACGATATTTCCTCAGGTGGCATTTTGACTGCCTTGCTGGAAATGTGCTTCCCAAGCCAGAATGTGGGACTTTCCGTGAAGGAAAGCCGCTTGGCTGAATCCAACATGATCAAGGCCCTTTTCTCCGAAAATCCGGGAATCCTGATTCAGGTCAGAAATGACCATTCAGCAGAGGAAGTGCTTTCTGCGGCGGACATTGACTTTGTAGAACTGGCCGAAGTGACCTTGGATGGAAAAGTAAGCCTAGAAAGCGAAACTTTGGAAGTGGAACCTTTGAGAGACTTGTGGTTTAAGTCTTCTTACCTACTTGACAGAAAGCAAAGTGGAGAGAAGCTTGCAAAAGACCGTTTTGAAAACTACAAAAATCAAGTCCTCAGCTACGAATTTGCTCCAAACTGGAGCGGAAGCTTTACCAAGACGGGACTGAATCCGAACCGTACCGAAAAAGGCAAAGCCAAGGCTGCCATCATCCGTGAAAAAGGAGTAAATGGAGACCGGGAAATGGCTTATGCTCTTTGGTTGGCAGGATTTGAGGTGAAGGATGTGCACATGACCGACCTGATCTCCGGAAGAGAAGACCTGAGCGATGTGCAGATGATTGTCTTCGTGGGTGGATTCTCCAATTCCGATGTATTGGGTTCGGCCAAAGGTTGGGCAGGAGCTTTCCTGTATAATCCGAAAGCCAAACAAGCTTTGGACAACTTCTACGCAAGGCCGGATACGCTTTCTTTGGGTGTTTGTAACGGTTGCCAGCTAATGATTGAGCTCGGTTTGGTGACTCCGGACCACGATCAGAAGCCGAAAATGCTCCACAACGCCAGCCACAAGTTTGAGTCTTGCTTTGTAAATGTGACTGTTCCTCAAAACAATTCGGTGATGCTCGGCAGCCTTAGCGGTCAGCGCTTGGGCGTATGGGTTGCGCATGGGGAAGGCAAGTTTTCCCTGCCAGAAGGAGAGAATGCCTACCACTTCGCCATGAAGTACAGCTACGCCGCTTACCCAGGCAATCCAAACGGTTCCGACTTTGCGACAGCAGGGATAGCTTCTCAAGACGGTAGACATCTGGCGATTATGCCCCATATTGAGCGAAGCTTGAAGCCTTGGAACTGGGCTCATTATCCTAGCGATAGAAATGACGACTTCACTCCTTGGATGGAGGCGTTTGTGAATGCAAGAACTTGGGTTGAGGGACATTCCTGATCTTCGGTGTTGGAGATTCAACATTCGATATTCATTATTGGAAAATTGGAAGATTGAAAAATTGAAAAATTAGCCATTCAGTATCATCTAAGAATGCTGAAAAAATCATAGAACTAAGCGGAGTCTAAACTCCGCTTTTTTATTTTCAGGAAGCTGTAATTCCATACATCCTTTTGGCCTGAGCGCAGTTTGAAACTACGCTAGACTATATTTACCAATTTGCAATTCGCTGAGAAATGAAAATCTCGAACCTGCTATTTCCTGACTTACTTCTTTTGTTTATATCAGCCATGCCTAAAGGCATTTTTATAATAACCCCAATCCAATTAGCCAGCCATTATGGTTCGACTTCGCTCACCAACCATGGCTGGCTTAGCAATATGCCATGCCTAAAGGCATTCGCTTGAGCTCTCAATTGAATTTATAAATCAACCATTAGGATTCGACTTCGCTCACCAACCATGGCTGGCTAGACAATCAGTTATGCCTAAGGCAATAACTTTTTCCAGTCCCGGAGGGACGATTCATATTCTTGCCAGAGGTTTTAACCTCTGGAATAGTTAAAGGAGATAAGTTCTTGCAGAGTCCCGTAGGGACGGACGATTTCTATTCCAGCTCTTTAAAAAGGTATTCCGGCAAAAATTCAATGTGATGAGCCTCCAGCATTTTACGATATTCCTCCTGAAAGGTCATTTCCTGATGATGCCTTTCCTGATTTTTCACATATTCAAAAACAGCTGAAATCTCTCGTTCACTATAAGTAAAGGCGCCATAGCCAGATTGCCATTCAAACCTACATCCCGTTAGCTTCGATTCATTTAGCCACTTCGATGATTTTGCTTTTGCACTTTGCATGATTTCTGAGACAGCCTGTTTGGGATAAAACTGGAAAAGACAATGCACATGGTCAACATGTCCGTTTACAATTAATGTCTTTGCACCCATCTCATTGATCAGGTTTCCAATCACCGCGAATAGCTTACTTTTAAAATCATCACGAATAGCTGCTCTTCTGTATTTGACCGCAAAAACTGCCTGACAATACATTTTTGAATAGGTATTTGGCATAAAAAATCAGATTAGAAATTCTAACAAATTTAGCCAATATCGGCCATGCCTAAAGGCATTTTTGAAACACTCTTAATCTAATTTTCCAGCCATTGAAATGGCTGGCTTTTTAATTAATCATGCCTACGGCATTCACTGGAACTCCCCATTGAATTTATAACCCAGCAATTATGGTTCGACTTGGTTCGACTCCGCTCACCAACCACCGCTCACCAACCATGGCTGGCTTTATAATCAATCATGCCTACGGCATTACTCTTTCTTTGCGCCTCCTTTGCTCTTTCCTATTTATTCTCCAGAAAGCTATAATTCCATAAATCCTCCAACATTGATGTCAAAGCAAACGATTCCGGAGTATTTGACTGAGCTAAGGACTCTATTCTGCTCGCATTTGCTAAATTGTTTGAAGGAATCAACACTAAACCCAAGCTTATGAAATCAACCCTAATCGCCCTTTTGCTTGTCCTCTCCGTGATGGTTTGCCAAGCACAGGAAACCCGACCTGGACCCCAACCTCCTCCTGAAACAGGGGAAACTTTCAAGGTCGGAGTAGCAGGCTTCACCTTCGTCCGATTCGACCTCGATAAGACACTCGAAACTTTAAAAGCCTTGGATGTGCACTACCTCTGCATCAAGGATTTTCACTTGCCGATGAACAGCACCGATGCGGAGATTGCGGCTTTTCATGAAAAACTGAAGGCCCATGACGTGACAGGATACGCCGTTGGCCCGATCTATATGCGAAGCGAAGAAGAAGTCGATAAGGCTTTTGCTTATGCAAAAAGAGTCGGTGTAAAACTGATTGTGGGCGTTCCCAACGTGGAGCTGCTTCCCTATGTAGAGAAAAAGGTGCAGGAATACGATTTCAAATTTGCGATCCATCTGCATGGACCTGATATCAAAATCTATCAAGATGCTGATGAAGTCTGGAACCACACCAAAGATCTCGATCCCCGAATGGGCATATGCCTGGACATCGGGCATGACACCCGAAACGGAAAAGACCCGGTAGCCGATATGGAAAAATACCATACCCGGGTTTTCGATATGCATATCAAAGACGTGACAGGCCCGATCAAACAGGGGTATTCTATTGAAGTTGGCCGAGGGATTATTGACTTTCCGGCTATGGTAAGAATGATCCGAAAAGTGGGCTACACCGGAGTCTGCAGCCTGGAGCACGAGCGGAATATGGACAATCCCTTTATGGGAATTGCCGAATCACTCGGCTATTTCCGGGGAGTGATTGAGACGACTAAGGAGTAGGAATTTGAAGGGAGCATTCGATAGGAAAGGGGAAAAATTAAATCAGAAGGCTGAAGTTTGAAGGCTGAAGTCTGAAGTCTGAAGTTTGAAGGCTGAAGTCTGAAGGCTGAAGTCTGAAGGCTGATTTATGAATCGCGAATGAAAATCTTGATTAGTAAAGGGTTCCTGAGCACAAGCCTGCCTGTTGCAGGCAGGTCAGGAGACCTGTCCGTCCTCCAAGCGGGCTTGCGCTAGGCCGAGATTAAACTTTTGTAAGAATTAACGGATTGCAAATCCTGAGATAAGTGATTCGAGATTGCAAATCTCGAATAGCAGGGACTGAGCGATCAGGCAATTTCCAGTGGAAATTGACCGCGAAGGGCCAGGATGTAGGGAAGGAAAAGACTTGGCCCCGGTCTTTATTTCCATCCAATTATTCCTTTCTTCCAAACGAAATTTCACCTAATACAACGTGTCCGGTCGGGGGATCGAGCGTTAAGGATTAGTCCAGTGGACTAATCTAGCGAGAGGCCAGCTTGTGGGGCTGGAGAAGCGGGGTGCGGCTGGCTTGAGCACTAGGAGCATAGCCAATTCTTGACCTTTTGGTACTTTTGGGTCAAGCCAAAAGTACAGTGAAGCATACATCAACTTTACTCTCAACATCAAATTGAGAAAACAGGTCCTTTCCTTATTTACCCATCAAATGAACCTCTGTCTCATTTTTCCTTGTCACTTTTTGAAGTCCAAAAAGGGACTGAGCGATCAGGCAATTTCCAGTGGAAATTGACCGCGAAGGGCCAGGATGTAGGAGAGGAAAAGACTTGGCCCCGGTCTTTGTTTCCATCATATTATTCCTTTCTTCCAAACGAAATTTCACCTAATACAACGTGTGCGGTCGGGGGATCGAGCGTTAAGGATTAGTCCGGTGGACTAATCTAGCGAGAGGCCAGCTTGTAGGGCTGTTGCAGAGGGGTGCGCGAGAGCCTTGAGGGGGGAATCCCGATAGCTATCGGGACAAATCTTGACCTTTTGGTTCTTTTGGGTCAAGCCAAAAGAACAAAGAGAAATTGCTTTACTTCCTCGATAGGGTCCATTTTGAAAGAATGGAAAATCTCTATTTACCCATCAGAAGAACATCTATCAATTTTTTCTTTGTCACTTTTTGCAGTCCAAAAAGGGACTGAGCGATCAGGCAATTTCCAGTGGAAATTGACCGCGAAGAGCCAGGATGCAGGGGAGGAAAAGACTTGGCCCCGGTCTTTGTTTCCATCCAGCAAAGTTTAAATAAAAATCTAGTCCCATAATGGATGGATTTTTTCTTGCTTGAAAGGCTAAAAATGACTGGGTTTCTCTCGCCCACTCGAGAGCCAAGTCATTTTTTTTAACGCCTTTCCTCGCTTCGAAAAAACCACAAATCCCGAAGGGCCGACCTCCTAACAAAGTCTGGAATAAAAGGAAATATCCCAAATTGTTTAACTCATGAGCACAAGCCTGCCTGCTGCAGGCAGGTCAGGAGACCTGTCCGTCCTCCAGGCGGGCTTGCGGTAGGGCATAATTAAACTGGTGGCAAATTTGGGGATTGCAAATCCTGAGATAAGAGATTCGAGATTGCAAATCTCGAATAGCAGGTTTCTTAACATCATCGGTCATCGGACTTCCGGCCTTAAATTCAAGGAAACTTCCTCAACTTTCAGAAAGGCGCACCGTGAGTTAAAACTAATTCACTATTTTACATCCATGAACCGCAGACCATTTTTACAAAAACTCGCCTTGGCGGGTACTTCCCTGATGACCATGCCTTTTATTACCTATGGGAAAATGGACTTCCCCAAAGCCACCCGACTCAAATTTATCACCGCTTCCGATGGACACTGGGGGCAGCCCAATACCGATTTTGAGGGTTCCCACCGGGCACTGATCGAGGCTGTCAACCGGGAAAAGGATGTGGACTTTGTGGTGCTCAACGGAGATCTAATCCATGACGAGCCCGGCCTACTGCCTGAGGTACGAAAAGTGTACGATCAGTTTCAGATGCCCTGCTATGTAACCCGGGGCAATCACGACCGGGTCAGTGAAGGGGACTTTATGCGAATCATGCGTCAGCCGAGCAATTATTCCTTTATCGAAAAGGATGACTTTGGCGCGCTGCTATTAGATTGCTCCAATGAAAAAGGAGAATATCTCTGTGCCGATCTGGAATTTGCAGGGCTGATCTTGGAAGAATACGCGAAGCTTCCCCATGTCTTTGTCTTCGTGCATATCTCCCAAAACGACTGGACCCGGCACGGGGTGGACTGCAAACCCTTTCTGGACTTGGTGACGAGATACCCCAATGTGCGGGCAACTTTCCATGGACATGACCATGACGTGGACGGGCAGATGATCTATAAGAAAAAACCCTTCCTCTGGTCCGGGCACTTCGGAGGCAGCTGGGGCAATCCCTTCCCTTCCTACCGGGTCTGCGAAGTGGGCGAGGATGGCAAAGTAATAAGCTACCTCAAAACAGTGAAAGACGGTACGATCCTGAATGGGCATACGCTGTAAAAAGGGGCAACCGCTGTTGGAAATACCCAGTAGTGGGTATTTTTTGGATGGGAAAAATGAAGGTTATTGGGAAAAAGAAAAAAACTAATTCGGAAATACCCGCAACTATTGCGCAATGTATCCAAATAGGTATGCCTTACGCAGTAACTGCAAAAGCACAAACGTTGGCAGTAAGCTAAAAAATAAAATGAATATGGAAAAGCAACCAAAAAAGGATCAAGAGCCAAAAGTAGCCGCTAAGGCAAGGACAAAAAGACAGAAAGTTGATAGGCCATTTCCAAGGGTTTCTCTGCAGGAATCATTAATAATTGGTCAGAAAATCAAAGAACTTAATGGTGGTAATCCATGGACACCTCAAGAGATCGCAAAGGCAGTTAATATTGGTTTTGCGACAAATAAATTTTATTATTATACAGCAGCATCCAGAGATTTTGGAATTACAGAAGGCTCTAGCAAAACAGACAAAATTAGCCTAACAGATTTTGGAAGGTCTTTACTTTATGCTCCAGACCCGACTACTGAGCAAAAAAAGAAAAATGAAGCTTTTTTAAGTATTCCAATTTTTAAGAAGGTGTTAGACCACTATAAAGGCAGTACACTGCCTGAAATGAAATATCTAAGAAACACTTTAGAGAATGAATTTGGATTGCATCCAGAAGTTCATGAAGAATTTGCAGGTTTATTCAAAGAGAATTGTAAGTTTTTGGATATAAAATCAGGCAATACAAGTGAAATTATAAATGATGATTCAGAAAGTCCTGCAACAATTATTGTTGGCGAAAGTGGAAAGTCATCAAGAAAGGGATTAAAAGCTTTCGTAATCATGCCATTTTCAGAAAGGAATGACAACCGTTCCAAAGGATTTTTCAATGAAGTTCTAACTAGCCTAATCATTCCTGCAGGAATTGAAGCAGGATTTAACGTAGAAACAGCCAATAAACAGGGCACTGAAATAATCCAATCCACTATAATAAATGAATTGATTGATGCAGATATGGTGATAGCCGATTTAACTGACCACAATCCAAATGTATTATTCGAATTAGGAGTTAGAATGGCTTTAGATAAACCAGTTGCAATAATTAAGTCTCAGGACACCGGTAGGGTATTTGACGTAGATAATATGTTAAGAGTCCAGGAATACAATCAGAACTTATGGAAATCAACTGTTGAGTCAGATCTTCCAAAACTAACCGAACACTTTAAAGCGACATGGGAAAACAGAAAATCTGACCAAACTTACTTGAAAATATTGAGAAAAAAATAAAGACAGCTGCCAACAACTAAGCTTTCGTGCGGCTTGCAAAGCCAAGCATGAAAGCGCTGTTGCACGAAACCGGTGAGGTTCTTATGGGGATTGAATCGGAATTTCAGTTGGATTTGTAGGACTTGATAGCTGAAAAAGTCTCCTCAGAATTGCTCGTCACGTTTGAAAAGCCATCTAATT
>NZ_BTPE01000025.1:0-22950 GCF_036245645.1 Algoriphagus taiwanensis | reverse complement strand
GGAAACAAAACTCCTGAAGAAATCCATCAAACCAATCAAAAAACAGATCGATTGTGGAAAAACTATTACCCCAAAAACCGTACACTTGTAAACCAATAAAAGGACTAACAGAAATAGTCAATCAGTATCAGGATTTAAACAATAACCTGTAAACTATTTTTAGGACGAGTCACTGGGAACTCAGAACCCATTTCCCCCCTTAATCTCCCCCAGATTCTCCCCCTTAAAGGGGGCTAGGGGGTAGGGCTAAGAGGGAAACCCAAAAAACCAATCATTATAAACTCTCAGATTTGCCAAAACCCATCTCTCTTTCCATCATTATCCCCAACTTTAATTCAGGGGTTCTTCTGGAAAAGACATTAAAATCTGTTTTTTCAAATCCGATATTCCTGTCCTTTGAGGTTTGGGTGATAGATAACTGTTCATCAGATCATCCCGAAAAAATCATCGATCAATTTCAATACGATAACCTCTATTTCTCATCCCAATCCGATTCGGGGGTGTATGATGCCATGAACAAAGGAATTTTACAGGCAAATGGGAAATGGATGATTTTTTTGGGTGCGGGGGATGAACTGCTCGCAGAGAATTTAGCGCAGCTTCCTTTTGATGATCCGGATCTGAAAATGATCTATGGTGATGTTTATCTCATGCATCGGGAGGATACTTTTGGAGGTGAATTCTCCTTATTGACACTGATGAAGTATAATATTTCCCATCAGGCGATTTTTTACCATTGCTCCGTTTTTGAGGAAATCGGACTTTATGACTTAAGATTTAAAATCGCAGCGGATTATGTGTTTAATCTTAACCTGTTTTTCAAATACCTGGATTCGGTTAACTATTTCCCTGTGACAGTTTCCAGATACTTGGGAGATGGCATGTCCGATAGGATGCGAGATGAGTACTTCCGAAACAATAAAGTTTTCATCGTCAATAAAATCTTCCTCACTCATTTTAAATTGACTTATTTGTCTTCAGTGATCTATTTCAATTGGTTCTATTTGAATCTCCTGGTAAGATATCTACTGAAAAAGTGAAGGAAAAGGAAGCTGTTTTTCTTTGTAGGAAATCAATAAAAGTGAATAGTTCAACCTTCTGATATCAGGCTTTGCCTTTCAATTCCTTTGAATTTGTGTTTATAATTCCCATGAAAAAGGTATGCTAGTAGCAGGCGCAGGCGGACATGCTTTTGAACTTTTGGATATTTTGATTTCTGAAGGAAAAACAGAGAATCTGGTCTTTTTTGATGAGATTAACTCAGGTCAAGTATTTCAAGACAGATACCCAATTATCCATAGTGAGGAGGAGGTAAAAGCCCACTTCGAAAAAGACCCTTTCTTTATCCTCGGAACAGGCAATCCTCAGGTAAGGCATCAATTCTATAAGAGGTTTACCGCCCTGGGAGGAAAGCTTATTTCGGTAAAGGGTAAGGGTGTGGCATTTAGTAACTTCTCCTCGGGGGCAGAGGAAGCGGATATATTCAATCTCTGCTTTATCGGTGCCAATACTCAAATAGGGAAGGGCTGTCTGATTAATACAGGTGCTCAGATTCATCATGAAGTGCAAATCGGTGATTTTACCGAAGTCAACCCTGGTGCTGTTTTATTGGGGAAAGTTCAGGTAGGCAGCTTTTGTTCCATTGGAGCAAATGCAACGATCTTACCCAAAGTAAAAATCGGAGATCATGTAGTGGTCGGTGCGGGGTCTGTAGTGACTCAGGATGTGCCAAGTGAGGTCACTATTGTCGGGGTACCTGGGAAAATACTGTAACTTTGCTTTTCAATTCTTTCGAATTTCTGATTTTCCTTCCTTTAGTCTTTTTGGGATATTGGTTTGTATTTCAGAAGAATCTTAAGCTTCAGAATGCCTTCATTTTGCTGGCAAGCTATGTGTTTTATGGCTGGTGGGATTGGCGATTCTTAGGACTGATTATTGCCAGCTCGGCAGTGGATTATTGGTGTGGCCTTCGCTTGGGGCAAGTCATTGCGAGGAGGAACGACGAAGCAATCTCAAATGGAGGTGAGGAGCTACCCACTACTCACCACTTACCACTTACCACTTACAAAAACTGGCTAAAAGGTCCGAAATTCTATTTAGCTATTAGCCTCCTCTTCAACCTCGGCCTCCTTGGCTTCTTCAAGTATTTCAACTTCTTTATCGAATCGGCCACTGATTTTATAAAACTGCTCGGTTTCCAGGCCCACGCAAGTACGCTGAACCTCATACTACCGGTAGGGATAAGCTTCTATACCTTCCAAACAATGAGTTACACTATTGATGTCTATCGTGGTAAAATGGAAGCAACCAAGGACCCAATTGCCTTCTTTGCTTTTGTGGCATTCTTTCCTCAGCTGGTAGCCGGTCCTATCGAAAGGGCATCTAATTTTCTTCCTCAGTTCTTCAAAAAGAGGGAATTTGAATATCAGCAAGGTTCTGATGGGATGAAGTTGATCTTATGGGGACTGTTCAAAAAGATGGTGATCGCCGATAACTGTGCTTTGGTAGTCAATCCCATTTTCGAGAATTACCAAACTGCCTCTGGTCTGGAACTGATTATGGGAGCTGTATTATTTTCTTTTCAGATCTACGGGGACTTCTCAGGCTATTCGGATATCGCCATTGGTACAGCCAAGCTCTTTGGATTTGATCTGATGACCAACTTCCGAACTCCCTATTTCAGTCGGGATATCGCCGAGTTCTGGCGCAGATGGCATATTTCACTATCCACATGGTTTCGGGATTATGTCTATATCCCGCTAGGAGGAAGCAGGGTTTCAAAGGCAAAAGCTATCCGAAATATCTTTATCGTTTTCCTAGTCTCCGGCTTCTGGCATGGGGCCAACTGGACCTTTATCGCATGGGGAGGAATTCATGCGGCCTTATTCATTCCTTTCTTTGTTTTAGGGAAGAATAGGGCCTATCTAGATGAAGGACGACATTTGATACCAAGCCTTTGGGAAGTGATACAGATTCTTGTAACCTTTGGGATGGTAACATTGGCATGGGTATTTTTTAGGTCTGAAAGTATGGGAGAAGCTATAGGATATTTCAATTCTTTTTTGGCGAATCCATTAAAAGAGGGATTTAGAATTTCACTATATCAGCTTCCATTAGCAGCAGTTCTTCTAATGCTAACTTTGGAATGGATATTTAGAGGAAAACAAATTCTTGCTTTCAAATTCCCATTAGTCCGATATGCTGGATACGTGGGAATTGTTATGACAATTCTGTTTTTCGGAGCTTTTTTTAATCCGCAGGACTTTATTTACTTTCAGTTTTAATGAAACTGTTTCTTATCAAAGGACTAATATCCGCAGTTCTATTGATAGGATTTGTTTTTGGTTATGGACGATTTTGTGATTATTTCTTTACCCAAAAGAGATTTTTAGATCTAAGTGAAAAAAAACAATGGGTTTTAGCTCAAGAGGGGGGAGATTGGGATTATGCTATATTAGGTTCAAGTCGAGCGTTTGGAGCTTTTGATATGAATCTACTAGACAGTTTGACAGGAATGAAAGGAATTAATATTGCTTCGGATGGAAGTGGGTTTAAAGATAATTACCTAATTCTATCTCTTTTTCTTAAATCTAATTCCATTGACTTTTTAGTTTTGCAGGTTGATGATGCATCACTCAACTCCAAAGAGTCATTTAGTAATGAATTTCATGCCTTTCGATTTTTGCCATATTGGAATGATTCACAAGTTCAGAGCACTCTGAAAACAGAAATACCGGCATATAATAATGAGATTACGGATCTTCTCCCTGAATGGAGATATTTCTATTTCAACAAATACTTCTCTCCAAAAGAAGTCCTTAGAAGATGGAATAATTCCAAAATTCAAAAAGATGAATATTCTAATTATGCCGGAGGTAAAGGACAAAGCTTTCAGAGATTGCTGGATTCCTCAGCAGATATAAAAATCAAACACTCTATAAAGACAATAGCCCCGGAGGATTGGCATTACCTCAATCAACTAATTAGCTTAGCTAAAAACAAAGACCTTAAATTAGTGGCTTTCGTTGCACCAACATTTTATGGTGACAATTCCTTTCTTAAGGAAAGCCTAAATGAACTGTTAATACCTATTTACTTTCCTGATGATTTCGATGATCTTAATCCAGAATTATTTTATGATCTGGGTCATCTTAATTCAAAGGGAAGGGCAGAGTTCACTCCTTTATTTGCCAAGTTTATTTCTTCAAAGATTTAAATAAAATTATCGAATTTCCTATGATATTTGGTAGTTCATGTGGTTATACTTCTGAGCTTTTAGAAATTATAATTTCAGAGGAAAAATTAAGAATTTTGCTTTTTTGATTAGGTTAAGTTATAATGGAGAATGTTAAGGTTTAAGTAATGTTCGTGAAAGTAATAGAAAAAAAATTGAATATTAAAAAAAGAATTTTACATATAGTTTCCGATGAGAAATTTATTGATTCGGCATCAAGGGATTTTAATGGTGCAAATCCTAATGGAAACACTTATTTATTACCAGAAAAATCAAAAAAATTGCAATTTATCAAAAAAACTAATGTATATTTCGTTAATTCAAAAATATTTCCATACATATTACCCTTGTTTTCGTTTTTTTTTAAATGTATAATATTTCATAGTCTTTATAAAGATTCTCATAAAAAAGCTATTAAATTTATTCCCCCATGGGTTAATGTTTGTTGGATTTCTTGGGGATTTGATCTCTATCCATTATTTTTTAATTCTGATCAAATTTTAAGAAAAAAAACTTTAGAACTTATAAAAAACACAAGTGATCTAAGTAAAAATTTTAAAAGTAAAAATTTAAATCATTTTTCAATAAAAGCAATCCAAAGAATAGATTTTTTTTCAACAGTTCTTCCTCTTGAATTTGATTTTATAAAGAGTGAATTTAACATAAATGATACTAAGTATATATCTTGGAATTACCTTAATTTAGAAGATGATATTATTCGAGGGTTTGAAAATAAAACTGTTTCTGGAAATAATATTTTGATAAGTCACAGTGCATCAGTTGAAAATAACCACTTAGATTCTTTTGATGATATAATTAATTCAAATTTGAATTTTGAAAAAATAATATGTCCATTAAGTTATGGGAATTCTAAATATGGAGATTATGTAGAGAAGAAAGGTTTTGATATTTTTGGTAATAAATTTTATCCTATAAGAGAGTTTCTTCCTTATGAGGAATATGTTAATTTATTGATATCATGCAATATTTCGGTTTTTGGTTCAGTTAGACAAATAGGTTTGGGTAATATTTTACTTATGCTTTATTTAGGCTCTTCAGTTGTTTTGGATAAATCATCGATTACATATGATTTTTTTTCAAATAGGGGTATAAAAATATTTAATCAATTGAATTTTAATTTAAGTATTAATAATGATGAATTGATTTTTACTAGAAGGAGTCTTGAAGAAATTTGGTCTAAAGAGAATAAAAGAAAAAGAACAATGCAATTTGTTAAAAAAGTAATTGTTTGATCTTTTTATGATGAATGTTTCTGCAATAGTTCCGATTTATAATTCAGTTAATACTCTTAAAAAAGCGATTCAATCTCTTTTGATTCAACCTGAAATTGATGAAATCTTTATAGTAGATGATGGTTCTTCTGATGGTTCTTTTGAATTAGCAAAAGAATTGGAATCAAGATATGCTTTGATTAATGTTTTAACTCATGAGAAAAGAAAAAATAAAGGGGCTGCTGCTTCACGAAATTTGGGTCTAAAACATTGCAAAAATGAATGGGTTCAATTTTTGGATGCTGATGATGAATTACTACCAAACAAGATTTCTATTAATATAAAGTCACTTTCAAGTGATTGTTCATTCTTAGTCGGCAATTCTATCTTTAATAAAGGAGGGAAAATTTATAAAAGACATTATTGGATCAATACTTCTATTGGTTTATTAGTTACTAGGCTTGGTGTTACTTCCTCAAATCTTTGGTGTAAATCCTCATTAAACCAAATAGGTGGATGGAATGAAGATTTGTCTAGTTCTCAGGAATATGACTTAATGTTGAGATTAATTAAATTGAATTTAAAGGTTTCTTTTTGCGCAGATTATTTATCTATTATCCATGAACTTCCTTCTTCAATTTCTAGAAATAAATCTTTAAATAATGAGAGATTAGTGAATAGTATTCGATTTCGTGAATCTGTAAAAGAATATTTAATTAGGGAGAATCAATTCGGTTTTTTAGAAAAGATGTATTATCATGGTGTCTTAGGGTCTATTTGTAGAAAATATAATTTAACTTTAACTTATTCAATTTTTTTTTACTATTTATTTAAAATTTATAAAAGTTTTTCAGATCGAATATTGAGTCCTGAATATACGATAAATTAAATTTGATCTCAATCATCGTCTTATCAAATAGAAGATCTTTATTTTCAGAATTTGAAAAATCTGTTAAACTCACAATTGGGTCTTCTTTTGAATTAATTAGAGTAGATAATTTTCAAAATCAGTTTTCTATTTTTAAGGGATATAATCTAGGAGCAAAACAAGCTCAAAATAATATTCTTTTGTTTGTCCATGAGGATATAATTTTTCATTCGAAAAATTGGGGTAAATTATTGATTAACTATTTTGAAACTTTATCTAATCCAGGTGTTTTAGGTGTTGCTGGCTGTTCTTATTTGCCAATTTCTCCTTCTGATTGGTGGGTTGGTAATAGAACTTATTTGCATACTAATTTCCTTTCAAACGATAAAAATGGAGTAATTGGAGAAGGGAAGCATATGATTTATGGTGACCAAGTTCCTTGTCCTGTGTTTGGTTTGGACGGGATGTTTCTTGCTATGAAAAAGACAGTTTGGGAAGAATTTCCTTTTGATGAAAGTTTAAAAGGGTTTCATGGGTATGATACTTCAATTTGTTATCAAGTTTCAAAGTGCTATCAAAATTACTTTATACCAGGGATTTTGATTGAACATTTTTCAAAAGGATATCCTAATGAAGTTTGGCTAGAAAATACAATTGCTGCTAACCGCCTTGTATTACCTTTTATTCTTGAAAGAAAAAGATTTGGATCCTTGGATTGTCCCCTGGAAATTAAATCTTATCGCTTGTTTTTAAGACAACTAATGAAGTTTAGCTCGAATGTTTCCTATAAATTTTCTTATGCTTGGAAATATTTGATTCCTGTTACTAGGTTTACAAGAGATTGGAGGCTAATTTTCTACTTTTTTATTTTTTGTTTTCGATATTCTTTACAGGCCCTTCGTATTAAATGACTAGTTTTTTTTCTTCAGTTTCTGTTATTATTCCTGTTTACAATGCTAAAAGTTTTATTGAGCAGGCAGTAGATTCCGCAGTTATATTTCCTGAGGTAGGAGAAGTTCTATTAATTGAAGATGGCAGTAATGATGGTAGTCATGAAAAATGTTTGGAACTCCAAAATAAAATTAAGAAGGTAAAGGTGTTTACACATCTGGGCAGGACAAATAGGGGTGCTGCAGAATCAAGAAATCTTGGAATTTTAAAAGCTTCATTTCCTTTTATTTCATTTTTAGATGCTGATGATATTTATTATGATAATCGATTTTTGGAGAGTCTGTGTTTTTTTTCGGAATACCCTTATATAAAAGCAACTTATGCCGATGTTGAATTGATTGATATTAATTCTGGTAAGAAAAAGCTATTTGGAATATCTAAAAAACCTGAGTCTGTCTCACTTTTGACTTATTTACTTAAAGGGGGATATTTTCATACCAACTCTGTTACTATTCGGAAAACCTTTTTTGAAGAAGTAGGGCTTTTTAATCAAAGGTGTTGGCCACACGAAGATTCAGAATTGTGGATAAGAATGGCTTCAAAAGGAAAGCTTGCTCCAATCTCTGATCATAGGCCTGTTGCAACTTACCTAATTCACGGAAATAATCTAAGTAAAATAGCTTCTAATAGAACAAAATGGGAAATGTGGAAATCTGTATATCAGGAAGTTTTTTTTCAATCTATTGGTTTCTATAATCGAGTATTGATATTGAAAAAAATGTTAAAGTATTTCATAGGTTTCCTTAAAATATAAAATGGCCAATTTAGTAATTAAAGTTGAAAACCTCTCCAAGAGGTATCGCTTAGGCCTAAAAGAGAAGCAGGCGGAGACTTTAACTGGACAAATTATTAATCTAATAAAATCTCCTTGGGAAAATCTCAAAAAACTCCGAGAACTCAATCGTTTTGGACTAGTGGATGAAACCGTTTTTTGGGCCTTGAAGGATGTTTCTTTTGAAGTAAAAGAGGGGGAGGTTCTTGGTATTATTGGCAAAAATGGAGCTGGAAAATCCACTTTGCTCAAAATCCTTTCTCAAATCACTGAACCCACATCCGGCAAAATTGAAATTCATGGAAGAGTGGCTTCCTTATTGGAGGTTGGGACTGGTTTTCATCCAGAACTTTCTGGCCGTGAAAATATCTATATGAATGGAACCATACTTGGTATGACGAGAAAAGAAATTGACTCTAAATTGGAACAGATTATCGATTTCTCGGGAGTGGAGAAGTTTATCGATACCCCAGTTAAGTTCTATTCCTCAGGGATGAAAGTCCGCCTAGGTTTTTCGGTTGCTGCTCACTTGGACCCTGAGGTATTGATTATTGATGAAGTTTTAGCCGTTGGAGATTATGAGTTCCAGAAGAAATGCCTAGGAAAAATGAAATCTGTATCAGGATCAGGGAGGACGGTATTATTTGTCAGTCATAATTTGGAAGCTGTATCCAGCTTGTGTACGAGATCAATTCTGCTTGAGGATGGTAAAAATATATTTCAAGGAAATTCTCAAGCAGTAGTTCAGAGGTACTTGAAAAATTTCTCTGGTTTAGCTAATCTCCAAAAAGTATGGGATGAAAACAATGCCCCTGGCAACTATCCAATTAAAGTTAAGTCCATTAGTATTTCAAATACTTATAATGAGGGCGTTCCAATTGGAAGGGATGAAGATATTGAAATCATCACCGATTTTATGCTTGAGGAGGATGGTTTAAGTATCAATTTAAGTTTGCATTTATATTCAATGACTGGTGAATGTGTTTTTAATGTTTTTTCTCAAATACCACCACCTAAGTTGAATTCAGGTTTCCATAAATCGACATGTACCATTCCGGGAAATTTGCTAAATGAAGGTGCTTTTTCAGTTTCAATGATGTTTGTAAGGGATACTTCAATAATTTTATTTGAACTTGAACATATTCTTCAATTTGAATTGATTGAGAAAAAGCGCTTAGAAACTAACTGGTATGGTAAAATTCCTGGTTTCATTCATCCTAAAGTGAATTTTAAAATTCATGAGTAATTCCCTAGTCTCTGTAGTTATGATTGCCTATAACCATAGGCCGTATATAGTTGAAGCACTTCAGGGAGTTCTTTGTCAAGAAGGCGATTTTGAAATGGAGATTATACTTTCTGATGATAATTCAACAGACGGTATGGAAGAGGTTATAATTGGATTCATTAATGATAATCCAAGAGGAGAATGTATCCGCTACACTAGACATGATAAAAACATAGGGATGATGAAAAACCTGATTTGGAGTTTGAATCAGTGCAAAGGCGAATTTATTGCAATTTGTGAAGGTGATGACTTTTGGATCGATCCAACCAAGTTGCAATGTCAAATTAGTTTCTTAAAATCTAATCCTGATTTTTCCCTTACATACCATCCTGCTTTAGTTTTGGAAAAAAATGGAAACTTAGTAGAAGATTTTATTGCAGAGAGGAATTTTTATGCAGAAGTTTCAAATCGTTTAGATTTGGCAATTTTCGGCAACTATATTCACACGCCAACAGTAGTATTCAGGAACTATAGGTTTACTATTCCAAGTTTTTTCGAAAAGTTAAAGATCGGAGATTATTTTCTTTACTTATTAATTTCCAAATATGGTAAGATAAAGAGGTTTCCTCAAAATTTTGCTGTTTACAGAAATGAAGTTGGAGTTTTTTCTTCACAGTCAATGGAAAAGAAAAGAAACGATTTTAAAATGTCAATTCGTACTTTTTACAAGGAATGTTCTGATTTTCAGTTAAAAATAATTCTTTTCTTAAGGTTTAATTATTCAAATCTGTTTGATACTAATAGGAAATTTACACATTCCAATTTGCCAACTAATATTTGGGATTGCATAAACTATATCTCGGTAATATCATTTTTCAAGTCATTGAGATTTTTCATTTTTCGTCATGAATATAAAAGAGTTTATGGAATTCGATTTCCAAGATAATGGAAGAAATGAAACCAAAAGATATCAAATTTAATCCAAGTGATAATTCATTATTCTTTACCCTGTGTTCGAATAACTATCTTTCTTTTGCTCTTTCGTTAGGACAATCAATTAAGTCTTTTGATACCGAGGTAAAATTTGTTATTGGGTTAGTTGATCGATTAAATCCTCAAATTGATTATTCAGTATGGAGTGAATTTGAATTTTTACCTTGTAGTGATTTAGGTTTTTTGGAGTTTGATTTAATGTTGGGAAGGTATGATATTGTGGAATTTAATACTGCCGTAAAACCATTTTTCTTTGAATACCTTTTTGCAAATAATACAGATATAAATAAAATCTACTATTTGGACCCAGATATATATTTTTATAAGTCGACAGAGGATTTGGATTTAGAGTGGGGCGATGCTCAAATCCTTTTGACACCTAATTTAATTTATTCTTCCGATAAGCCCAGTGCAGGTGAATTGGCCTCCCTAAGACACGGGATGTTTAATCTAGGTTTTATTGGTTTGAAGAGGGGAGAAGTTTCTTTTCGGCTTTTAACTTGGTGGAAAGAAAGGTTAAAAGAGCATTGTCGAATTGATAAATGTTGGGGGATTTTTGTTGACCAAAAATGGATGGATCTAGCTCCCTTGTTTTTTGATAGAATTAAAGTAGTGAGGCATCCAGGTTGGAATATGGCTTGGTGGAATTTTAGCGAGCGGAAATTACTAAAAGCCAAAAGCGGTTTTTTAGTCAATAGCTTGGATATTCCTTTAGTATTTTTTCATTTTAGTGGGTTTAAGCCTGAGAATGTTTCATATACAGCAAGACTTAAAGAAAATTACTCCAAGGATATTGAAAATGAAGTTTTGGCTGTCTTGTATGAAAATTATAAAGGAATTCTTTTGAAAAATGGATATGATTTTTTTTCGAAAATTCTTCCAAGTTTAGAATTCCGAGTTGATACCAAATCCTCATGGCAAAAAGTAGGCAAAAAACTAAAATCAAGGATTAATAAAGTCCTTGATAGGATTTTTCAGGTATAAATGGTTAGTATAATTCTCTGCACCTATAATGGTGAGAAAAAACTTCCTAGAACTCTAAATGCAATTATTAATCAAAAAACTAGGTATCCTTGGGAGTTGATTGTTATTGATAATAATTCAAATGATAACTCCTTTTCTTTTTCAAATTCCCAATTAAGAAAATCCAATATTGATTATCGTATAGAACAGTTTCCTAAACCAGGTAAAATGTTCGCTTTTTGGTATGGTATAAGCTTAGCCAAATATGATTTTATTTTAGATTGTGACGATGACAATGAATTTTTTCAAGATTATTTAGAGCTGGGGATTTCAATTCTTCTTTCAAACGAAAAAATAGGAGCTCTGGGTGGGCAGGGTATTTTACCTAAGCAAGAGGTACCACAGTGGTTTAAAATTTATTCAAAAAGCTTTGCTTTGGGGCCTCAAGGAAGAAACCTTGAGCCTTTGCCAAGGTTTGCCCATTTATATGGAGCAGGTTGTTTTTACAGAAAATCAATTTTTTTGGAATTGGAGAAAAAGGGTTTTGAATCTTTGCTTTCTTGTAGGAAAGGAGAGGAACTCTCCTCTGGAGGTGATGTTGAATTCTGTCATGCAATTCAATTAGAGGGATATGATTTGATTTATTCGGAATCATTAAAGTTCTATCATTATATCGATAAGGGGCGCATTGATTTTGACTATTACCTTAGATTAAAAGCTGGGATTAGTAGTAGTTTTCCAATATTAAATTCCTATAGAATTGATAATTTTAAAACTCAAAAGGAGTTTAAGAAAGATTTATGGTTAATTTTTTTTATTCTAATTAAAGGCCTTGTTAAAACAGCATTACTCCCCCGAAACACATATCAAAGGAAAGTGGATTATATTGTTGTGAGAGCAAAGTTTTGGTCTTTCTTAAAGAATTATCAATTTGCACTTGACGGATACACAAGAAATAAAAAAATATTTGAATCCTAGTATTTCAATTATCATTCCTTTTTACAATTCTGAAAGAACCTTAGAAAGGACAATTAAATCAGTGATATCTCAGGATTATCCTAAATGGGAATTAATTTTGGTTGATGATGGAAGTACTGATGAATCTGTAAGAATTGCTAATTCTTTTCTTGAAGATAAAAGAGTTTCATATCTGTATCAATCTAATAGAGGAGTTGGGGCTTCTCGAAACTTAGGTGCAATAAAAGCGTGCGGAGATTGGCTTATTTTTTTAGATTCTGATGATGAACTTTCTCCAAATTCCCTTTATAATTTTCAGGAAGCCATTATTCAAAAACAAGATTCGGAATTAATTTGTGCAAAAGTAGAATGCTTAGAGAGTAAAGATTCCGAAATCAAAATCTCTAAAACCTCTACTTTTTTAGCAGGTTCATTTTGCGTCAATCGGAGACTGTTCGACCGGTTGGGGGGGTACGATGTCCAATTGAAATTTGCTGAAAATACCGAGTTTTACTTTCGAATTTTAGAATCTAAAGCTAAAATTTATAAAGTAGATTTTGTGTCAGCATTTTATCATCTTCAAACCGATTCTGGGCGAAAAAATTTAGCTTATATGACTGAATCTATTGAACTAATTTTAAAGAAGCATGAACATTTTTTATCCAATGGGATCAAGTTTCTTTACCATCAAATTTTGGGAGTAAATTATCTGCGATTTCGAAAATTTCGTGATTCTAGAAGGAACTTTAAGTCTGCCTTAGGCTATCGTTTTCATCCCCTTACATTGATAAGATTAACTATTTCATGGGTGCCTCCTTTAGCAAAGTTAGTTTATTCTTCTAGTTCTAAATCAACATGAGGTTCGGAGGATTCGTTATTACATACAATCGACCAACTTTAGTTTTAAAAACTTTAGAACAGCTTTTTTTACAATCCTATCCGCCAGAGTTGATTTGGATCATCGATAACTCTGATGACATGAAAACAGACCATGCCATAGCGGGTCTTTCGGACCCAAGAATTCGATATTATCGCATGGGCTATAACGCAGGTCCTGCAGGTGCTGCCAAAACCGGACTGGAACTTTGTGAGAAAGAAGGAATGGACTGGATTTATTGGGGAGATGATAATGACCCTCCTCAACATAGGGATACCTTTGAAAAGTTATTATCTATCCGAAATGAAAATCCCTATTGTGGGATCTTAGGAGCAGTAGGACATTTTTTTGATCATAAGAAAGGGAAAATCAAGAGAATCCAAAGCCGGTTACTCGAGAAGAAAAAAAGTCTAGAAGTTGAAACCGTCGCAGGTGGAATGAGTATGTTGGTACATCGTGATGTCGTTAAGGCATGCGTTTTCCCAAATCCTGATTTGTTTTTTGGATTTGAGGAATTGGATTTTTGCTTAAAGGCCAAAAGAAGGGGATTTACCATATTGGTAAATTGCGGGGTATTTTTAGAGCTTAGAAAAATGCATAATCGATTGGATTATGAACGTCCTTTATACAAGAAGAAAAAAAATAATGTCAGGGAGTACTATAGCTTAAGAAACCTACTCTACATTTCCGATGGTTTAACTTTGGATACAATGAAAAAGTATTTGCTTTTAAAATGGATTGGAAAAGCCCTTTATGGTTTTCGTTACGGATTTGGGTATGGCTGGAATAATTTAAGGATGATCGTATTGGCGTTTTATCATTATTCACGAGGGATTAAGGGCAAGACTCTGGAATTATGAATCTTATACCAAAGGATGTAGGTGCTGTGATTGTCACCTATAAAAGGCCAGAGGCATTAAAAAAGACAATTTTTGCCATCCTTAGCCAAGATATACCCGAGTCTCAAATTGTAATCGTTAACAACGATCCCTCCATTCAACTCATTCCTGAACATATTGATATCTCATTTACTAGGCTTGTTATTAAAAATCAATTAGAGAATATTGCTTCTGCTGGTGGATTTGCAAAGGGAATGAAAGCAATAGTGGATATGGGGTTGAAGTGGGCTTGGCTTTTCAATGATGACTCTAGGCCTGTAGAAGGCTCTTTTTTTTCGATAAAGACTGCTCTGGAAAATACGAATTATGAAAAAATCGGTTTGATTAAAATCGGAAACCTTAACCAAACGGGCAAGGCAATTCTTCTCAATTGGAATGGCGTTCGGGTTCCTAGCTATGTGGATCCATCTGAAGAATTAATTAAGACAGACTTAGTGACTTTTGATGGATGCTTGATTTCATGCTTGCTCATTGAAGATATAGGAACCTGTGATCCTGGTTATTTTATGGGTACTTACGAGTTTGATTATTGTTTGAAAGCAGCAAAAAAAGGATACAAAATATTCACCCTCCCAAATGGTCAAATAGAAGATGAGAAAATGGGCTCAGTAGGAGGAACGCCACCATGGAGGCAGTACTACAATACTAGAAACCATCTTTGGATGGGTATTTCAAGAAGGGACTTCCGGATTTTAAGGTCATGGCTTTTAAGGGAGTTGAAGTTTACATATGCCATTCTAATGTGGGAAGATCAAAAGATACTCCGATTGAGATATAAATTTTTGGCCATGTATCATGCAGCTATCGGGAGAAGGGGAAAAGTTTTGATGCCAAAAAATAATTAGAAGCAGACTAGAATATTAATCAATTCATTTAAATAGTTTTTTCAGAAGAATTAAGTTAAAGATATGATTTCAAAAATAAGGGTGTTTTTATCTTTTCGCTTAAGATTAGTATTTGTCTATTTAAAAAGTTTTGAAATAAAGAAGGAATTTGGAAAAATAACAATTCGGCTTCAAAAAACAGATTTGAGAGTATTTGATCAAATTTTTTTAGAAGAAAATTATCAGTTTTTTCTGCATGAATTTAATCCTAAGGTAATAATAGATGTGGGTGCCAATGTAGGCTATTCAGCCATCTGGTTCTCGCATAAGTTTAAGGATGCTAAGGTGATTGCATTGGAACCAGAAGAGGAAAATTTTAAAGTTCTTAAAGAGAATTGCCAAATATATCCGAATATTTTTACGCTTAAAAAAGCTCTCTGGAGTGAGTCAGGTCGAATTTGGATTAAAAATTCCAAATCCAAAAGCTGGAGCTTTGAAACAGTAAAAAATAAAGAAAAAAACTCTATATCTATTGAGGCAATAGATATGCGAACTTTGGTTCAAGTTTATGAAATTAATCGAATTGACTTGTTGAAAATTGACATAGAAGGGGCAGAAAAAGAAATATTTGAAGGCGAAATTGATGATTGGATAAAGCTTGTAAAATGTATTATGATTGAAACCCACGATAGAAAAGTCCCTGGTGTTTCCAGCCTGGTAGATACAAAACTAATGCAGTATGACTTTATCAAGTTTAAGACTAAAGACCTTTCTATTTTTTATCATAGATCATTGTTTTGAAAATTCTTTTTACCCAAGACGCCCTTGTTAATGCAGGTGCTGAACGAAGCCACTTGGATATTCTTTCTCGTTTTTCGGAAGAAATAGATGTGGGGTTTGTGTACTTCTATCCCAAGCACGAACTCAAAGAAGCCTACGAACGAGCCGGTATCCGGCTCTTTTTTTTGAATATCCCTGAAGCCTATCATTTTCCTTTGGCCATTGTCCGTCTGGTCAAGCTGTTACGAAAGGAAAAGCCTGACCTGCTGGTTTCTAGCCTTTGGAGAGCGGATATCATCACCCGAATCGCTTCAAAGATTACTGGAGTGCCTTTGGTAGGTACTTTGGTAAATGACAGCTATGCACCAATTGCTTGGACTGATAAAAAAGGACTGAAATACAAAATTGTTTATTGGCTCGATCGATGGACTGCTGGAATACCCATTCATTGGCTCGCCAATGCCCAAGCCTTGGCTGATTCCCATGTGAAGACTCTAGGAATCAAACGTGAAAAGATTTCGGTGGTGTATCGAGGGAGGGCAGTTCCTGTCATGGAGCCTCCAGGTGGAAACGTCTCCCGATGGCTATCGGGAGCGAGGGAAACGTCATCGCGAGCGGACGAAGGGAGCGCGGCGATCTCAAGAAGTGAAAAGGAAAAAAAAAATAAGACTGCTTCGTCTGCAGAGAACTCCGAAATAAAACCTGAATTATCAGACAGCAGTCTCCCGCCACGGCGGGCAGGCGCAGTGACGGGTCAGATTCGGAACTTCATTTCTTACGGTCGCCTTTTGGAACGCAAAGGCTTCCAAGATGCCATTCAAGCCTTTGCCCAAGTCCTAAAAAAATATCCCGACTGTACCCTGACTATCTTCGGAGAAGGACCTTTTCGAAATAACCTCGAATCTTTAATCCAAGAATTAGAACTCCAAGCCACCGTCTTCCTCCCCGGCAAAATCCCCAACCCAATAGAGGTTTTGGTCAATGGCTACTGTCCAAAACCGATTGTCACCCTGAGTGGAGTCGAAGGGCCACTTACTACTCACAACT
Organism: Algoriphagus taiwanensis; assembly: GCF_036245645.1. NCBI lineage: Bacteria > Pseudomonadati > Bacteroidota > Cytophagia > Cytophagales > Cyclobacteriaceae > Algoriphagus > Algoriphagus taiwanensis. Next base: position 6,328 of record NZ_BTPE01000025.1, on the reverse strand, counting down.
CACTAATAAAACTCCACTGCTTCCTCTTCCCCTCCTGGTACGAAGGCTTCTCCGGTGCCCTAGTCGAAGCCATGATGGCAGGGATGCCGATTATCACTTCTGACATTCCCATGAACCTAGAGGCAGTTACCGACCAAAAATCTGCCTTGGTTTTTCCTGTTCAAAATGTTCAATCCTTAACTGAAAAAATGCTTTGGGCCATTGAAAATTGGAACCAGATGGAGGTTAAGGGAAAAGAAGCTAGGCGTATAGCCGAAATGCGGTTTGATATTGAAAAGATTGCTAAGGGATACGAGGGAGTTTTAAAATCCATTTATGCTAACCTTTCCTGATATAGACTTTGCTCCGAATAGGCCTTCTTCTTAATTCCACCCGCCTCCAAGCCTGGCAGTTGGAGACGATTCGGCAGCTTAATTCATCCTGCTTGGCTGAGATCAGTTTTTTAGTTATTAACCAAACTTTAAAGGTTTCAGGAAATTCTTCCTCTATACTTTATCGCATATATCGAAAACTGGATCGCATACTTTTTAAATCCAAATGGGATGCTTTTGAGTCCGGTTCAATCTACACTATTCTTCCAAAAGAGCTGCCAACTCTGATGATTAACCCTATTCAAAAAAAGTATAGGGATTATTTTTTAGAATCAGATTTGAAGCAAATTGCCCGCCTCAAACCAGATATACTGATTCGTTTTGGTTTTCGAATACTTTCCGGTCCCATTTTGAATTTACCTCATTTGGGTATTTGGTCTTTTCATCACGGAGATCCCCAGATTTATCGGGGAGGACCTCCGGCTTTTTGGGAGGTAATCAGACAAATTCCGGCTACCGGTTGTGTTTTGATGCAGTTGAACGAAGATCTGGATCAGGGAAAAGTGTTGTATCAAACTCATACCCAAACTGACCCTTTATCAGTCCAGCGAAATGCAAATAAACTTTTTTGGATGTCTTCTTTTTTCCCTCTTCGTGTGTTGAAGGAAATTGATCGTATTGGCGCAGATCGATGGAAAGAAAGAATCGAAAAAAAGTCAATTGCTCCTCCAAGTCCTTTATGGAAAAATCCAAAATCCTTTGAGTTGACTAAGGGTCTTGGAAACCTTTTTCTTAGAAATCTGAAAAGGAAGTTATTGGAAATAAAATATCCTGCCCATTGGGAGGTTGGTTTAGTATCGACCCTTCCTTTATCAAATCAGGTGATTTCAAAGCAGGAGATTAATTTTTTCACAAATTCAGAACCTTCAACAACATATTTTGCGGATCCTTTTCCATTTTTCCATCAAGGCAAATTGATGTTTTTTGCAGAACTTTTTGATAAAAAGAAAGGGAAAGGAAACATAGCTTTACTTAACGAAGAAGGAAATCATCAGGTCATTTTAGAAAAACCTTATCATTTGTCGTATCCCTTCCTATGGGAAGAAGATGGAAACTATTACCTCCTGCCTGAATCGGCGGAAGCCGGTCAAATTATGGTTTATAGGTCCACTAACTTTCCGTTTTCTTGGGATAAAACTCAGATTCTCTTTCCTGAAGAAGCCTATGATCCTACCCTTTGGAAAACTGAACAAGGCTATTGGCTTTTTGTCAATCAAAAGTGTCATCCTGCTTGTTCTCCTTTTGATGAGCTCAATTTATACTTTTCTCCTTCATTGGTAAAAGCCAAATGGACTCCTCATCCTAAAAATCCTATTGTATCGGATGTGAGGGGGGCTAGACCTGCAGGAAGATTGTTTGAAAAAGATGGGAAACTTTTTAGACCTGCTCAGGATTCGGAAAGAAGATATGGGCATCGTATCCGGGTTATGGAGATTAAGAAATTGGATCTATATGAATATTTGGAGGAGGAAGCATTTCATGTCGAACCGGATGAAACCTCAGGTATCTTGGGAATTCATACTTTAAATCAAGTGGGTGATCATTGGATTATGGATTTTTACTCCAGAAAATGAAGGTGCTACTTTTGATCCACTGTCAACAGGCTAGGGGACAGGAGATTTTTGCAGCTCAATTGGGAGATGAGCTTTTGAGAAACGGGATAAAGGTCAAATTACTGAGCATATATGAAGGTTCATTTGGTTTGCCTTTTTCCGGAGAAATGGAAAGCCTGGGTCTTAGATCTTCTTATGGAGTGTGGAACCCACGTAATTGGCATCGGTTTTCTAATCTCGTTCAAGAGTTTAATCCGGATATTATTCAAGCCAATGGAGGAGATACACTGAAATTTTTAGCGTTGACGGCAAGGTTTTTCTCCCTCAAATCAAAGCTGATATTTAACAATGGAGGGGTAATGGGCTATTATCTCAAAAGTGATTTTCAGAAAAGACTGAATGTATTCTTTTTGAGGCAAATGGATGCTTTAGTATCAGTTTCAAAATTTAGCCAGACTGACTTAAATCAATATGCAGATCCGAACCTTCCACACCCAGTTATTCCTATTGCTGTTAAAATTCCAGAATTAAAATATTATAAAAACGAGGAGCTGACTTGGGTTCATATTGGAGGTTTTACCCCTGAGAAAAATCATCAGGGCCTGATCCAGCTAGTTGAGGAAGGGAATAAGTTGGGACTACATGGAAATTTTCTTCTTATCGGAGATGGCCCATTAAAAGGCAAAATAATTGAGGAGGTGGAGAGCAAAGACTTGGGGGAAAGGATCAATTTTTTAGGAAGCCTGAATCACCCTTGGGAGAATCTGCCCAGAAAATCTGTACTTATCCTCCCCAGCTTGATTGAAGGAATGCCCGGGGTAATTGCAGAAGCGCTTTGCCAGGGAATTCCGGTGATTGCCTATCGAGTAGGGGGGATAGCAGAATTGGAACAGGAGTTCCCATCCATTATCGGAATAACTCCAAACCAAAGCCAAGGATTTATTCAAGCCATGCTGAATGTACAAGGGAATTACGAATCGTATTACCAGCAGGCCCCGCAAATGAAGGAAAAAGCCAAAGTATATTTCAGTTTATCAAGAGCGACTCAGGATTTTTTAAACCTATACCGAAGCTTGTGAAAATAGTACAATTGCTTACTAGGGCCCAAAGAAGAGGAGCAGAGATTTTTGCAATTCAGCTTTCCGAATCCCTAAAAAGGATGGGGCATGAGGTATTAGTCATTACCCTTTTGTCAGGTGGGGAAGGATTGAAATTTTCAGGAAGAACAATTCATTTGATCAGACCTGAAGAACAATTGCTGGATTGTAAAGGGTTTTGGCAATTGAGCCAAATTCTAAAAGATTTCCAGCCTGATTTGGTTCAAGCCAATGCTTCCGATACACTTAGGTATGGCGTGGCTGCCAAATGGTTAAGTGCTGGTAGATTCTCCTTGGTTTATCGAAATGCCAATATGATGAGCCCTTTTGTCAAAAGCAGATGGACCAAAAGCTTTTATAAGTTTCTCCTTAACCAGACCGATGCGGTGATTTCTGTAGCTGAGGCCACACGTTTGGATTTAATGGATTTTTACGACTATTCAAAAATGATCCAAACCATTCCCATTGGAATTGATAGTGTAGATATAGAAAGTCTGGCAAAGGAAGAATTGAAAGTAGAATTACCCAATTCATTTTTACTTTTTATGGGTGGTTGGGTTAAAGAAAAAGACCCGGAATTTCTTTTGGATTGGTTTATCGGACAACATAATCACTTTTCAGATTTACATTTGGTTTTCTTGGGAAAAGGGATTTTGGAGGAGTCCCTGAGAAAGAAAATTGATTCCCATGGACTTCAGGAAAAGGTCCTCTTGATTTCCAATTTAGTCAACCCATTTCCAGTATTGCATCGAGCAAAAGCGTTAGTTTTACCCTCTAAGATAGAAGGCCTACCCGGCGTAATTTTAGAAGCTATGTATTGCCGTGTTCCGGTATTAGCTTATGGAGTCGGGGGGATACCCGAAGTTCTAAAAAATGGAGAAACGGGTTGGTGCATTCTTCCAAACGATTCCCAAACCTTTGTTCAAGCCATTCAGGAAGTCCTCGAAATGGAAGAATCATCCAAACAGCAAATTTTAATTCAAGCGCATAATCTGGTCCTAACCCACTTTTCACTACCCCAAGTCACCCAACAATTCGAAGATTTTTACAAAGACCTATTTGCTAAGAGTTAATTCAAAATTCATTAATTGACTTTTTCTCCCACTTAACTTCCTTCCTCTTATTCACAAACTCGCCAATTCCCCACCCCAAAACCAAAAACTCAGAACGTAGAACCCAAAACCTCTCAACGATTAACTGATAACCATTAACTCATAACCTTTCAATTTTTATATTTGAGAAATCCTAACCCAGAATCGCTTTGCTCGGCGCAGTATTCCTAGTCATCTTCCTTTTCTTTGTCTCTCAGCCCATCCTAAATAACCTTCAGCAGGAACATAAATGGCTAAAGGCCGGACTTTTGAATCAGATGTACTGGTACCATATGTTTTTTGGCTTGGTTTATTGGACCTATGCTCAGTTTAATAGATCAGATTCAGTGGTATATTTTTCCAGTTATCGTCATTATAAAAATTGGTTTGATGCCTTTGAACCTGGAACTCTGTTTATTGAGTGGGTGAATTACCCTTTTGCAAAATGGTTGGGGTTCAACTACGATATGATGATGTTTTTATCCACTTGGGTGGGCTTTTGGGGATTTGTGTATTTCTACTGTTTTATGAAGGAGAACTTGCGCTTCAACCCCAAGTTTGAGGGTTGGGACGCAATTACCATTTTTATGTTCTTGCCCAATATGCACTTTTGGACCGCTTCCTTGGGAAAGGGAGCTTATATTTTTGCCGGATTGGCCTTTTTGACCTATGGCCTTTCTTGGCCGGGAAAGCGAATTTTCCTCATGGCTTTGGGTGGATTTATGTGTTACATGATTCGACCTCATATCTTGTTTGCAGTGCTGATTGGGATGGGAGTAGGATTTATCTTGGGCAGAGAGAAAGTACCTACTTACCAGAAATATCTGGCTGCATTAGCAGGTATTGTAATAAGCATTTTAGTTTATGATAAGTTGTTGATTTATTTGGGTTATGACCCGAATAATGTGGTTGAAAGCTTTGAGGAGGAATCTGCTTTGAATGCTCAAAGATTACAAAGTTCTGGTTCTGGAGTCGACATGGGTAGTTATAGTCTCCCTATGAAATTATTTACTTTTTGGTTTCGGCCTTTGTTTGTAGACTCTCCTAATTCCTTAGGATTAGTGGTGTCCATGGAGAATGCCCTCTATATTTATATGTTTTCCCGAATTCTGAAAAAGAGCTTTATTGATTATATCCGGGTAGCCCCGGCGATGGTTAAGATGTCAGCAGTTGTCTTTTTTTCTATATCTGTTTCCATGACCTTTGTGATGTCCAATCTGGGAATTATCATCCGTCAGAAGTCACAGATTATGTACTATATGCTTTTTGTGATCGTAGCCTTTATGGACTGGGAAAAAACCAACCGCATCAGAAAGCGAGCAGCTATCTACAACCGCATCGTCGAAGAAGAACGCCGCAACCGCGAACTCGCCGACGCCACCACCACCTAACCTTTGAGGTCTTCCAGACCTCGAAGGTTTAGCCTCTACCTGCTGTTCGGGTCCCGATAATCTGGAGCAATTCTCGCTGTTCGGGATTTATAATCCCGACCTTCTTTCCATGGATTTGTAATCCCTCTACTTGTTATCCTGCTTCTCCAGAAGCAGGATTTTTTATTGAATGCTTACGGTTGTTCGGGATTTGCAATCCCGAACTTCTTTCCAGGGATTTGTAATCCACCTTCTTGTTATCCTGCTTCTCCAGAAGCAGGATTTTTTGTTTAAGGCCCGCACTGGCGCAAGCCCTCCTCGCTGTTCTGCTTCTCCAGAAGCAGGACTTAGGTCTCTTTGCGTCTTACCGTCTTTGCGAGAGATTTCTTTCCTCTTGCTGGCCCAGACTTTTGGTTTCCAGATCGAGATCCATGGCCAGCGCTGTTAATTCCCGTTATCAAAATATCCATGGGTTAAAACCCATGGCTATTGAGATTTTGACCCTTACAGGGTCATCACTCGCTGTTTGGGATTTGCAATCCCGAACTCTTGTCCATGGATTTGTAATCCACCTTCTTGTTATCCTGCTTCTCCAGAAGCAGGACTTAGGTCTCTTTGCGTCTTACCGTCTTTGCGAGGGACATTTTCTATTCTCCCATACACCCAAACTTCCATGACTTGTCCTGAATTGAGTTTACACAAAGTAAACTACTATGAAACGACAAAAAGAACAAAAAACAAGAGGAATAGGATCTCTGAGTTGGGCTGAACGGGAAGAAATGATCAAAGAGTATCTTTCGGGGAATTACTCAAAAGTTGAGATTTGGAAGAAATATACCGGTCAGT
>NZ_BTPE01000024.1:0-36516 GCF_036245645.1 Algoriphagus taiwanensis | reverse complement strand
GGCCCTGGGAGACGACCAGGTTGATAGGCTGCAGGTGTAAAGTCAGCAATGGCATAGCTGAGCAGTACTAATTGCCCGAAAGCTTACCTGCTGTTTGTTACAGTTTCTACGAGATATGTTAAAAAGCTGGATGTCGGATGTCGGATGACCGATGAAAGACAAAAGCAGAACAAAAGATATTAGATGCAGCGCATCAGATCTTCTGGGAGGCAACTGCTTACCGATCACTGATTACTGCATACTTACAAATTAGGCGGCCTAGCGCAGGGGTCCCACCTCTTCCCATCCCGAACAGAGAAGTTAAGCCCTGCAGCGCCGATGGTACTGGGGTTACACCCGGGAGAGTAGGTCGCCGCCACATTATTCAAACCTCAGTCATACGACTGGGGTTTTTGTGTTTTAGGACCTTCAGTAGAAGCAAGAGACAAAAAGTGAAAGACAAGAGGTGGGGGTCATGTCCTGTTGGATTGTATTTTGATTCATTCGTGCCAAGAAGTGCTTTCCTTTTACCTTTACAACTTTTCTTTTCTGGAGATTTATTGCAGTTTTGTATCAAACCATTTCCTAATGTCTTCATATCTTCTTCGTGGCTTGCGACTGATCGCAAATGGAGAAATATCCTCTAAGCAAAATTTTATTTTTCAAGGTGAAAGGCTTTCTCCTATCGGATTTGATTCCGATAATTTTTCCGGGGAAGTTATCGATTGTCATGATTGTTACATCTCTGCAGGCTGGATTGATCTGAGAGTTGGGCTAGGAGAGCCTGGTCAAGAATATAGAGAGACTGTGGAGTCTTTATGCCAATCACTTACCGTGTCCGGGTTTTCACAAGCTGTGGTTATGCCCAATACTGACCCGGTCATTCAAAGTAAAAATGAGGTAGACTTTGTATTGAATAAAGCAAAAGCATTTAATCCAAAGTTGGAAATCATGGGAGCCGTCACCAAAAATAATTTAGGCGAAGACCTTACCGAGATTTTGGATATGCATTTTCAATCGGGAGTCACATTATTTGGAGAGGGAGTGAAGCCCTTGGCTAATTCCGATCGATATATGAAGATCCTTCAGTATCTCCAAAAGTTTGATGGGATTCTTTTTGACCATGCTTATGATCCACTGCTTGGTATCTTTGGTCAAATGCATGAAGGGGAAATTTCCACTCAACTGGGAATGAAAGGAATTCCTAACCTCGCCGAAGATGTAGCTATTCAGAGAAATTTGGAAATACTCCGATACACTGGAGGCAAGGTTCATTTCCAAACTCTCAGTACAGCTAAGGGAGTAGAATTAATTAGAAAAGCGAAAGCCGAGGGACTGCAGGTGACTGCTGATGTATCCATTTATCAGTTGCTCTTCAGTGATACGGATTTGGTATCTTTTGATTCCAATTTTAAAGTTAAGCCACCTTTTAGAGGGGCCTCTGATCGAGAAGCTTTGATAGAAGGTTTGCAGGATGGAACCATTGATGCTTTGGTTTCCAATCATCAGCCACAGGATTTCGATTCAAAATTTGCTGAGTTTGACTTGGCCTCATTCGGCATGGCTGGGCTTCAAACTTTCTTGCCTGCCTTAGTAAAACTTGCTCCGGAATTGGGGTGGAAGTTATTAATCGAAAAAATCACCTCAGGACCAAGTAAGATTCTGAATGCATCTCCAGAAGCTTGGACCGTATGGAATCCTTCCCAAGAATGGTTATATAACGAAGAATCCAATCGTTCTCTTTCTTCCAATAACCCGTGGTTTGGCCAAACCCTTCAAGGAAAGGTCAAACTAGTTATTCAAAAGGGCAAGCTGATTAAAACGGATGAATAAGTACCTAAAGACAGCTTATCAGTTTGGGGTGTTGGGAGGGATTTTATCCTTCCTTTCTTTCTTGGTATTGTCTTTTATCTACGAAGATCCCACTAATCTTAATTTGGTCTTTGGCTATTTAATCTCGCCTGTTGCAATTTACTTGGCTATCAAGTTTTTTAAAGACTACACCAATAATGGTTATCTGTCTTTTGCGGAAGGGATGACCGTGGGATTTACCACCTATTTTTTGATTGGATTGATTTCAGCTCTTTCGATTTGGGTTCTGCTCTTTGTTTCGCCCGATTTGTTTGAGGCAATAAGGGAATCCAAATGGGAGGTATTGGAAGGAAATAGAGAGACTATCGTAGCTCAAGTTGGTGAAGAATCTTTTAGGACCACGCAACAAAGCCTAAAAACCATGAGTAGGTGGGATGTAGCATTCAATGATGGGCTATGGAAAATCATCCCCGGGATGTTTTTTAGCATCATTATTTCTATTATTTTGAGGAAAAATCCAATTTAAGCACTATGGAAGAACAGACACAATCTCCTTTTCAGGCCGCCGTCAAACCGGGAATTACCATGGGTTTGATCGCTATGGCAGTAACTTATATCGCCTACTTTATTGACTCCAGTCTACTTGCCTCAGGTTGGTTTTTTCTGGTCTCTATTGTAATATTCTTTGTACTCATCATCTACTTTGGGAAGCAATACCGGAGCGAATTGGGCGGTTTTATGGCTTTTGGCACCGCTTTCAATTTCAGCTTTATCACTATGGTAATTTCAGGCTTGGTTTCCTCCATAGGTACGATTCTTCTTTTTCACGTAATTGACCCAAGTCTTCCGCAGGTTCTTGCTGATCTTTCCTTTGAAAATGCTGTCGGTATGATGGAAAAATTCGGTGTCAATCCTGATGCCATTCCTCCAGACCAGCTTGAAGAAATGAGAGTCAATTCAGCTTCTGGATTTACATTAGTCGGGCAAATAAAAGGTTTTGGCTATAGTCTGATATTCTATGCCATTCTTGCATTAATTTTGGGAGCTATCTTGAAGAAAAGAGATAAGTCCCTAGATTATTAACCCATGATTCAGATTTCCGTCGTAGTTCCAGTTTTCAACGAGGAAGAATCTTTGCCAGAATTAACCCAATGGATCAGCCGTGTGATGAATCAGCACGGCTTTTCTTATGAGGTGATATTGATCAATGACGGTAGTACTGATCATTCTTGGGAAGTAATCCAAACCCTCTCTGGAACCAACAAATTTCTCAAAGGCCTAAACTTCACCCGAAACTATGGGAAGTCAGCTGCACTCGATGCCGGTTTCAAAAGAGCAGAAGGGGAAGTGGTCATCACCATGGATGCTGACCTGCAGGATAGTCCCGATGAAATCCCCGGGCTATATGAGATGATTAAGGGAGGTTTGGATGTCGTATCTGGATGGAAAAAAGAAAGGCATGATCCGATCTCCAAAACGATTCCCAGTAAATTTTTTAATGGTGTAACGAGGTGGATTTCCGGAATTGAGCTGCACGACTTCAATTGTGGACTCAAAGCTTATCGCAATAAGGTCGTAAAAAACATCACTGTGTATGGAGAAATGCACAGATATATCCCTCTTTTGGCAAAATGGAACGGTTTTCCAAAAATCGGAGAAAAGGTAGTACAGCACCAGGCCAGAAAGTATGGCTATTCCAAATTTGGTTTGGAACGCTTCCTAAATGGCTTCTTGGATTTGATCAGTGTATCCTTCGTCCACCGATACAAGAAAAAGCCGATGCACTTTTTCGGTTCTTTGGGGACCTTATCCTTTCTGAGTGGATTTTTAATTACTTGCTGGTTGATTTTCCAAAAGATCTATGGCCTAAGCAGGGGAGTGAAAGTGCGGGAAATTGTAGATCAACCTCTGTTTTTTCTAGCTTTGGTCGCCATTATCGTGGGAGTACAGCTTTTTGTGACTGGTTTTATTGCCGAGTTGATGACTTCGAGCAATTCAAAAGAAGCAGAGTACAAAATCGATGAGGAAATCAATTTTGATTTCTGATGTTTTTCTCCTTTATCATTCCGGTATATAATCGTCCTGATGAAATTAGGGATTTGCTATCCAGTATTTCTTCTCAGGATTACTTGGATTTTGAAGTGATTGTGGTGGAAGATGGATCTTCTGTAAAGGCAGATAAGGTATGTTCTGATTTTGGCTCCAAGCTATCTCTTGCTTATTTTTTTCAGGAAAATTCAGGCCAAGGTTTTGCGAGAAACTTTGGGATGAAAAACGCCAATGGTGAATTTTTTATCATCTTGGACTCCGATGTCATTTTGCCTTCAGATTATTTGAGCAAGGTCAACCAGGCAGTCCAAGCCAGAAAATTGGATGCATTTGGTGGACCGGATGCCGCTGCTGAGGGTTTTACCCCACTTCAAAAAGCCATGGATTTTGCCATGACTTCTTTTTGGACGACCGGTGGAATTAGAGGCAAACTTAAAGACCCCTCCAAGTATCAGGCACGAGGATTTAATATGGGGGTTTCCAGAAAAGTGTTTGAGCAAATTGGTGGATTCGTGGATCCCAATCGAGGTGAAGATATCGAATGGAGCATCCGGATCAAGAAAGCGGGATTTAGGCTTGAATTAATAGAAGGTGCTTTCGTTTATCATAAACGAAAAAACACGCTTTGGTCTTTTGCAAAACAAGCATTCTCATTTGGTCAAAACCGGGTCAATGTGTCCAGGTTTCATCCCGAGGCCATCAAGTTGGTTCATTGGTTGCCCACTTTTTTTCTTTTCTTCCTGATTTCCCTCTTGATCAATGGTCTCTTTTTGAAGATTTTCTTTATTCCTCATTTACTCATTTTTGGGGCTTGGGCAGGTTTGGTGATTTACCAGGCCAGTTGGAAATACCAATCCATTTTGGTTGGTGATTTGGCCTTGATGACTTCGATTATCCAATTGTGTGGATATGGTTCCGGGTTATTACTCGAGTTTTTGCGCAAGCAGGTATCGGGTTAGATTCCTTTTCTACAGACGAAAATCACCTCATCAGGAGCCAATGCAAAACGTTTGACTTTTTCATTTGGCAGTTCTTTTACAAACTGGTTTTCTTCAATCTGCAGCCCGGATTTTCGAAGCCTTTCCGCATAATCCTTTCCAAATTTCCTAACATGATCGCGCTGACCAAACAGGCGTTCCCGTTCGGCAGGATCGGTTATAGTTTTATCCTCCAGTGTTTTTTCGAGATTATAGACAGGGGATTGAAGGATTCCCCAGCCTCCGGGCTTGAGTACGCGGTTGAATTCAGAACAAGCCAAAATATCATCCTCAACATGCTCCAAAACGTGATTGCAAAAGACCACATCGAAGGTGTTTTCAGGGAAAGGGATTTGGTGCACATCCATTTTCACCTTGGCCAAGGGAGATTCTATATCCGCAGTGATGTATTCAAGATTGGGTAAGGCGTCGAACCGATCAATGAAGCAATGCTCAGGAGCAACATGAAGGACTTTTAAGGGGGCAGTAAAAAAGTCTGTTTTTTCCTTTAGAAAAAGCCACATCAAGCGATGTCTTTCCAGAGCGAGACAATTGGGGCAAAGGGCATTTTCACGTGCTACCCGACCATAAGGCAGGAATTTTTTGTATTCTTTATGGCAAATCGGGCATTGAACCTCATTCCCTGAGTTGACTTGAGCAAGCACCTTCATTACTAGAGGGCTGATTCTTTGGAGAATTGGCCGGGGTACATACCGGATAACAAAGCTGATTGCTTTTTTCATGGTCAAATTTACCAAATAAAAAGAGATGCCCTCCATTTTAAAAATAGAAGGCATTCCAATTTGAGCAAAAGATAAGCTTACTCCTCAGAGGGATGTTTTTTGGGAAGTCTACCTGATTTTTTTAGGGCCTCGTAAATCACCCATTCCAATTGCCCATTGACACTACGGAATTCATCTGCAGCCCATTTCTCGACGGCATTTAGGGTAGCCTCATCCAGCCTCAGTGCAAATGCTTTTTTCTTTGACATACTACTCAGATTCTAGCCAGTCCTCCAAATACGACCGCAACTCTTTTCCTTTTTGTGTCCCGATCATGATTTTCTTTTTTTCTCCTATATCCAATAGAATCCCTTCATCACCTATGATGCTGTAAGCTTTGGTAGTCCGGTTTCCCTTAAGCCCCCATCCTCCATAATCTGTCAATGGGCTGTAGTTGATGATTTGGATTTGTCTGATTTGGCTTTTGGGGAATGTTCTCCAGGAAGAGATGAATGGGAAAAAACGAAATTTGACTCCATATTCGTCGATTCTTGTCTCCAAGCGGATGAGCATCAAAAGCATGAAAACCAAGGATACAATCAAGACTACAATTCCTAATCCCCATAGCCCCTCTTTCATGCCATTTTCTGTGTTCCAAATCAAAGTAGCGACCAAGAGGATAATCGGAAGTTCGATGACCAAAATTAGGTACATGACCCAAGTCCCTTTGTAGGACTGCATTTCTTTGAAAACAAGATTTGCCATGATCAAATGAAGTTTATTGATGGAGTGTTCCTACGTTTAATACTGGATTGGCGCTTTTATCCGAGCAAAGGACCACCATTAGGTTAGAGACCATGGTTGCCTTCTTTTCTTCATCGAATTCAATGATTCCTTTTTCGCCCAAATCGGCCAAGGCCATTTCTACCATTCCTACAGCGCCGTCCACAATCTTTCTTCGTGCGGCTACAATGGCCGTGGCCTGCTGTCTTTGGAGCATGGCGGAAGCGATTTCAGATGCATAAGCCAAGTGCGAGATCCTTGCCTCGATTACTTTGATACCGGCATGATTCAAGCGCTCCACGATCTCAGCTTCCAAAGAGTGATTTACTTCTTCTACCCCTGAGCGGAGAGTGATTTCTGCATTTTCGGCTTCAAAGTCATCGTAAGGATATTTTCCGGCCATTTTTCGTACGGCTGCGTCCGTTTGAAGATGGACAAAGTTTTCATAGTCTTCCACATCGAAGGTCGCCTTGAAGGTGTCTTCGACTTGCCAAACTACGATAGTCCCTACCATTACCGGGTTTCCGATTTTGTCATTGACTTTGAGCGGTTTGTTTTCGAAGTTTCTCACCCGCAGGGATATCTTCTGCTTGGTCATAAATGGATTGACCCAGAAGAAGCCATTGGCTTTAACCGTTCCTTTGTAAGCTCCAAAAAGGATCAATACCATCGCTTTGTTTGGCTGGAGGGTGAAGAAACCCGGCAAAATCAGGATGAAAAGGGGAATGAGTACAATTCCCAACCAGATTATCTGATTGAAGAAAGCCCAAACGATTGCAGGGATGAAGGCCAATGCCAAGAAAAGCATCAAATAGCCGGAGATAGGTGTGCTAGTTTTTTCCATTTCAGTATGATATTAAATTGATATCATTGTGAATTACGGAAAAAAAATCCAAAGAGTTGTCCTCTCAAAAAAAAATCCTCCAATTTTTTTTGGAGGATTTCATGTTTTCTGCAGGATTTACTTCTTTTTGAAGAGTGAATCGACAAATTCCTTTCGGTTGAAGATCTGGAGATCTGTCATTTTTTCTCCTACCCCTATGTATTTGACCGGGATTTTGAATTGATCCGAAATTCCAATGACCACGCCACCTTTGGCAGTTCCATCCAGTTTGGTGATAGCAAGGGAAGTCACCTCAGTAGCTTTTGTAAACTCTTTGGCTTGGATGAAGGCGTTTTGCCCCGTAGAGCCATCAAGTACAAGCATGATCTCATGAGGTGCATCCGGGATAAACTTCTGCATGACCCGCTTGATTTTGCTCAGCTCATTCATCAGGTTGACTTTGGTATGCAACCTTCCTGCCGTATCCACGATAACCACATCTGCCTTAGCTTCAACAGCTTGCTTTACAGCATCGAAGGCTACCGAGGCGGGATCTGTATTCATTCCATGAGAGACGACCGGGACACCTACCCGATTACCCCATAGGATCAGCTGATCCACGGCCGCTGCTCTGAATGTGTCCGCAGCCCCAAGTATTACGGATTTACCGGCGTTTTTAAAGAGATTGGCCAATTTGCCTATGGTGGTCGTTTTTCCAACCCCATTTACTCCTACAACCATGATGACGTAGGGTTTTTTGTCCTCAGGAATATCAAAATCCAAAAAATCCTGGGAGTTGTTTTCTTCCAAGAGTCCAGCAATCTCTTCTCTCAGGATTTTGTCCAATTCTTCGGTATTGAGGTACTTGTCCTTGGCCACACGCTCCTCTATTCTTCGGATAATTTTGATAGTCGTATCTACCCCTACATCCGAAGTGATGAGGATTTCTTCCAGTTCGTCTAGAATTTCTTCATCGACTTTGGATTTCCCGACTACCGCTTTACTGAGTTTGGAAAAGATAGACTCGCTGGTCTTTTGCAGTCCTTGGTCCAGACTTTCCTTTTTTTCTTTAGAGAAAAAGCCAAAGATTCCCATAGTTAGAATTGGATAGTTAAAAGTGAATATAACGAAAAAGTCCCTCTGAATAATTTCAGCAGGGACTTGTAAGCATTACGATGCACTTGGCAATTATTTTTTCAGGGTATCCTGTACCATTGTGGAAGGAACCATTTCTTCTTTGAAGGTATAAGCACCAGTCTTATCAGACTTTACGGCACGGATTACTCTGGCGTAAGATACGCCACCTTCTTTTTTCAGGGTTGCTACTACTTTCTTAGCCATGTCTTTGTTGTTTACGGGTGATTATACCCAGCTAAAATTATTTAATTTCTTTATGAACAGTTACTTTCTTCAGGATTGGGTTGAACTTTTTCAATTCCAATCTTTCAGTGGTGTTTTTTCTGTTCTTCGTTGTGATATATCTTGAAGTACCTGGCATGCCAGAGTTTTTGTGCTCTGTACACTCCAAAATCACTTGTACTCTGTTTCCTTTCTTAGCCATCTCGGTGTTGATTTAGGGGAATGTGACTTTGATTATTTAATTACAATCATACCCTTATCCTGCGCTTCTTTCAAAACTGCAGTGATACCTTTCTTATTGATTGTCTTCAATGCTTTAGAGCACACTTTCAAAGTGATCCATGCGTCTTCCTCAGGTACGTAGAAGCTCTTCTTGTGAAGATTTGGGTAGAATCTACGCTTGGTTTTGTTGTTTGCATGGGACACGTTGTTACCTACTCGAGGTCTTTTGCCGGTAATGTCACAAACTTTTGCCATGATTATGTATCGTAATTGGTATGCGTTTCTGTAATGAGTCTGCAAATATCGGAACTTTTTGGGAATTACCAACAAAGCATTTTAAAAATTCCCCAATTTATTTACCCTTTCGGGTAGGGGCAGTGCCTACATCCGCTTCCACAGCAATAGCCTCTTTTCAAATGGTATTTCTCAGTGAAAACCATCAGGCCTTGTTCGTTGAAATAATAATCCTCCGGTGTAATTTTTGGGAGTGGCTTCTTTTCCGGTTTCATGGTTTGGCCCGAAGGCATTCATTATATTTGGAACTTGAAATAAACCTAGCAAAATTAACCAAATCATGGAAACGGTAACCTCCAGTCAACAAGCCATCCATCTAGAGGATCGCTACGGCGCGCACAATTATCACCCACTACCTGTCGTATTGTCCCGAGGAGAGGGAGTTTATCTTTGGGATGTTGAAGGGAAAAAGTACTTTGATTTCCTTTCCGCTTATTCAGCAGTTAATCAAGGGCATTGTCATCCCCGAATAAAAGATGCGATGATCGAACAAGCCGGAACTCTGACCTTGACCTCTAGGGCTTTTTACAACGACATGCTTGGCCCTTTTGAAAAATACATTACAGAGTATTTTGGGTTTGACATGGTCTTGCCCATGAATACAGGGGCAGAAGGAGTAGAGACTGCATTGAAGCTCGCTCGGAAATGGGGCTATGAGAAAAAAGGAGTCGCCGAAAATCAGGCAAAAATCATCGTGGCAGAAAATAACTTCCATGGAAGAACCACTACTATTATTTCATTTTCCAATGATGCCAATGCCAGGAAAAGCTTTGGTCCTTTTACCGAGGGCTTTATCCGCATACCTTATAATAATATAGCGGCTTTGGAAGAAGCTTTGAAAATAGATGGGGTAGTTGGCTTTTTGGTAGAACCTATACAAGGTGAGGCCGGCGTATATGTGCCTTCCGAAGATTTCATCAGAAAATCAAAAGAAGCGTGCGCTAAGAATAATGTGCTTTTCATAGCAGATGAAATCCAAACCGGTGTCGCAAGAACGGGTTCGCTCCTTGCTGTCTGTGGCAATTGCACTTGTCAGGGGCATTGTGAAAGACAGGAAACTTATACTAAGCCTGATATTTTGATTTTGGGGAAGGCCCTTTCCGGAGGCTTTTATCCTGTATCGGCAGTTTTGGCCGACCGGAGTGTTATGGAGGTGATCAAACCTGGTCAGCATGGGTCTACTTTTGGAGGAAACCCTCTAGGAGCAAAAGTGGCCATGACTGCTTTAGAGGTAGTCAGAGATGAGAAGTTGGCACTAAATGCCAGAAAACTGGGCAAACTATTCCGGGAAAGGATGCAGCGTGTGGTAGATAAATATCCGATTGCCAAATTGGTAAGAGGAAAGGGTCTCCTCAATGCTGTAGTGATCAATGATTCTCCGGAAAGTACTACTGCTTGGGATATTTGTGTAAAGCTTGCCGAAAATGGGCTATTGGCTAAACCAACCCATGGAAATATCATCCGGTTTGCACCACCTTTGGTAATGACTGAGGAGCAGCTGCATGAGTGCTGTGATATTATTGAAAAAGTAATCGCAGAATTTAATTCCTGAATTGCAAAAACCTAACTGACTTCGCTATCCTACCATGGGTAGCGAAGTCATTTTTATTTAATGGCTATATGACCAAAGCAGTAATTTTCGATATGGACGGAGTAATCTGTCATACTAATCCATTCCATTCCCAAGCCTTCAAAATTTTTTTCGAAAAAAGAAACCTCTTTCCCACCGAGGAGGAGTTTCAAGAGCATATGTATGGCAAAAACAATGGATATATTTTAAGCCATTTTTTAGGCAGAGAGATCAAGGGACAGGAATTGGAGGAATTGGAATTTGAGAAGGAAAGCCTTTTTCGGGAGATCTATCAGCATCATGTAGAGCCAATTTCCGGGTTTATGCCCTTCTTTCAGAGCTTGAAAGATGCTGGATTTAGGCTGGGGGTGGCTACATCAGCTCCGTTTGCCAATTTGGAATTGATTGGCGGGCGATTGGATCTCTTTCCCAATTTGCATTCAGCTTTGGCGAGTGAGCATGTCACCAAGCATAAGCCTAATCCGGAAGTCTATCTAAAAACTGCCTCAAATTTAAACTTGGCTCCTGAGGACTGTGTGGTCTTTGAAGATTCCTTTTCTGGTGTTTCCGCTGCAAAAAATGCCGGGATGAAAGTAGTGGGTGTTCTTTCTTCCCATACCAAAGAACAACTGCCAATCTGTGACCTTTATACTGAAAATTACCTGGGGCTTGACCCGAATCATGTGATCTCCTTGCTGGTTTAAATAGGATACTATTAACATTGGCATAAAAATTTTTTAACATTGAAAAATGACTTAACATTCGCTTAATATTAAAAACCCTTATGATTGGCATTAAAACAGGTTTATCAATGGGTAGTTGATAAAATTTTCAAATATATTTTTAGTTTTCATAATGAATTGATAATTGTGGATTCATTTTTAATACATGTTGTCGACTGAACTTTGCATCGCTGTACAATTATTCATTCTAATCACCTTTCTGTATGCGAAGTCGATTCGCAGCAGCATTGGTCCTTCTGACCATGGTCACTTTAGGCGCTTTTGCAAGGGGCGTCAATCCTGACTCGCTGCTCACTGAAAAACCCGAACCTGTAAAGGTTCAGAAGAATTGGTATGAGTCTATCCGACTCAGAGGATATGCCCAACTCCGTTACAATGGGCTATTTGAAACCAATCCCGATCTTAAATGTGATCAATGCGATAAATCCTGGGGTGGAGACGGAGGAGGTTTCTTCTTCAGACGAATCCGATTGGTCCTTTTTGGACAGATTCATCCCAGAGTCTATTTCTACATTCAGCCTGATTTTGCCTCAGGGGGAGGGAATTTTGCTCAAATCAGGGATGCTTATGTAGACTTGGGGCTGGATGAGAATAATGAATTCAGGCTTCGAATCGGGCAGTCAAAGATGCCCTATGGTTTCGAAAATCTTCAATCCAGTCAGAATAGACTTCCTTTGGATAGAAATGATGGCCTGAATTCCGGTTTGCCCAATGAGCGTGACTTGGGAGTAGTATTTTATTATGCTCCTTCCGAAATCCGAAAGCGATTCAGCTACCTGACTTCATCAGGTCTGAAAGGGTCAGGAGATTATGGGGTTTTTGGTTTTGGAGTCTACAATGGACAAGGACCCAATAATCCGGATAAAAATGACTCCTTCCATCTAGTAGCCCGCGCTACTTATCCATTTGAGCTTCCTTCCGGTCAGATTATTGAAGCTTCTTTTCAGGGATATTCAGGAAAATATGTCATCAACCGCAATCCCTTGACTGATTTTGATCAAGTGGAATTTATGGATGCCAGGATGGGGCCATCATTCATCCTTTATCCTCAGCCATTTGGGATTCAGGCCGAGTACAATTGGGGAAAAGGGCCGGAGTTTAATCCTGAGACCAATGATGTCGAACAAAGATCTCTACAAGGAGGGTATATTATGGCCAGCTATATGTTCCAAAAAGGAGACAAACGAGCCATACCTTTCACCCGATACCAATATTATGACGGGGGAAAGAAGTTTGAATTGGATGCTACAAGACACCGAGTAAAGGAATTGGAATTGGGTGTCGAATGGCAATTCAATAAGAATTTCGAATTGGTGACGATGTACACCGTCTCCGATCGAACCTTTGAAAATTCGCTTAAACCGGATAATCGACAAAGAGGAAGTTTGCTAAGACTGCAGGCGCAAGTGAATTTTTGACATGATTTCTCAGTAAAGAGGTGCAAAATAAAGCACCTCTTTTTGTTTTTTTAAGGCTTATCCGATTTGCTATAGTAGTTTTGTAATACTAATTCAAAGCATGATGTTGAGAAGACCCAGAAGAAACAGAAAATCCGAAGCGGTAAGGAACTTAGTAGAAGAGACTCAGCTTTCAGTCAAGGACCTGATTTTTCCTATGTTTTTGGTAGAAGGGAATAACCAAAAAATAGAGGTGGCTTCTATGCCGGGGATTTACCGATTCTCGACAGACTTGATGCTTAAAGAGATTGAAGAATGCCTGAAGTTGGGGATTACTGCAGTAGATGTATTTCCTGCTTATCCCGAATCAAAAAAGGACAAAATAGCCTCAGAAAGCTATAATCCTGAAACTTTTTACCTTAAGGCGCTTCGTGAAATCAAAAAAAACTTCCCTGAACTTTGCTTGATGTCGGACGTGGCTATGGACCCCTACAGCAGTGACGGGCATGACGGTCTAGTACGAGAAGGCAGGATTCTCAATGATGAAACATTGGAGATTTTATCCAAGATGTCCTTAGCCCAGGCAGATGCAGGTGTGGATATTTTGGGGCCTTCGGATATGATGGATGGCCGAGTCGGGTACATACGGGAAGCCTTGGATCAAAACGGCTTTACGGACACTTCCATCATGTCCTATACCGCAAAATACGCAAGTGCATTCTATGGGCCTTTCCGGGATGCATTGGATTCTGCTCCCAAGTTTGGAGATAAAAAAACCTATCAAATGAATCCTGCAAACAGTCAAGAGGCCTTGATTGAGGCGGATTTGGATATGGAAGAAGGGGCCGATTTTTTAATGGTCAAGCCTGCTTTGAGCTATTTGGACATTATCAAACTGCTAAGCGACAACTATCCTCTCCCCATTGCTGCCTATAATGTGTCCGGAGAGTATAGTATGATTAAGGCTTCTGCTGAAAGAGGTTGGATTGACGGGGAGCGAGCCATGGTAGAAATGCTTACCTCCATCAAGAGATCCGGTGCAAAAATCATTCTTACCTATTTTGCGAAGGAATTTGCCAGCCTTCAAAAGTAACTGTTTCCCTGTGCCTGTTCTTTTCTCTTCGCTTTCTCTTCAATGACTGAGTCTGGATAGTCATTTAATTTGATCGAAGTTGATCGCTTTTCTTTATCGAAGAGTTGGAGAATCTGATTGACTCCCTATTTGAGCCATGGTTTGGTTTTGATTTCACTCATTTTTATCAAAAACTAGGATCAAATCTGATTTTTGGGGGTAGATTTTGACCCTTTGGTTTCCAATTTTTCTGCTTTTCGGAGTTTATGGTTGAAAAAAATATCAAAAAATATCAAATTATGTTTTTCATAATTCCTTGTAAACTCATGTAAATTCTGAATATTTTAAAAATTCAGAATTTTGTTCTGTAAATATTATTCATAAATTAATTTTATTTTAAAAATAAATAAGCGTAATCGATTCCAAAGAATTTTTTGAATCTCAGCCAAATTTTATTTTATCAACAATTGGGTCAATTTTTAGCTCTATTTTTTATAATAATTGAAAAAATGGCAAAAAATGGTTTAAAAATGAATGTAATAGTCTCTTTTTAATGCATTTAGTTTAAAAACGGGTTTGTTTTTTTAAAAATTTTATAATTAGATTCATCCTGAGCTTTTGCTCTCAAACCTATCATAAATTCTGTATTACCTACAAAATTTAACCTAAAACCTATGAAGTATTTTGCAAGCGTAGTGGCCAATGACATGGCCACAATGGATTTGACATTAGAGCTGTCGAAAAATGTGCTTTCGACCAACAATGTCTGGATGATGCTTTCCACCGCCTTGGTCTTTATCATGCACCTTGGATTTGCTGGAGTAGAAGCAGGATTTGGCCAAGCCAAAAACACAGTCAATATTCTGTTCAAGAATACCGTCACGCCAATCATCGGTATCATCTCTTATGCCGCTGTCGGGTTTTACCTCATGTACCCTGGATTTGAAGTGCCGGGTTGGCTCTCCTTTGATGGGGCGGGGTGGAACCTTTTTTGGTTCGCACCCTCCACTGCAGATGTATCTGCGGGATATGCCGACGGGGGGTATACCTATTGGACTGACTTTCTTTTTCAGGCCATGTTTGCTGCTACGGCCGCTACCATAGTTTCTGGAGCCATTGCCGAGCGGGTAAAACTTGGTGCTTACCTTATTTTCACCCTGTTTTTTGTAGGACTTGTATATCCTATCATCGGTAGTTGGAAATGGGGCGGTGGCGCATTGGATGAAATGGGTTTTTATGATTTCGCTGGAAGTACACTAGTCCATTCTGTTGGAGGCTGGGGTGCTTTGGCAGGGGTGATCTTAGTTGGACCAAGAATCGGAAAATATGTCAACGGAAAAACCGTGGAGAAACCGGGAGCAAGTGTTCCTTTGGCTGTAATCGGGGTCTTTTTGCTTTGGCTGGGCTGGTTTGGATTCAATGGAGGATCTGTCCTTTCTGCTGATCCCGGATTGGTTTCCTTTGTCTTGGTTACCACTTCCCTGGCGGCCTGTGCCGGCGGATTGGGGGGATTTTTGGCTGCTTACTTTGCATTCAAAAGATTGGACTTGGGTATGGTTCTCAACGGAATTCTTGCCGGATTGGTGTCCATTACAGCGGGCGCTGATGTGATTAACCCTGCAGGTGCTGTACTGGTGGGCTTTATCGGGGGGATTTTGGTAGTTGGATCTGCAGTTCTTCTGGATAAGTTCAAATTAGACGATGTAGTGGGCGCTGTCTCAGTACATCTTACCTGTGGAATTTGGGGGACATTGGCCGTCGGTATTTTTTCGACCAATCCTGAGCATTCATTTATTACCCAATTGATCGGTGTGGTAATCTGTGGGCTTACCGCATTTATTTCGGCCTTTGCTATTTTCTATCTGCTCAAAAAGACTGTAGGAATCCGAGTGTCTGAAGCTCATGAAAAAAGTGGCTTGGACTCTCACGAACATGGCATTCGGGGCTATACCATCGTCTTTGACGAATAAGAATCAAAAAAAATTCAATTAAGAACCCCTTCCGGAGAAAAAAACGCGACTCTCTTTCGACCGGATAGGGGCTCTATTGGTCAACTCTATCATTCACCAACACTCAAAATTAAAATGAAAAACCTATTTCTACTAATAATCTTTGTGGCCTTGTCCGCCTTTCAATCAGTACTAGCACAAGAAGAAGTTATAGAAGAAGAAGTCAGTGCATTGACTCTTTCGGGCTCAGTAGATGCCTATTTCAGAACCAATTTCAATGCTCCCAACAAGGGAGAGAATTTTCAAGCGCCAGCCTCTTCCTTCGGTAATCTTCCGGGTTTTGCCCTAGGTATGGCCAATATCATAGCTACCTATGAAGGAAAAAAGGTCGGTGCAGTAGTGGATTTAGTCTTCGGGCCGAGAGGAGAAGATGCTGTTTTTGGATCGCCTCTTTATTCAGGAGGTTTTGCAGGCAGTTCTCAGATTGTCAATCAATTGTATGTCTATTGGAATGTGTCTGAAAAAGTGACTTTGACCATGGGTAATTTCAATACCTTTTTGGGGTATGAAGTAATTTCTCCCACTGCAAATTTCAATTATTCCACCTCCTATATGTTTTCCTATGGGCCTTTTTCCCATACTGGCTTGAAAGCAAATATTCAATTGTCAGATAAGCTTTCATTTTTGGCTGCGGTCATGAATCCTACCGATATGACGGAATTCAACCTGAATGGTACCTACACTTTTGGAGGTCAGTTGGGCTACTCCACAGAATTGGGTAATACCTATTTGAATGTAGTCTATGGAGATCAGGATGGGACTCTTTCTGACAATGGTTTGCTTGAACCAGGTCAGACTTCCTTGGGAAAGACATTTCAGATTGACTTGACTACCGGTTTTGATCTTTCAGATTTCTGGTATTTAGGTGTCAATACGACATATAATACTTCTGCCTCCGGAGAAATTTACACCGGTTCTGATATTCAGGATTCAGAGGGTGAAGGAGCTGGCTTTTATGGATTTGCCGGATATCTTCAAGCCCGGCCAAGTGAAAATTTTGGTATTGGACTGAGAGGGGAATACTTCAGTGTATTCAATAGTGGTTTGGACGGCGTGGTCTCTACCGATTCAAATGGTGATGGAAATGTGTTTGCGGTTACTCTGTCAGGTAATGCAAAAATCGGTAAAAACCTCACCTTGATTCCTGAATTGAGGTTTGACACCATGAGTGACGACTATTTCCTTACCAAGGAATTAACTCCCTCCAAGGGTTTGGCCTCTTTCCTTTTGGCAGCGGTATTCGCATTTTAATTAAAAAATAAACAGGGTCAATTTTAGAATAAAGCCGGGGTGAATTTCACCTCGGCTTTTTCTGTTTATCGAAATTTCTGCGCATAAACGATTTATTTTTGAACCTCTGAAAAGAAATATGCGGTACAAGTGGGATTTTCAGGCGTTAAAAATATCCTTTTGAATTATTGTAGTGATTTTGTGAATTTTGAAATAATCTATCGATAAAAATTTAAAAGGGTGATTTTTTATCGGTTTTGAAACATTTTCTGGCAGGGATAGTATAGTTTTGTGTAACCCAAATACACTTGCTATGAAAATTTTACTGGTTGTTTTAGCTCTTTTAATAGCCTCACCTTTACTTGCTCAAGATGGAGGGTTCGGGCCAAAAATGAAAAATGCCAAAATAGGGAAAATCACTAGTCCGCGCATTGCATTGGTCCATGAAGGTGATATTTCATCAGCCAAGGGTTCAAAAGCAAAGAACACAGAGGTCTGGAATAAGGAGTCGCGAAAGAGATTAAATGTTGGTTTCAGAAAAGAAATCAATAATCCTAAAGCACTTCAAGCAAAGAACTCCAATCCATGGGATAAAGAAAAGCCGGAGGTAAATTCGAAAGCTGTCTATGAGGAACCCAAGTCCATGAGATCAAAGAAAAGATGGATTCACTAAGAATAAAAAAACCGATCAACTGATCGGTTTTTTGTTTTTAGATGAGATGGTTATAAGTCCTGTTCTCGTTCCAGCATCAGAATAGCCGCTTGGGAAACGATAAAATATTTTTCTCCTTCATACATGACCTCGTGAGCTCCTGAAAGTAAGAATATGGCTAAGTCGCCTTCTTTGGCTTGGAGGGGTACATATTTTACTTTTTCATCACTGTCCATCCAGGGTTCATGGTCCTCTACCGGCATGGGGATTGGATAGCCCGGTCCGGCTTTGATAATGTATCCCTGCTGCACTTTTTCCTTTTCCTGTACTCCCGGAGGCAGATAAAGTCCTGACCCGGTCTTTTCATTTGGTTTTTTCAACCGGATCAAAACCCGGTCTCCTACCACAATCAGTTTTTTCAGTTTGTTATCGGCAGTGAGTTGCATCCCGATTTGAGTTTATGGTGAATGGAATTTTTTTGATCAAATCCCATTTGGTAGAAAAGAAGCGGCACCTGCCCAAGGACAGATGCCGCCAAGAAGGATTAATGATTCCTTATTTCTTGTCTTCGCTAACTTCTTCGTAATCCACGTCGGATACTCCGTCACCTGCATTGGAGTTGGCTCCTGCATCAGGTCCCGGCTGTTGTGCGCCTGCTCCTTGAGTGGCGTTGTACATCTCTGTGGATGCAGCTTCCCAAGCCTTGTTCAAATCTGCCATTGCAGTGTCGATTCCCTCTAGGTTTTTAGCACCATGAGCGGATTTCAACGCTTCCAGAGCGGTATTGATATTGGACTTGTTTCCATCAGAAAGCTTGTCTCCAAACTCCTTCAACTGCTTTTCAGTCTGGAAAATCAGGCTGTCAGCTTGATTGAGTTTTTCGATTTTTTCTTTTTCTGCTTTATCAGCAGCTGCATTGGCTTCTGCCTCACGCTTCATTCTTTCGATATCGTCCTGAGACAAGCCGGAAGAAGCTTCGATCTTGATCTTCTGCTCTTTGCCAGTTCCTTTGTCTTTTGCTGACACATTCAGAATACCATTGGCATCGATGTCGAAGGTTACTTCGATTTGAGGTACGCCTCTTGGTGCTGGCGGAATATCAGACAGCTGGAATCTTCCGATAGAACGGTTGTCTTTGGCCAAAGGTCTTTCTCCCTGAAGTACGTGAATATCTACTGCAGGCTGATTGTCCGCTGCGGTAGAGAATACCTCAGACTTTTTGGTAGGAATAGTAGTGTTGGCTTCGATCAGCTTGGTGAAAACGCCACCCATGGTCTCGATTCCAAGTGAAAGCGGAGTCACGTCCAAAAGAAGTACATCCTTCACCTCCCCGGTCAAAACCCCACCTTGAATAGCAGCACCGATTGCCACTACTTCGTCAGGGTTCACGCCTTTGGAAGGCTTTTTACCAAAGAATTTTTCAACTTCTTCCTGGATTTTAGGGATTCGGGTAGAACCACCCACCAAGATCACCTCGTCAATATCAGAAGCAGTCATTCCTGCATCCTGAAGCGCTTTTTTACAAGGCTCCATGGATCTTCTTACCAGATTTTCTGATAGCTGCTCAAACTTGGCTCTGGACAGATTTCTTACCAAGTGCTTTGGTCCTGTTTGGGTAGCTGTGATGTAAGGAAGGTTGATTTCAGTAGAAGCAGAGCTGGAAAGCTCGATTTTTGCCTTTTCGGCAGCTTCTTTCAATCGCTGAAGGGCCATCGGATCTTTTCTAAGATCAATTTGCTCTTCGGTCTGGAATTCGTTAGCTAGCCAGTCGATGATCACCTGATCAAAGTCATCACCACCCAAGTGTACGTCACCGTTGGTTGATTTTACTTCGAATACTCCATCACCCAATTCAAGAATAGAAATATCGAATGTACCCCCACCAAGGTCATACACTGCAATCTTCATGTCCTGATTTTTCTTATCCATACCGTAAGCCAAAGCGGCTGCAGTAGGCTCGTTGATGATTCGCTTCACTTCAAGACCTGCGATCTGTCCGGCTTCTTTAGTAGCCTGGCGCTCTGCATCGTTGAAGTAAGCAGGTACAGTAATGACAGCTTCGGTGACAGTCTGTCCCAAGAAGTCTTCTGCAGTGTTCTTCATTTTCTGAAGAATCATCGCAGAGATCTCCTGAGGAGTATAAGATCGGTCTCCGATTTTGATGGCTACTGTATCGTTAGAGCCTTGTTCTACTTTGTAAGAAGCGTGTTTTTTCTCTTCAGAAACTTCTGAGAATTTCTTTCCCATGAATCGCTTCACGGAGGAAATGGTATTGGCAGGGTTGGTGATTGCCTGACGCTTGGCCGGGTCACCTACTTTGCGCTCTCCGTTTCCATTGTCCAAGAAGGCCACGATAGAAGGCGTGGTTCTTCTTCCTTCGCTGTTTTGGATGACTACAGGCTCGTTACCCTCCATTACTGCTACGCAGGAGTTGGTAGTACCCAAGTCAATGCCTATAATTTTTCCCATGATTATATAAGTTTGTTAGTTTTCAGATGAAATACTCTCCCCCTGCTTCAATGCCTGTGCCAGCAGAAAAATTTCCTCTTTTGGTGTCAGTTTGTCAGGATTTTGAGCCAAAGATTCCCCTGATTTTTCCACTTGTGTCACGGAGGGAGGTGAATTGACTGACTTTTCTGCCAATATCGCTTTTGATTATGCAACTAGTTGGACGGTGAAGCCATCCTTGAGGTATGAACAGGTATATTGCAAATCCCAAGATGAAAGAAAGGCTTCGATGGATAGGAGCGGCCGCAATGGCTTGGATCGTGATTTATTTATCAGCCTACCGGAAAGAGGATATTATTTGGGATCTGATTTCCCAAGTTTCAGACGTTATTCAGGTCTTTTTGGGCTGATCAATTTTCCCGATAAGGATTTACCCTATTTTTACCCTATGGAAAAGAAGCTTATTCTTCAGGATATTTTTATTTATCCTATCAAATCCCTGGGAGGAATCCGATTGGCAGAAGGGCAAGTTGAGGAAAGAGGATTCCGGTATGACAGAAGGTGGATGCTTGTGGATGAGACCGGGAGATTTGTGTCTCAGCGGGAATTTGCCAAGTTGGCTCTTCTTCAGGTGGAGGTGGGGGAGGACTCACTTTTTGTCTTCCATAAAGCAGACCCTAATAAGCGATTGCAAATCCCTTTGGATCGAGCGGAAGGAAAAGAGCTATTGGTTACCATTTGGGATGATGAAGTCACCGGAAAAGTAGTAAATGAGGAGTCCGGAAAATGGTTTTCGGAGTTTTTGGGGTTTAAAGTTGACTTGGTTGTGATGCCAGAAAGCTCGAAGAGAGCTGTGGACCCACGGTATGCTGTCAATGAAGAATCGGTCAGTTTTGCTGACGGAATGCCCTATCTTTTTATTGGACAAAGTTCACTGGATGATTTGAATAGCAGACTGGAAAATCCGGTGCCGATGGATCGGTTTCGGCCCAACTTGGTGTTTTCCGGAGGAGAACCGTTTTTGGAGGATCAGCTTCGCAAAGTACAAATTGGTGGGGTGACTTTTCAGTTGATCAAGCCTTGTGCGAGATGTGTCATGACTACTGTAGATCAGAAAACGGGTGAAAAGGGAAAAGAACCGCTAAAAACCCTTTCCTCATACCGAACCGTCAACAACAAGGTGATGTTTGGGCAAAATGCCGTAGCGCTCAACTTGGGATCGGTCAATATAGGAGATGAGCTGATTCCTTTGAGTTAAGAAAAAAATGAAAGCCGGACTGCAATCAGCCCGGCTTTTTCTTGTAAGGTATTCAGTTGGTTGATTAGAAGCTAAATCCGGTAGTCAACTTGAAGAAGGAATCATTGCCTTCTACCAAATCAGTTCCGAAAGAAAATCTTGCAAAAGGTCCGCCTGTAGGCTTGCTGAATTGAACGTAAGGACCGAGCCACTGGTAGACATCTGTTGAAGTCTCCACATTAGACCCTCCTGAGTTGATCAAGTGCTCGTAATGAGCACCGAAGGAGAAAAATTGGCTCGCGCGGAAGCCTAGATTGAGCCAATAGTGGACATAAGACAGGGTAGTTCCAGTGGTGGGAGCCTCATCACGTAAGGGTGCATAGTAACCAAAGTAAAACTGGCCTTCAACTTTTTCCTTCAATAAGTTCACAGTCAGGTTTGGAACAATACCATCTCCAAAAATCGCAGGTCCTGCTGTCCCGGAGCTGAGAAGATTTCCACCAAGGAATCCTATTTGCGGATTAATGGAAAGGCCGTCACCTGCCTGGAAGTTGGCACCGATACCAAATTCTGTCCAGTTGCCCCAGTTGGCACCTGTACCGCCGCCCCAGTGGATACCATAGAAGGTCAGGGCTGCCTTATCCGAAAATCCATACGAACCCTGGAAAGTCGGATAGAACCCGAAGAATTGGTCGGAGTTTAAGGCCACGGAGAAGTTGAACTGCTTTTCTTCTTGAGCCCATGCTATGTTGAGGCTCAAAATAAATGCACACAGAAGTGCAGTAGGGAATCTCATCCCACTTGGTTTGAATTGTAACCAGTTTTTCATGAATTAATGTGTTTAGGTTTGAAATAGGTTTGAAAGCGTACTTACTTTTCGATATTTAATGATTTATCGATAAAGAATGGTTTAAATTAATATCAAAAATTTAACAAATGGAATATTTTATTAAAGATTTGTTAAAAAAAATAAGATAAATTATAATTTTGATAATCATTAAAAAATTTTATACAAATTTAAACATGTATAAAAATCCTTTCCATTTCTTCTGAAATGGACTTTTTGCCTGGTTACCAACAAAAAAAGAGGCCTTTATGAAGCCTCTTTTGGAATTTTTTTGACTTGGATTATTGATGATCTTTTACCGTCTGCACAAATACTTTCACCATTTCCGGCTCAATATCAGGATACAATCCATGCCCCAAGTTGGCGATGTGTCGGCTTCCGCGGAATTCGGTCAGCATGTCCTGTGTCGCTTTTCTTACCTGATCTTCATTGCCATACAGTGCCGCAGGGTCCAAGTTGCCTTGCAGTGTTTTGGAATCACCGATTAATCTTCTGGATTCAGCGATGCCCATATTCCAATCGAGTCCGATGGTTTCGCAATTGAGTTTTCCCATTTCTTCTCTTGCGAAAAAGGCTCCCTTGGCAAATACCGTCACAGGGACCTCTGTAATTGCATCACAAATCTGCGAAATGTATCGAAGCGAAAATTCCTCGTATTGCTTGGGTCCCAAAATACCCGCCCAGCTGTCAAAAATCTGAACCAGATCAGCACCTGCTCTGATTTGTGCCTTAAGGTAATTGATCGTCGAATCGGTGATCAGCTGAAGTAACTTATGGGAGAATACAGGGTCCCGATAGAGTTTTTCTCTGGATTTGGAAAAGGTCTTGCTTCCGCTTCCCTCAACCATATAAGCGAAAATGGTCCAAGGTGCTCCGGCAAATCCGATCAGCGGGACTCGGCCTTGGAGATTCTTTTTGGTGATGTGGATCGCATCCATCACGTATTTCAGGTCGTTTTCACCGTCTGCTACTCTGAGCTTTTTTAAATCAGATTCGCTGCGAACCGTCTCCGAAAACCAAGGTCCTCGCTTCTCTACCATTTCGTAGGGAAGGCCCATGGCTTCAGGGATCACCAAAATGTCCGAAAAAATAATGGCAGCATCGACCCCGAGAATATCCACAGGCTGAATGGTCACCTCAGCAGCCAATTCTGGAGTTTGAGCCAGTTCAATAAACCCACTGACGGAGTCACGTACAGCTCGGTATTCGGGAAGGATTCGGCCTGCCTGACGCATCAGCCATACAGGAGTTCGTTCGGTTTTTTCACCTCTTGCTGCCCGCAGCAGCAGATCGTTTTGGAGTTGCATGCCGCAAAGATACGAGCGGAATCATTTTTTGGATGATTAGACTTCGAACAAAAAAGAAAGCGATGACTTTTTTTGCCATCGCTTTTTGAATTCAATGAGAAGAATTGGATTAATTGAGTTTGATCTTCTGGAAGTCTGAATCCTTGATTCCCAGCATCTTTGTCACGGCTTCATAGTCGGTCCAATCAATTCTGTTTGAGGCAAAATCACTGGGGACAATCACAATCCGAAACAGCTGATCCCGGGTCCATTCTGGTCCTAAAATCGAATAATCGATCGGGCCATCTAGGAACATTCTCACATCAAATCGGGTAAAATCGAAATTGTACATCAATACTCCCTCCTGGAAAAAGACAGTTTGAGGCAAAGCTCTCCAGATCGGGGTCTGATTGTCTACTTCCCAAAGGACGTAAACAAGGGCTACATCACTTTGCTCTGCTGGGGTCGGCAGAGTGAAAAGACCTTCATATTCATTAGCAGCTGTAAAATCTACTTCAACCTCATAGGTAGATCCCAAAATATTGATTCCGGGTAATCCCTCAGGTCCTTGGGGTCCAACCGGACCTTCTGGACCGGTACAGGCTTGGAAGAAAAGCAGTCCTACCAAAGCCAACATTGCAGTAAGTCTATTCATGATTTCAGCGGTTTAGTTTCTGTTATCACGGCAGGGATCGTGCCAAGGTTGATTAAGATTTGCTTAAGAAATCATTTGACTGGCGCAATCACCTGAACCTCAGACTCAGAGATGATTTTATCTATGTACTCTCCGCTTAGCGAAAGGCCATTTTTTGAAGCAAAATCCATCAGTTGGGCTTTTACTTTTTCGGGACCGGGCATCACCCATTTGCTTCCCCGGATTTTGGCCAGTAAGTAGCGGTTTTCTTCGAAGGTTTTGGCTTCCAAATCTCCGGTAGCAAAAGGAAGATTGATTCCCACAAATACTTTCATCGTATCCAGCTTGCCGGCAGGCTCCACATAGTAGATCGTATGAATTTGCGTGCCGGGGTTAAGGGATTGGGCTTGTTCGATCTGCTGAAAGGTCGCTTTGAGTTGAGGATCTTGGGGAGTTCCCCGGAAGGTTTTGCCGGCGAGATTATCCGGTTTCTTTTCCACCAACTCGATTTCTATTGGGGTATTCCCACCCAGTCGGTCAAAAACGAAATATCCACCAACGATAAGTAGGAATACTATTAAAACGAGAATGACTGACTTTTTCATGGCTTAAAACAAATACCTCACTCCAATTCCACCTTGTCCACGCATATTGATTCGATCAATCAGCTCAAGATATAAGCCTATTTCGGCAAAGACACTGATCGGGAGCTCATCAAAGTAATATTCGGCGCCTGCAAAAACTTCGGGTCCCAGATCAAAATTAGTCCGGGTTTCATTCAGATTGGGGTTTCCCGGGAGGTTTGGTGTTAAAAAGTAAGTGTAATCCACATAAGTGGTTCTGATTTGAACTCCAGCCCCGGCATATCCCAAAAGATAGCCTTGGGTGATCTCGAACATATCGGTGAAATCCTCATGCAAGGCCATTCGGAAGTTTAATGAAATTCCTCTTCGGGCAGAATAGCCTACATAGATCGCATTGGATTCAGGAGGATTGTTTTCAAAAGCTTTTTGGTAGTATTCCCCGCTATTCACTCCGCCCGAACCCAGCATGACTTCAAAGGACCAATAATCTTCAAAAAAGTCCTTGTAGGTAAGGGAAAAGGGTTCGCCCAGTCTTACCCCGGCACCTCTTTCCTGTGCCTGTAAAATCAAGGGGCAAAGCAAAGTCAGCAGAAATAGTCTGATTTTCATATTTGTGTTGGTTTAGAGTTTCAGCTTAGATCGCCATGGTCTTCAGCTGCATCTGATGCAGTTGGGTATAATACCCTCCCAATTCGAGCAGAGAAGCATGGGTGCCTGTTTCTACGATTTCACCTTTGTGCAGGACTAAAATCTGATCTGCTTTTTGTATGGTAGAAAGCCGGTGCGCAATCACTATCGATGTCCGGCCTTTCATCATTTTCTCTATGGACTCCTGAATCAGCTCCTCAGTCTCTGTGTCCACAGATGAAGTGGCCTCGTCGAGGATGAGGATTTCAGGATTGTACACCATCGCCCGGACAAAGGAGATCAATTGGCGCTGACCTACAGAGAGGGTAGAGCCTCGCTCCATCACATTGTAGTCCAAACCTCCCGGAAGTCGCTCGATAAATTTTTTGGCACCGACCAAATCAGCTGCCTCCATGACCTGTTCCCGGGTAATGGACGGATTTCCTAGGGTGATGTTGTGATAGATGCTGTTGGAAAAAAGAAAGACATCCTGAAGGACCACGCCGATGTGCTTTCTCAGGATGGCCAATTCGTACTCTCGAATTTCCCGTCCGTCGATGTAGATATGACCTTGGTTGATTTCGTAAAACCGGGAAATCAAATTGATGATGGAAGACTTCCCTGCACCTGTAGCGCCTACCAGGGCTACGGTCTGCCCCTTTTTCACTTCAAAGCTGATATCTTTTAGCACATAGTCCTCATCGACATAGGCAAACCACACCTTTTCCACTCGGATATTTCCCTCAATGCGCTCAGGCTTGTAGTTGCCTTCGTTGGCGATGTGCTCCTTGCTGTTGAGTAGCTTGAAGATTCTGGAGGAACTCACCACGCCCATCTGAAGGGTATTGAACCGGTCAGCAATCATCCGGATAGGCCGGAAAAACAGCTGAAGGTACATGATGAAGGAGATCAAAACCCCCACCTGAATATTCATGCCCAAAACGCCTACAGCACCATACCACACGACCAAACCAACTCCCATGGCCTGAATGATTTCCGCTACTGGGAAATACACAGAATAATAAAGCACTGAGCGGATATGGGCGGCTCGATGCTCTCTGTTGATTTCCTTGAACTTCTCAAATTCCCGTTCTTCCCGGTTGAAAATCTGCACGATATTCATCCCGGTGATGTGTTCTTGGAGAAAAGAGTTGAGATTGGATACTGCGTTTCTCACATCATTGAAGGTGACTTTGATTTTCTCCTTGAATATGTAAGTCGAAATGATCATCAGCGGAAGCGTACACAAGCTTACCAAGGTCAGCTTCCAATCGATGTAAAACATGACTCCCAAAATGGTAACCAGCTGCAAAAGGTCTCCGATGATGGCGGCTAAACCTTCGCTGAATACGTCGGCAAGGGTTTCGATATCCGATACGTTTCGTGTGACCAAGCGTCCGATTGGGGTATTGTCAAAAAACTTCAGCCGGAGTTTGAGCAGATGCCGGTAGAGTTTGATCCGGATATCCTTGATGATGACCTGACCGATCCATCCTGAAAAATAAGTGTGGGCCCACTGCACCACAGCTTGCAGGATCATAAGACCCACCAGCAAGTAGATGATTTTGATCAAACCCGGCACATCCCCCAAAGCCACATAATCATCAATGGCCACTTGGATGAAGTATGGCCTAGTCGGTGCCAATACAGCCAAAGCGACAGTCAAAAACACCAAAAAGTAGAATTGAAGCCGATAGGGTTTGACAAAACCGTAGAGTTCTTTGAGAACTTTGATGTCAACGATTTCGCCGGAGGATTCTTTTTCTTTTTCTAAGCCCAAGGTAGATCAGTCTAAGTAGATATGTGCTGGATAATCGATTTGGCTCAAAAACAAGCCCTTGGCGGGAGCAGCTTTGCCTGCTTTGTTCCGGTCTTTCGAAAGGATGATTTCTTCCAGGGAGGACAAAGGTCGCGTGCCGTACCCGATTTCAAGCAAAGTTCCGACAATTGCCCGCACCATCCCACGCAAAAATCGATTGGCGGTAATATGAAATAATAATTGGTTGTCCTTTTGTTCCCATTGTGCCGAAAAGATTTGGCAGCGGAAATGATTCACTTCCGTTTTGACTTTGCTAAAGCATTCGAAGTCCTCATGCTTCAGCAAGATTTCACACGCCTGATTCATCAGAGTTATATCAGGCCGGTGAAAGCACAGCCAAGCCAATTCATCCAAAAAGGGATCTTTTCGATAGATAATACGGTAGAAATAAGACCTCCGCTCAGCATCAAACCGGGCATGTGCATCTTCCTTGACCGGCCTGATAGAATGAATGGCAATCTCTTTGGGGAGAAGGGCATTGATGCCTTTGAGAAAATTGCCGTTGGGAATTTGATCTTCCAGATCAAAATGACAAACCTGCATGGATGCATGGACTCCCGTGTCTGTGCGGCCACTTCCCATGATGGAAATCTCCTGCCTGAAATACAAGCTGAGCGCCTTTTCGATCACTTCCTGTACGGTAAGCGCATTTTGCTGGATTTGCCAGCCATGAAAGGGAGTCCCTTTGTAGCTCAATTCCAAGAAATACCGCTTTTTTCCTTCCATACCAGCGCAAAGATACGATTCCGCTTCAATTCCTGTCTTTTTCCCGTCTTTTGGTATTCCTGCGAAATGGGCTTTTCTTTGCAGAAAATTCAAAATAATGATTCAGCGAATTCAAACCATCTTCTTGCTTTTAGTCGTGATCTCCATGGGAGTGACCTTGGGCACCGGACTTTGGCAGCAAGTTTTAGCAGCTTCAGGCGAGACTTGGTCTCTCAGTGCCTTTGCCATGACCCAATCGGATGCTTCCGGAGAGGTAATTCAGGCCTCTTCCAAATGGTATTTGGCTGCTTTGGCTTCTTTTGCCGGGCTATTAGCCTTGATTTCTATTTTTCAATACAAAAACAGAACCCGTCAGATGATGCTCAATATGATCAACAGCCTGCTGATGGTGGGCTTGGTAGCGGCTGTTTTCTTGACGACCAATGGAGTCAATGAAGAAATCGGCGCAGAAGTGGCAGGCAGCTATCAGATCGGTTTTTGGGCGGTTTTGGCAGCCATGGTATTCAATATGCTGGCCAATCGATTTATCAGAAAAGATGAGATGCTGGTCCGGTCTGTGGATCGGATTCGATAAAATTCCAAAGGCCCCGGAGAAATCAGGGGCTTTTTTGTTGGAAAATGGATTCTGTGACATCAGTCATTCCATCCCTTCAAATACTTTCCTATTTTGCCTTAAATCCTGATAGATATGAAATTCGAAACCCTAGCCATTCACAAAGGCAATCATATTACCGATAAAAATAATCCTGTCGTCCAGCCCATTACGCTGAGCACTACCTTTGAGCATGGAAATGAAGGCGGGATGCTGTACACCCGGGCCTCCAATCCCAACCGGGTTGCTTTGGAAGAAGTGATTGCAGCCTTGGAAAAAGGAGTGGATGCGGCAGCTTTTTCTTCCGGGAATGCGGCTGGAACGGCTGTTTACCAAGCCCTTGAGCCGGGTTCGCATATCATCGCCCCCGATGACATGTATCATGGCTTGCACAATTCCATGGTTCAGCTTTTTGCCGGCATTCACGAGGTGAGCTTTGTGGATATGAGTGATTTGGATGCGGTGAAGGCAGCCATTCAGCCTAATACCCGCCTGTTTTGGGTGGAAACTCCCTCCAATCCCCTCTTGAAGATCACCGATATCCGGGCGATTTCGGCGATTGCTAAAGAGCAGGGAGCCCTCCTTGCTTGCGACAATACCTTTGCTACTCCTGTCTTTCAAAATCCACTGCTTCTCGGGGCAGACGTTGTCATGCATAGCAGCACCAAGTATTTTGGTGGTCATTCGGATATCTTAGGGGGGGCTTTGGTGACCAAGGAGAAAAATGAGTTTTGGAATAAAATACGAACCGTACAGCGGGTGGGAGGGGCAGTTCCTTCCCCCACGGATTGCTATTGGCTTGCTCGAAGTATCCGGACTTTGGCCTATCGGATGAAAGGGCACGCTGAGCATGCCATGATTTTGGCGGAGTTTTTACTCAATCACCCCAAGGTGGAGCGTGTATTTTATCCGGGATTGAAATCCCACAAGAATCATGATATCGCCGTTTCTCAGATGAGCGGGTTTGGAGGAATCGTTTCCTTTATGGTCAAAGGAGGTGCAGAAGAAGCTGACCGGGTGGTGTCTCGACTTCATTTTTTTGTGAATGCGACCAGTCTAGGAGGTGTCGAAAGCCTAATCGAGCGAAGAGCGGCTGTAGAAGGCCCCGATACACTGACCCCACCAAATCTCCTTCGGGTTTCGGTAGGGCTGGAGCACACCGATGATTTGCTGGAGGATTTGAATCAGGCCTTGGGATAAAAAACTGAATATACGATTTGTGAATTGAATCAGGCTGGTAGCTTTCTCGCAAGGCAATTATTTTATCCTTTGTGTAAAAAATAAGGAATCTCGAAAGCTGAACCCATAACTTCGAACTCTGAACTTTGAACAAAAAAGAGGCTGTCTCATAAATCGTTTCGTTGTCAGCCTGACCCTTCGACTTCGCTCAGGGTGACAGGAGTCGAAGGCCATTTCCAGCTTTCCGGACGACATTTCGACTTCGCTCAATGTGACAAACTTCACTTTTAAGACAGCCTCTTTTTTTTACTTGTAGATTTCCACCGGCCAGGAATCATTGCCCAGATTGATATCCGGAATGACTTTGTCGGGATCGATTACGATTCCGGTTACTTTTTTGGAGGTCTTGTGCAAGTAGCTCCAGGAATCTCCTCTTTGCCAGATTTCTACCGGAAGCTTTACCCTCTCCTTGCTGCCATCATCGTAAGTCATTTCCAAAATCACCGGCATAGGGAAATCCCCCTTATTGACCAAGTTGACCAGGTAATTGCCTCCATAGGGCTGTACCGAGCTGATGCCCAAGTCGATGTTTCCATTGCCATAGAACCAGCCTTTCCAGAACCAGCTTAGGTTTTCCCCTGCCACATTTTCCATATGGTTGAAAAAATCCGTAGGCTGAGGATGCTTGTAGGCCCAGGTATTGATGTAAGATCGGAAGGCATTGTCAAATCGCTCATGACCCAAAATATATTCTCTGAGCATAATCAGACCGATGGCAGGCTTCATGTAGGCCACCATTCCCAAATTGCGGGTGTCGGTCACATCCGGATAGTTGTCAATTCCCTCTCTGTTCTCACTGGTAAAATACCCGTTGAATCTTCGGGTTTCATTAAGAGTGGAGGGATACTCCCCATTGTTGAAGGCATTAGAGCTGTAGTGGTTGATGAAGGTGTTGAAGCCCTCATCCATCCAGGCGTAGCGGCGCTCGTTGTTTCCAACAATCATCGGGAACCAGTTGTGGCCAAATTCGTGATCCGTCACTCCCCAAAGTGAAGCTCCTTTGGAATTGTAATGGCAGAAATTCAAGCCGGGATATTCCATCCCGCCGATCTCGGCAGCCACATTTGTAGCAGTTTCGTATGGGAATTCAAACCACTGCTTGGAGTAATACTCGATAGATGCTTTGCTGTATTCGGTAGATCGTGTCCATGCTCCCTCCCCGTTGCTTTCCATAGGATATACGGACTGAGCAAGGGCTGTTTTCCCGGAAGGAAGATTGATACGGGCAGCATCCCAGATGAAAGAGTCTGAGGTGGCAAAGGCTACATCTCTGGCGTTTTGGATTTTGAAATGCCAAGTCACCATCCCTTCCTGCTTGGGTCGGGTGAGGGCGGTGTTTTTGATTTCTTCAGGAGAAATCAAATAAACGGTCTCTTCGCTTTGGGATGCTTTGGAATAGCGATTCTGAAGTTCCTTAGAAAGAACTTCATTTGGATTCATCAATTTGCCCGAACCTACCACAATGTGGTTGTAAGGCACCGTGACTTTGTAGTCAAAATTACCGTATTCCAGGTAGAACTCACCGGCTCCCAAGTACGGCTCCACGTTCCATCCTTCGATTTCGTCAAATACAGCCACTTTGGGATACCACTGTGCAAAGGCATAAATCCAGCCATCCTTCACCTTCAATCGGCCCATGCGATCCATGCCTTTTTGAGGTACTTTGAATGAAAAGTCCATGGAAACCGTAGCCTTACCGCCTTTAGCCGGGATAGGCTCGGCAAACCAAACCTGCATGCGGGTATCTTCAATCAGGTGACGGGAAGAGGTGCCTCCTTTGGCTCCAACTTTGGCAGCCACATTGGAAATGGTATATCCTCCATCCACGTCTCCATTGTACCGGTTGCCCTGCACGGGTGTGGTCAAGGTGCCTCGAGAATCGGGAGTAAAGCGGTTTTGCTCCAACTGAAGCCAAATGAAATCCAGACTTTCCGGACTGTTGTTGGTGTAGGTGATGGTCACCTTTCCGGAAAGGACATGATTGGCTTCATCCAAACTTACCTCCATCTGATAGTCCGCAGCATTCTGCCAGTAGGCTTCTCCGGGTTTGCCGGAGGCTGTTCGGTAGATGTTTCCTTTCCGGTCCATAAACTCGGAAAAGTCTTTTTGATTGTTTTCTTTGCCTTGCTGTGCCCAGGCCTCCCCTCCAAAGGTGAGGGTAAGAAAAGTAAGCGCCAGGCCTAGTTTTACTGATTTTTTTAACATACGATTTAAATTGAGGGACTCACTCTGTATTGCCGTTACCTGGCAGATCAGTTTTATCCAAATTGAAATTCCAGAATTGTTTATTTGCCATGAAATTAAGCGAACCTGTGCTGACTAAAAACTTTTTCTTTTCGAAATATCGCCACTTAACCATTTTTTAGAATCCCTTGAGGTTGGAAATGGAAAAAGTCCTGCTTTACCTTTGTTCGCAATTACCAACTACCTCAATGAGAAAAGCACTACTATTGATTGCAATTACTGGGCTTGCTTTGCCCGTTCTTTCCCAAACAGATACTACCTCCCAAAACCTGGAAGAAGTTCTGATTCAGGAAAACCGGATTCAGATTCCCTTTTCCAAACAAAGCCGAAACATCAGCGTGGTAGGCAAAAATCAAATTGAAACCACGCCAGCCCGATCTTTACAAGAGGTTTTGACTTTTGTTCCCGGTGTGGACGTTCGGCAGCGGGGAGTATCGGGAGTTCAGGCTGATATCGGGATTCGTGGAGGATCTTTTGAGCAAACCCTGATGCTGCTGAACGGAATCAAGCTGACCGACCCTCAGACCGGGCATCACATGATGAATATACCCGTTCCTTTGGTCAATATTGATCGGGTAGAGGTGCTGAAGGGGCCTGCCTCGAGGATTTTTGGACAAAATGCTTTTGCAGGGGCAGTCAATGTGATTACCCGACTGAGCGAAGAAAGAAATCTGAGAATCCAAGGCTATGGAGGGGATTTTGGGATGAGAGGAGTGAATTTTGCAGGTTCTCTTCCTGCAGGAAAATACCGTCAAAATCTGGCGGTCTCCTACGATGAATCGGATGGGCATCAGTACAATTCAGACTATCGAGTAAGCAATATTTTCTACGAAGGTGGAGCTCAGCTCAATGATGCAAACGAAATCAGGGGAATGATTGCCTATACCGATCGGACTTTTGGAGCAAACGGGTTTTACACCTCAGCTTTTCCCGATCAGTGGGAAAGTATTCAAACGACCTTGGCTTCCCTCGCACATAC
Organism: Algoriphagus taiwanensis; assembly: GCF_036245645.1. Lineage (NCBI taxonomy): Bacteria > Pseudomonadati > Bacteroidota > Cytophagia > Cytophagales > Cyclobacteriaceae > Algoriphagus > Algoriphagus taiwanensis. The sequence continues at coordinate 3,561 of NZ_BTPE01000024.1, read as the reverse complement.
TTTCCAAAAGGATAGATTCTATCTCAATACCCGAGCTTATTGGAGAAGAAATGCTGATGAATACCGTCTGAGAAGAAATGAGCCTGAATTTTTCCAAAATTTCCACACTTCCGATGTATTTGCCTTGGAAGCCAATGGGAGCTACGAAAGCAAATTGGGTACTACCGGATTTGGGGTAGAGGTAAGAAAAGAACAGATCGAAAGCACCAATTTGGGAGACCATGACCGGACGCTTTCTGGGCTATTTCTGGAGCAAATGGTCCAGTTGGGCACCAAAGTCGACCTGAGGGCAGGATTGTACTCCAACTACTATTCGGAATACGGATGGAAGCATTTTCCGGGTGCAGAGGTGGGTTTCCAAGCTTCTAAAAACCTTCGATTTTACAGCGGTATCGGTTCCAGCTATCGAATTCCCACCTATACCGACCTGTATTACGTCGGACCTACCAATATCGGAAATGCGGATTTGGTGCCCGAGCAGGCCAGAAGTTTTGAAGTGGGAGGAAAATGGACTCGCTCCGGCTGGAGAGGTGAGTTGGTTTATTTCAACCGATACTCGGAGAACCTGATCGAATGGACACGGACTTCCGATCAGGAACCTTGGCAGCCCAGAAACCTCAACGAAGTCACTTTCAACGGCGTGGAGGCTTCGATTCATTATGCAATCAATCCGAGCGGAAGGTCAATTCAGGTCAAAGAGTTAATGCTTTCTTACAACTTCATTGATGCAGATTTTGCAGCTTCAGAAGGTTTGGAATCGAGGTATGCCTTGACGGCATTGAATAATCAGGTCATTGCAGGTGTTTTGGTGGGATTGGGGAAAAAGGTCGAGTGGAATACAAAAATGCGCTACGTGGAACGAATGTCACTAGATCCCTACTTTTTGTTGGACATGCGAGTGGATTACAATCGTTTGGGTAAGCTGGGATTCTTTACCGAGGCGTCCAATATCACCAATGCTGATTACATCGAGGCTGGTACAGTACAGATGCCGGGCAGGTGGTTTAGAGCAGGATTTATGGTGAATTTGGAGTAAGTGGCTTTTTGGCAATACTTTTTTCAGCTCATTTTCAATGAATTGAGAATGATTGATGGAAAAAGTAAACAAGTCCTATTGGAAGAAAGATTTATCGAATTACCTTTGCATTCCCTTTCGAAAGGAAAGGAATTAGGAAGTTTAGCTCAGCTGGTTCAGAGCATCTGCCTTACAAGCAGAGGGTCGGGGGTTCGAATCCCTCAACTTCCACATTTAAAGATTAACCGAAAATACTTCGGAAGTTTAGCTCAGCTGGTTCAGAGCATCTGCCTTACAAGCAGAGGGTCGGGGGTTCGAATCCCTCAACTTCCACATCAAGCCTTGGAGAAATTCAAGGCTTTTTTGTTTCCCGCAGATTAACACAGAAAAAGACACAGATTTTCGCAGATTTTTTTTCAGATAATATCAAGTCTTCGGTCTCCTGTCTTCCGTCTTCCCAACTTTTCAATACCCATACTTCCCTTTCCACTTTCCTGACAAATACTTTCTCAGCTCGTTTTCCCGGGCATTTTCACCGGGTTCGTAGAGTTTGGTGCCTTTAATTTCGTCGGGGAGAAATTCCTGTTCTACAAAGTTGCCGGGGAAATCATGGGAATATTTGTAGGCTTTCCCATAATTCAGGTCTTTCATCAGCTTCGTTGGCGCATTGCGAAGGTGAAGAGGTACAGAAAGATTGCCTGTTTCTTTGACTAAAGCCTGAGCTTGATTTATCGCCATATAGGCCGCGTTACTTTTTGGAGAACTAGCCAAATAGGTGACGCACTGAGAAAGGATGATTCTTGCCTCGGGATAGCCAATGATCTTCACTGCTTCAAAGCAGTTGGTGGCCAAAAGCAAGGCGTTTGGATTTGCATTACCAATATCCTCCGAAGCCAAAATCACCAACCTTCGGGCGATAAACTTTACATCTTCCCCTCCCTCAATCATTCTCGCTAACCAATACACTGCGGCATTGGGATCTGAGCCTCGGATGGATTTGATAAAGGCTGAAATGATATCGTAATGCTGCTCACCGGATTTGTCGTAGAGCGCGACTTTCTGCTGGGCGATTTGCATGACTTTTTCATCAGTGATCACACATGGGTTTTCGTTGATCCCGTCGATGACGATTTCAAGTAGGTTGAGCAACTTTCTGCCATCCCCTCCAGAAATCCGAAGCAAAGCATCTGTTTCCTGAAGTTCTACCCGGATCTTTCTCAAGTCCACATCCTTCTCCAAAGCCTGCTTCATCATGGCTTCCATTTCAGTTCTACCTAATGGATTGAGGGTAAAAACTTGACAACGAGAAAGCAGGGCCGAATTGACCTCGAAAGAAGGATTCTCAGTAGTTGCCCCAATTAAGCGAATAGTGCCTTTTTCCACAGCTCCCAAAAGCGCGTCTTGTTGGGATTTATTGAAGCGGTGGATTTCGTCGATGAAAAGGACGACTCCCATTTGGAATTTCGCTTTGTCAATGACCTCGCGGATGTCTTTTACGCCCGAACTTATTGCGCTCAGAGTATAAAAAGGAGCCTTGATCTCGTTGGCGATGATATTCGCAATGGTTGTTTTCCCCACACCCGGAGGCCCCCAAAGGATCAGCGAAGGCACATTGCCTGACTTGATAGCTTTGTATAAAAAAGAAGAGGGTGCCGATAAATGCTCCTGACCGATCAAGTCTTCCAATCGGGTGGGACGCATGCGTTCGGCTAGGGGAGTAGGATTCATTTGTTCAGAAGCGAGAGATGAGAGGCAAGAAATTAGAAAGTATCGACTATCAAGATGCTGGTATCAAGAGGTTCTAAAATTGAGCCCTTGATTCAAATTTGCGATAGCAAAATAGCATAAAAAAAGGCCTTTTCAGGCCTGATTGAAATCGAATTGAATTATTGAATCAAATTCTGTCTGTTTCGAATTTCTCTCTTCCTCCAAGTCAAAATCATCCTGTAGGCCGAGCCAGAATTTCGGAGAAGTACCGAAAAACTTTGAAAATCTAAGGGCAGAATCTGCAGTGATTCGCCTTTTTCCTAGAATGATTTCTGAAATTCTGGTTTGAGGAATATGGGTTTCCTTTGCCAATTTGTAGGCAGTGATTCCCATAGGTTTCAAGAATTCTTCACTTAGAATCTCGCCAGGATGTATGTTTTTGAGTTTTTCCATATCAATCAAAAATTGAAATATTCGATAGAGGTCTAGAACTTTCGTGAACTGCCAAAATGGTTATTCTTTGAGAATCAAAAATGGCGTAAATGATTCTGAAGTTTCTAAAAATGATTTCCCTTACACTCTTATTGTTTAAGGTAATGTGGTCAAAAATAGTTGGTGCCTTTGATTAGAAAATTTCTTAAAATCCCGTGCAGGTTTGAAGAGGACGTAAGCTCTGCTGAGGAGCAACTTACCAGCAATAGAATCTGCCAAGTGGAATGAAGGGGCTTCGTTTTTCGGAGCCCTTTTTTCATGCTTCATTCTTCTTGTTTTATGGCTAATGAAAACCTTTTTTACCGGCATTTTTGAAGTACAGATACCACCTGAGAAAGCTTTTTCTG
>NZ_BTPE01000023.1:0-41115 GCF_036245645.1 Algoriphagus taiwanensis | reverse complement strand
CTGTTTTCCCCACTTGATTGAGTCAAGAAACCCACAGGCCCAGCACCGCTTTTTTTGAAGTTTTCATGAAACAAAAAAACCTTATTGAAACTGGTTTCAATAAGGCCCTTGTAAATAATTTATTATCAGATGATTAGATGGTGTTTCACCAACTATTTTTGACCATTAGATCGTATTTCAAATAGGCAAAAGTCTGAAATCACATTTTATCTTCCGAAAACGTGAAAAAAATCACATAATCGGAACTTAAGATGTGATTTTCTACCTAATCGACCAGAAGTGAACATGTGACAAGACCTCTAACCCACCTATGACATACCACTTCTAAAATCTTGATACCAGCTACTAGATACCGAAATCTTGTGTCTAATGTCTTGTGTCTAACATCTCTTTCTTCACCAACCCCTCCGTCACCTCATTCATCGCCTTGACTTTGTACTCAAAATCTCCTTTGAGCGTGGCCCGATAAGCATTGAGATTTTCGAGTAAATCATCAATCTCATCAGGAAGTACTTCCTCAAGCAATTGCCGGAGTCGCTTGGCTGTGGTGGGCGATTTTCCATTGGTGGAGATGGCAATTTTGAGATTTCCCTTGGTCACGATGCCACCCAGATAAAAGTCGCAAAGCTCCGGTGTATCGGCTACATTAACCAAAAGAAAGCGTTCCTTGGCTTCACCCCGGATTTGTCGATTCACTGATTTGTCATCCGTGGCCGCAATGACGATATGTTTGCCTCCTAGGTACTTTTCATGGTAGGAATCTTCAATCAGGGTAACCGTTTCTTTCCCCTCCGCGAATTCCAAAAACTCAGGGCGGAAAAACTTGGAAACCACAGTCACTTGAGCCTCTGGGCTTGACTTAAGCAGAAATTCCAGCTTTTCAGTTGCCACAAATCCTCCACCGATCAGGAGTACGTTGAGCTCGTGGACTTTGAGGAATATGGGATAGAGATGGTTCATTTTTTAGAGATTTTAGAATAGAAATACAGTTGAAATACTTAGAAATAAGCTCGACTTCGTCGAGCGAAATAAATTGACCCTTGCATTTCTGAAAATATCTTTATTGTCAGCCTGAGCGGAGTCGAAGGCCTTTTCTTCTGAGATGCAATATTTCGCGACCATAGGGAGCCTATTTCACCGAGCAAAGCGAGGTATATTTCCATGGTATTTCACAAAGTGTGTTTCTATCATATTTCCATTTTCACAAATTCCCTGTAAATCTCTGCCAATCGCATACTTTCCCGCACGACTTCACCTACAATGATTACTGCCGGAGCTTCAACTTGATTTTCCAATGCTTTTTGCTCGATATCATGAATGAAACCTGCGGTAATTTTCTCTTCCCGAGTAGTTCCACTTTGGATGATGGCTACTGGTAGGTGGGACTTTCCAGCTTTTCGATAGGTATTTGCAATTTCTGCCAATTTTTTGGTGCCCATCAGAATGACTACTGTGGCAGTGGACTGAGAAGCAAGAGCTAAATCATGGGAAAGCTCCCCCATCGTCGTGGTTCCTGTCACTACCCAGAAGCTCTCTGAGATTCCTCTTTTGGTCACTGGAATTCCCGCATTCGCCGGAACGGCAATGGCTGAAGTAATCCCAGGAACCACAGCAGTTGGAATACCAAATGCCTCGATATACTCGATTTCTTCTCCGCCTCTGCCGAAGACGAAAGGATCTCCACCTTTCAGGCGGACTACATGCCCGTGTTTTCTGGCCAATTCCACACAGAGTTGATTCGTGTCCTCCTGTGGAGTGCTGTGCTTTCCGACTCTCTTTCCTACGAAAATCTTCAAAGCCGTAGCCGGTGCATGCTTCAGCAAAACCGGGTCAATCAAGGCATCATACAAAACTACATCAGCCGTATTCAAGGCCAAAATCCCCTTCAAAGTCATCAGTTCCGGATCTCCGGGACCAGCACCAACGAGCGTTACTTTTGGATGTATATTAGTTCTCATGCTTCTACCTCCTCTTCCCGATAGGTTTTCAGCAATCCGTAGATTTCCATCGCTTGCTTGGCGTAAGCCTTGGCGAATTCTTCGCTTGGTTCCTGCTGATTGATCTGATAGACTTTTTCGGCAAAGGTGCCTTCCAGTTGGATTTTGCTGGTTTCGACAAACTTCTCGTCAAACAAGCTGATGATATTCGCATAGCTGTTGGTGCTTATGTCTTCGCTGAGCAAAAGTGCCTTGGCGGCATTGATTAGCCCGGCATAGTGGTGGTAAATGCTGTCTGACCATCGACCCTGTTCGAGTGCTTCCTGGCCTAAATCGAGCTTTTCCAAAGCTTCCAAAAGTAAGGTTGCCACCAAGTCAATCACCACACCCGCGCATTCACCTACTCCAACGGCCACCTCGTAAGCTTCCTGATGTCCCCAATCTACTGAATCGGATTCAGTCACGGTGGAGGCATCGCTGAGCTCCTTGAGCAAGTCGTAGAAATACATTTGCCCTTGCTGATCGTAATAGCCCAGGAAGTCTTTTCCTCCGGCATTTTTCTCAAAATCTTCCAGCAAAACCCGCAAAGCCTGAGGGCCTCGACGGCTCGGGATTTTGGTTACTTTATCCGCAAATCGCCCGTTTCCATCGCCTAAATTTCCTCCTCCCAAAAGCACTTGAAGTGCAGGAATTACGGTTTTCCCGGCCTTCATGGACATTCCCTGAAAGCCAATGTGAGCCATGTTGTGCTGTCCGCAGGCATTCATGCAGCCGGAGATTTTGATGACCAATTCCTGATTTTTCAAATACTGAGGATACTCCTGCTCGATTACTTTTTCCAGCTCTTTGGCAATTCCTGTTGAGCTGGCAATGCCCAAATTGCAGGTGTCTGTGCCCGGGCAGGCAGTGATGTCTCCAAGAGAATTGTATCCACGCTGAGCGAGGTTGATTTTCTTTAGTTCTTGATAGAATAATGGAACTAAATCCTCCCGGACATCCCGAATCAGGATATTTTGTCGAAGGGTAAATCGAACTTCTCCCGCAGCATACTTTTCCACCAAATCTGCCAAAGGCCTAGCCTGATTTAAATAAAAATCCCCTAAAGGCACCCTAACCCCAATCGAAACGTAGCCTTCCTGCTTTTGCGGGAGCACATTGGTCAGTTTCCAAAGCTCAAAGTCCAAACCCAAGTCGGAGGAATTGACTTCAACTCTTGGAGGATTGGGAAGGGCAGGAGCTTCCTGATCTTCGAAATGGAGTGGAAAAGATTGGAATGGAAGTGCTTTTTTCTCTTTTTCTACCAAGTCCAAAAAGGCTTCAATTCCAATTTCCTTAACCAAGAACTTCATCCGTGCTTTATTTCTTCTGGCTCTTTCCCCATGCCGGTCAAAAATCCGCAATACCGCCTCGATAAAGGGAATCAGGTGATCGGTCTCCAAAAACTCCGTGATCAGATCTCCATGGCGAGGCTGCGAACCCAAGCCTCCGCCCAGCAGGACTTTGAAGCCACGAACCTGCTTTCCATCCACTTCCTTTTCTTTTGGGATAAAACCCAAATCGTGCATGTAAGCCAAGCCAGTGTCTTCATCGGAGGAGGAAAAAGCCATTTTGAATTTCCGGCCCATTTCCTGGCAAATCGGATTTCTCAGGAAATACCTGAAGGTGGCATCGGCGTATGGAGTCACATCAAAGGGTTCTTTCGGGTCGATACCGGCAGTTTCTGAGGCAGTGACATTACGAACCGTATTGCCGCAAGCTTCCCGAAGTGTGACGTCATCCTTCTCCAACTCCGCCCAAAGTTGCGGAGTACGATCCAAGCTCACGTAGTGAATCTGAATATCTTGTCTTGTGGTGATGTGTAGCCTACCCGTGGAATACTCTTCCGAAACCTTGCAAATTCTACGCAACTGAGCGGAGGTAGCTCTTCCATAAGGAAGTTTGATGCGAACCATCTGCACCCCTTGCTGACGCTGCCCATAGACACCCCGTGCTAGACGAAGGCTTCGGAATTTTTCCTCATCGATCTTTCCCTCCCGGAAAAGAGCAATTTTTCGCTCTAATTCGATGATGTCCCGTTCTACTAGCGGGTTTTCAAGTTCGGTTCGAAAGCTTTGCATAACTGATTAATTTTTAAATCCTATCGGGTTTATAGGTTATAGGTTTTTAGAAAAAGCCAAGACATGGTCATGGCTGGGGTTAGTTCGAATTTCTTTGCCTTAGTTCAAGTCTTCAGACTTGGACTGCTTTGACTCCCGTCATGCTATTGATTTTGGTTGGTCTAAGTCAGGAGACTTGAACCATTCCAAGGTTAAATGATCGCGGTTCAAAGTTTTGAAATATCGAATGTTGAACGCAGAATGATGAATGTCGAAGTCAAGTGTCTTGAAACTTGATACTGAAATCTAGCTATTCTTAGGTTGGTCCAAGTCAGGAGACTTGAACCAGCCTAGTCTATTTATGGAGTCTTTTGTCTAATGTCTAGCTTCTTGCCTCTACTCAATAAATCCCACCGAAACCGTATCAAAACTTCCTTCATCGATCAGAATAAAGGCCCCGTTGGATTTATTGCCTTGGTAGGAATCGAAGTGAACAGGCTTACTCAGTCTCAGTTGAACTTTCCCGATATCATTCAATTTCAGTTGTTCTGATTCTTCTGTACCGGAAAAGTCAGCATGAATTTTTGCTTCAATCTGTTCCACCTTGGCCAAAACCCGATTCACACCATGTTGGAGAATATACTTTTGGCCCACCCGGAGATTTTTGGAATTGACTTGGCAGAGGGTTGCTGAGATAGTTTTTTCACTGCTTGGTTCTTCTCCGACTTTGACAATCATATCTCCACGACTGCAGTCTACTTCATCCGCTAGTGTTACCACAATCGATGAACCAGCAGCAGCACTTTCCAATTCCTGATCAAAGAAGTGAATGCTCTTGATAGTAGATTCATTTCCGGAAGGTAGGACAGTCACCCGGTCGCCAACGCTTAGAGAATTGCCATAGAGTTTTCCAGAAAAGCCTCTGAAGTCATGAAAAGCTTCCGTTTTCGGGCGAATCACCAATTGAACAGGAAATCTGGCAGTCGTGCTTTCCTGCAAATCTTCAGGTTCTAATACCTCCAAATGATCCAAAAGTGTGTTTCCGAGGTACCAAGGCATTTCCTCTGACTTGCGGGTTACATTTTCTCCCTTTAAAGCCGAAAGAGGAATAAAGGTGATTTGCTCCTCTGAGAAGTCGCTTTTCTCAACCAAAGCATCAAAATCAGACTTGATTTTCAAAAAGACATCCTCGCTGTAATCCACCAAATCCATTTTATTGATAGCTACCACCACATGACTCATGCGGAGGAGATTGGCGATGAAAAAATGCCGATAGGTCTGCTCGATGACACCTTTGCGGGCATCAATCAGGATGATGGCGACTTGGGAAGTGGAGGCACCGGTCACCATGTTTCGGGTATATTCCACATGCCCCGGAGTATCCGCTACAATGAAGTTGGTCTTATCAGTATTGAAATAAATATGTGCCACGTCGATGGTGATGCCCTGTTCCCGCTCGGCTACTAGTCCGTCGGTGGCTAGGGAAAAGTCCAAATAGTCGTAACCTCGCTGACGGCTGTTTCGCTCAATCGCTTCGATCTTATCCGTGGTCAGGGAATGCGTATCGTACAGCAAACGCCCGATCAGGGTGCTTTTGCCATCATCTACCGAGCCAGCGGTAGCGATTTTGATTAGTTTTCTGCCTTGTATGTCCATTTTTTATTTTTTTGAAATATTGTGGAAATGGAATGAAATACAGTAGAAATAGATGGAAATAGGCCTCACTGCGTTCGGCGAAATACTTCGCCGCTGTCCTGCTTTTCCCCTGATAATCATCGGGGCAGGACCTTTATTGATTCTAAGAAAGCTGCTTCTGGAGAAGCAGCATAACCAACAGGCCTTTATTTCGTCCCGCTTGCGGGACCTATTTCTAGGGTATTTCTACTGTTTTTCTACTGTATTTCTTTTTTCTACTTCTTGTTACTTGATACCAGCTACTTGATACTCAAAAGTACCCAACTTTCTTCCTCGTCTCCATCGCTGCCTCGGATCGCTTGTCGTCGATTCTCGCTCCCCGCTCGGAGATGGTGGATTCTCGGATTTCAGCGACCACATCATCCAATGTTTTTGCCTCAGAAAGTACAGCCGCCGTACAAGTCATGTCCCCAACGGTTCGAAAACGAACCCATTTTTCGGTGACCTCCTCATGGGCTTCGCGGTACACGTGCTCGTTTGCCGTCCAAATCATTCCGTCCCTGAAAAACACCTCCCGCTTGTGGGCAAAATAGATGCTTGGGATTGCAATATCCTCGGTGCGGATATATTCCCAGACATCGAGTTCTGTCCAGTTGGAAATCGGGAATACCCGAACGTTTTGACCTACGTGGATTTTGCCATTTAGCATGTCGAATAGCTCCGGGCGCTGGTTCTTTTCATCCCATTGGCCAAAATCGTCACGGACAGAAAACATCCGCTCTTTGGCACGAGCTTTTTCTTCATCTCTTCTTGCTCCACCGATACAAGCGTCAAACTTGAATTCCTCGATGGCATCCAAAAGGGTCGTAGTCTGTAGGGTATTCCGGCTGGCGTAACGGCCTTTTTCTTCACGAACTTTCCCCTGATCAATGGAATCCTGTACGTTTCGTACAATCAATTCCAATCCCAATTCCTTGACCAACTGATCCCGAAACTCGATGGTCTCGGGGAAATTGTGCCCGGTGTCCACATGAAGGAGTGGAAAAGGGATTTTGGCGGGGAAAAAGGCCTTTTGGGCCAGTCTCACCAAGGTGATGGAGTCTTTTCCCCCGGAAAAAAGCAAAACCGGACGCTCAAACTGCGCCGCCACTTCCCTCAGGATGTGGATCGATTCTGCTTCTTTGGGGTTAGGTATAAATAGGTTCATAGGATTTACAAATTAAGAAGTACGATGCTTCGACTACGCTCAGCACAGGTTTACGAGCTTGTGTGAGGCATCTAAACCTTGTTTCAAATAGTTACTGTATTTTATGATTCTGGTAATATTCCAATTTTTCAATAAAGAATGTTGAACATCGAATATTGAATGCCGAAGGTTCATCGGACATCCGACATCCAGCATCGGTCATCGACTATGAAGCCCACACTCCTTCTTCGAGTCTTCCCACCACCATCTTCCGGCTCTTGCGTCTTCGCCTGGAAGGATCGCCCGGGTACAGGGCGCACAGCCAATGCTGACAAATCCCTGATCATGAAGCGGATTATAAGGAATTCTATGCTCTGCGATGTAGGCGATCATTTCGTCAAATGTCCAATCCAACAAGGGATTGTATTTGATGATCTGATTGGATTCATCCCACTCGATCCGCTTCATCTCGCTTCGGTTGGCACTTTGCTCGGCACGAAGTCCGGTCACCCAGACGGCATTCCCAGCCAAAGCGCGCTTTAAGGGCTCAACTTTTCGGACAAAGCAGCAGGATTTGCGGTTTTCGACTGATTCGTAGAAGCCATTGATTCCATGCTTGGCTACCCAGTTTTCGACCGAGTCGCGTTCGGGATAATAGACTTTGATTCGGGTTTTGTATTTGCTTTCGGTTCGGGATAGGAGCTCCAAGGTCTCCGGAAATAATCTGCCTGTATCCAGAGAAAATATCTGAATGGGTAAGTTTTGAGAGGCAATCATCTGAGTAATTACCTGATCCTCCTGACCCAAGGAGGTCGAGAAAACTACTTTACCAGGAAACAGATCTGCCAATAAGGCCAATCCTTCACCTGGGCTGAGATCTTTTACCTGTGACTCAAGATCGGACAAGTTCTGCTTCAGGCTCATCTTTTTTGGTTTTTGTGACATTCTCCCATACCCGCTCATGGACATAATAGAGCAGAATTTTTGTGACTACCTCTACCGAACCGATGGACACCGCCATGACCAGCTGCCCGGTAATGATGTAGGAAATGACCATGGTGTCCAAGGTGCCTACTATTCTCCAGGAGATGGACTTGGCTATGCTTTTCAGATTGGAATCCGTTCCTTTTTTGGAAGCGAACCATTTTTTGAGAGGTTGGTCTAGAATCATGCAGATACAACGGTATAGGAAAGCAAAAGTATATAAACCCTATAAAAATTATAGACTTTATATGGAAAAAATTTTATTCTCCCTGAAGAATATCCTCTAAAGTCTTGTTTTCCAATATTTTAAGGGTTTCATCTCTGACTTGGGCCATGACCTTATTGATCCCACATTGGGTCTCATCCTTGCATTCGGCGCAGGGTTCGTAGTAGTTGAGACTGACACAGGGTAGCAGAGCAATGGGTCCGTCGAGTAGTCGAATCACCCGGGAAAGCGGGATGTCTTTCGGTTCTTTGATGAGGTAGTAGCCCCCGCCTTTTCCCTTTTTGCTGCCGAGGTAGCCGGCTTTTCGGAGCTCAAGCAGGATGTTTTCCAAAAATTTATGAGAAATGCCGTGTTCCTCAGCAATATCATGAATCAGGACGGTTCCTTCGTCTTTGTGTTTGCCCAGGTAAGTGAGTGCGTGGAGGGCGTACTTGGTCTTTTTGGAAAGCATAAACAAAAATAACCCAATTCTCGGAATAGCCTAGCACGGAAGTGGGGATTGGAGTTACCCTTTGAGGTTTTAAAAACCTCGAAGATTTGATTCCTAGGAAAACAAAAAAGGCTCTCGAGTCCTGATAGCTACCAGAATGAAAAGCCTCAAAGGTCGATACTTCCATAAAATAAAGCCCCCAAGGGATTTGAAACCCTTGGAGGCTTAGCCGAGTAATCAAGTCAATTCACCACCTTATCCAATTGGATCAAATCGCCTTTTATCCAGTTTTCATCATCTTGATTTGCTCCATTGTAGCTGATCCAAAGTCCTTCTGAGGTCACAAAGGAGAATCCGACGTTGTACACATTTTCCTTAGGGAGAAAAAGATGATCCAACACCTGAAGGTCCTTGTCCAATACCGTCAGGCAAATCCTATTGTAATTGACATAATGAAAGTTCTCTTCGGTGGAATTGGGCCTTGGGGGGCTACTCAGTCGGTAATACAGATTCCGATATGGGTCAAAGTAAATTTTATAATAAAATGGGTTCTCCCGCATAAAGGCCTGTTTTTGGGATACGCTCATGGAGCCAAAAGGAATGTCATCTGCTTTTGCTTTCTCCCAAGAAGGATTGATCTCAAATGAAGTTACTTTCTGAGTTTGAAAATCGTATCGGAAAATAAACGGACTACCGGAAAAGAGGTAAGTAAAGCCAGATTTATCCAATGTGCCTGAAGTCAAAAATAGCTTACTCAGATCCAATTTTTTATCCCAATATTGCTCGGGCAGGTGAATCGGTAAGGATTTGGATTTTCCGGTTTCCAGAGAATAGGAAGCAAAGATCCGTTTCTTTTCCGGTTGATTAAAGGGCATGAAATAGAGTAGGATTTCCTTATTGACTGGATGATACAATAGTTGCGAAGCAAACTCCAGGGAAGGACTGTTTGAATAGACCTCACTTTTTTCATTGGAGGGGAAACCTGCCAGGAAGTCGGTGTATCTGTTTTTCAATTCGCCCTTGGAGTTGACAAGAGCAACAGAAAAGTTTTCCTCCGCCAGAAAAATAGAATCCCGATTATGGAAATAAAAAGTCCGGATATCATTGACCGCATTTGGGCCATCGAACTCAAGCTTTATCCGGCTTGCTACCGAGTCTGATTTTAAATCGACAATGTCCAAAGAGTGATTGAATGAATTGAACAGAAACAATGAATCGTTCCTGACTTGGTTAAAAAAGTAAAACTGGGCTAGTGAATTGCCCGTGGAGATGATTTTGGGCTGAACAGTATAATTCAGTTTCCTTTCCTTGGAAATGGGCTGGGAACAAGAAAAAATAAAAGGGATTATGGAAATAAGGGAAAGAATTCGATTCATTGAAATGTATATTTGGTTACAAATGAAGGTACTCAACCCAGTTGAACTGAGTTGAGTGTTTTAGATTTAGCAATTGCCAATAGGTTTCTTCTTTGATCTTGCGCAAAATTCTGAACTCTGAACCGAACTGCAGTATTTTCCAGTGTCATATGGACAATCAAAATAATACCAATCAGTTTTTCCTGACCCTGATTCTTCTAACTCTTCATCTTGAGCATAAACTGGGGTAAAAAAAGAATTAAAATTGGATCCTTTTTCTGATACTAAATTTAGAAGCAAACTAAAACCAAACGACATAATACAGAAGGAGGCGAAATAGAGAGTTTTCTTTTTCATGATTTAAATTTTTTTAGGATTGACAAATTGATTAAAAAGCCCGCCGCGCGATGAACTTGAACTAAACATACTGCCCCCCCCCCCCTTTCTATTGTCAAGAAGAAACGAATAATTTTTTTTCAAAAAATCATAACTAGTTGATAATCAATCCAATTATTTTTAGTTCACGGAATAGTTCAATTATTAACTCGTTGAAATACAATTTGTTAATAGGTAATCATTTTTTAGGTATCAAGTCCGATTTATTGTAAATCAACCGTAATAAAAGAAAATCCCCGACCAAAGCCGGGGATTTGTAAAACCTTTGGGGTTTCGAAAACCTCACTGGTTTGAAGTTTATTAAGACCTTCAGGGTTCTTGAAAACCCCAAAGTTCTCTTGGATCAAATCATCTCCACACTTCGCTTCACGAAGGCAGTCAGATCTTTTCCAGTCAACAAACCTTGGGAAAGTTTCGCCAAGTCGAAGGCTTGCTTGGCCAACCGCCCTTTTTCTTCTTCAGATCGGCCTTTAGAACTTTGTCTAACAAATGGTGGTTTCCGTTGATGGCGACTTTGTAGCTGTCAAACTCCATCCACTTCCAATTACTCTATTACCGATGCTTACCGAATTAGCTGAGTGCGTGGAGGGCGTACTTGGTCTTCTTGGAAAGCATAAACAGAAATGACCCAATTCTCGGAATAGCCTAGTACGTGGGTGGGGAAAGAAAAATTCTGTTTAATCCTTTCAAAACAGAATTCCACTTTTTATTTCAAATCAAACTTATACAAATTAGCTTTTCCATCATCTACATATCCGATTAGGTAAGAGTCATCTTCGTGAGCAGCAATAAGCATGACATCTTTTTCCAAATTAAGGATTTTGATCGCATTTCCTTCCCAGTCGTATACCAAAACTCGATTGCTTTTCTGTGGATATTCAAATTCCCAAGGCTTGTCCTGGTATAATACATAAATATGCTCTTTTGAAACAGATGTACTCAGATTTCCGAACCGATTCTCTTTTTTAATGGCTGCACTGGAAGAGCCTCCTGAGGATTCATCTTCAAATTCAGTAGGCCAAAAGTGAAGGGATTTATAAACTTCAGCTTTTCCATTTTTATTCATTCTGATCAAATCCATGTTGAATGAAAATACAGAAGTAGCTAATAAAAGCGGTTTATTAGGGTTTTTGTAAAATCTCGGTTGGTAAGCCATAACCAAAGTATGAGGAGAAGTGGCCTCAAACTGCTCTTGGAAAGGAAACCTTCCGAAGTTAGTTACCAATCCGTTTTTGGATTGCTGAGAATAAAGTTGGTCGAAAAGTCCAAATCCAATAAATTGATCCACATCAATTTTTGCAATTCCCAAATTGGAAGAATTGAATCCGGAAACTACGGAATGCGGCTTGGGGTCTTCAGAAGAAAATAGAATACTGTCAAGATGATATTCTTTGAAATTGTTTTTTCTGCTTTCGTTGATCCCAATCCAATTTCCTCCACCTGTACTGTAATTTAGATAAGTTAAAGTATTGAATTCGTCAGGACCCTCACCTCGCTTTCCAAACCTCTTAACCAGCTTGTCATTTGAAATATCAATTACTTTGTAGAGATGATTCAAATCTAAATCAAGGACTATCAATATATTTTGAAAAAGGAACATGTCTTCTACTCTAAAAAGAGAATCTGAGATTTCTAGTGGGCTCAAAGACACCGATTCCTCGAGGGAGAAATCATCGAGTGGGTCTTTGATCAGGTTTGGGCTGCTACATGCCCAAAAAAAGAAGACAGCTGATCCTATAGCAAGAAGGTATTTTCTCATGTGATATCAAGACTGAGATTCTATAAATAACTATTCCGGAAAAACTTCCCCGGAATAGTTCAGAAACACTTTGTTATGGGATTCTAGGACAAGCTACCTTGAGTCCATCAAATGGATACGAGATACCTTCTCCTCCCCCGGGTCCTGGATATATTACTACCGCACAGCGCTGCATGCTATTACTGAGGCAACAAACATATGCCGTATCGGCGTTGGATTTTGGAGTAAAGAAAGCAAGGCTAAGCAAGCCAAAGGCTAAAAGGGAAAATATTTTTTTCATGATTTTAAGAATTTAAGTTTAACAAATTGATTAAAAAGCTCGCCGCGCGTTGAACCTGAACTAAAGATAGTCCCCCCCCTTTCTTTTATCAAGAAGAAACGAATAATTTTTTTTTCAAAAAAAATCATAACTAGTTGATAATCAATTCAATTATTTTTAGTTCACGGAAAAGTTGAATTATTAACTCGTTGAAATACAATTTGTTAATAGGTAATCATTTTTTAGGCATCAATTCCGATTTATTGTAAATCAACCGTAATAAAAGAAAATCCCCGACGAGTGGCCGGGGATTTGTAAAACCTTTGGGGTTTTTGAATACTCCAAAGGTCTCTCACTAAATCATTTCCACACTTCGCTTGACAAAGGCAGTCAGGTCTTTACCAGTCAGCAAGCCCTGAGAAAGCATCGCCAAATCAAATGCCTGTTTGGCTAGCTTCAGTTGGGCTTCTTCGCCATCGGCTTTGAGGATTTTGTCCACCACGGGATGGTTGCCGTTGATGGCGACTTTGTAGCTATCAGGAAAGCTGCCGTAGAAGCTCATCGGTCCGCCTCCGGTTTGCGCCATGTCTTTCATACGGCGCATCCACTCTTCCATGGTGATGGTCACGGGCATTTCCTCAGGACTAAGGCCTTCGATCTCCACGCTGTAGTTTTTGTTGTTAATCGCCTTTTCGAAGAGTTCCTTCACGGATTTGCTCTGATCTTCGGTCAGGAGATTGGCATAGGTGGAGTCTTTTTGGATCAGTTTTTCCACCACATCGGCATCCACTCGCTTCAGCTGAGTCTTTTCGATTTTGGTCTCGATATGCTGGATAAAGTGGCTGTCGATCGGAGAATCGAGCACCAAGACGTCATAGTCTTTTTTATTCGCAGAATCGATAAATCCGTCCTGCTTATTGAGATCAGTAGCATAGAGGTAGACTAACTGATCGTTTTTATCGGTCTGCACCGCTTTCACTTTTTCACGGTATTCATCGAGCGTGAAGTACTCGTTTTTGGTGTTTTTGAGCAGGGTAAACTCTTTGCCTTTTTCGTAGAATTTCTCCTCGGAAATCATCCCATACTTCACAAACAGTCCGATGTCATTCCATTTCTCTTCATAGGCCTTTCGGTCTTTTTTGAAAAGTTCGGAAAGTTTGTCGGCCACTTTCTTGGTGATGTAGTTGTTTATTTTCTTCACGTTGCCATCAGCCTGCAAGAAGCTTCGGGACACGTTGAGCGGGATATCCGGAGAGTCGATCACCCCGTGAAGCAACATTAAGAACTCCGGCACGATGTCTTTCACCTCGTCAGTAATAAATACCTGACGACTGAAAAGTTTGATCTTATTTCGCTGAAGTTCGAATTCGTTTTTGACCTTCGGGAAATAAAGAACCCCGGTCAAATTAAACGGATAGTCTACATTGAGGTGAATCCAGAAAAGCGGATCCTCGCTCATCGGATAGAGACTCTTGTAGAATGCGAGGTAGTCTTCGTCCTTTAGATCGCTTGGAGATTTGGTCCAGATAGGGGAGGTGGTGTTGATGATATTGTCCACTTCCACGGACTTCCATTTCTTTTCTCCTTTGTCATCTACTCCGTCTTCTACTGATTCGCTTTTGGTGCCAAACTTGATCGGAACTGGAAGGAACTTGCAGTATTTGTCCAGGATGCCCTGAAGCTTCCACTTGTCGAGGAATTCTTCTGAATCTTCGTTGATGTGAAGAATCACGTCGGTTCCTCGGGTCTTTTTCTTTCCTTTTTTGATTTCAAATTCGGTACTGCCGTCGCAAGTCCAGATGGCTGGTTCGGCGCCGTCCTGATATGAAAGCGTGTGGATTTCCACGTTTTTGGCCACCATAAAGGCGGAATAGAAACCCAAACCAAACTTACCGATGATCTCGTTGGCGTCCTTGGCATCTTTGAATTTCTCCACAAACTCCGTCGCACCGGAGAAAGCAATCTGATTGATGTACTTTTTGATCTCCTCGGCAGTCATCCCGAGACCTTTGTCAGAGATGGTGATGGTTTTCTTTTTCTCGTCAAAAGAAACTTCTACCGTAATGTCTCCCAATTCGCCTTTGTACTGACCCAAAGTAGCCAATCGCTTGATTTTTTGGGTAGCATCGACGGCGTTGGACACGAGTTCTCGAAGGAAAATCTCGTGATCGGAGTACAAGAATTTTTTGATGATGGGGAAAATGTTCTCGGTATGAATCGAGATCGTACCTTTTTCCTGCATGGTATAAATCGGTTTAGTAGTTACAAAATATTGACGGAGTGTGCATATCAATGCCCGTTCCAAGCGTGAAAAAGTGACAAGATGGCATTTTTAAGTTGGCATTGGGCTGTCGCAGTTGGCAGGGTTGAAAGTCAGAAGCATGAAATCAGAAAGCTGAAAAATGGTTGATTGCTCACAGATGTCACAGATTTTCACAGATGGTATTGATCTGTGTTCATCTGAGACATCTGTGAGAAATATTTCAATGCAACTTCTTAGTGCCTTACTGCCTTTGTGGCAAATAAGAAAAATCCAAAGTGAAAGTCAGCTGCAAGAATCGGAGACCTGAAAAGTTATTGATTGCTCCCAGATGACACAGATTTTCACAGAGGGTATTGATCTGTGTTCATCTGAGAAATCTGTGAGAAATATTGCAATGCAACTTCTTGGTGCTTTACTGCCTTTGTGGCAAATAGGGAAAATCCATAGGATCCGGGAAACTAAACTGAAAATCAGCTGCAAGAATTAGAAACTTGAAAAGTTATTGATTGCTCCCAGATGACACAGATTTTCACAGATGGTATTGATCTGTGTTCATCTGAGAAATCTGTGAGAAATATTGCAATGCAACTTCTTAGTGCCTTACTGCCTTTGTGGCAAATAAGAAAAATCCAAAGTGAAAGTCAGCTGCAAGAATCGGAGACCTGAAAAGTTATTGATTGCTCCCAGATGACACAGATTTTCACAGAGGGTATTGATCTGTGTTCATCTGAGAAATCTGTGAGAAAAATTTATATGCAACTTCTTAATACCTTACTGCCTTTGTGGCAAATAGGGAAAATCCATAGGATCCGGGAAACTAAACTGAAAATCGGCTGCAAGAATTAGAAACCTGAAAAGTTATTGATTGCTCCCAGATAACACAGATTTTCACAGAGGGTATTGATCTGTGTTGATCTGAGAAATCTGTGAGAAATATTGCAATACAATTTATTAATGCCTTACTGCCTTTGTAGCAAATAGGGAAAATCCATAGGATCCGGGAATTCAAAGTCAAAACCCGTACTCAGGATTTTGGCTGAATCAATCAAACGATCATTTCCTTCGGGTTCATTTTGATAGCTTGCCGGTGGTGCAAAGCCCAATTCGGCCGCGTTTTTTTCATAGATATCCCTTCGCAGCGGATGGATGGGAGCTACTCCGTTGAAGGTCTCATTCCATAGTTCCTTTTCGATGATCCAGGTGAGTAATCGAACGGCATCCTGCCGATAAATATAATTCACTCGGGTCTGTCCGGCCACGTTTTCCTTTCCGGAAAAGTATTTCCCAGGAATTCGGTCATCCCCCAGCAATCCTCCAAACCGGATAAGGGTGAGGTCATATTTTTGGTCTTTGGACATCATCTGCTCGGCCTTGAAAATCGTCTCGTTGCCGGTATTTTCCAGAGAAAGGGGAAAGTCCTCCCCGTACTTTTCGGGAGAATTTGCCTCGGGATAAACTCCCGTGCTGGAAACAAAAATCACCTTTTGAATGGGGGAATTATCGATCAGACTTTTCAGATACTTGATCTGCTCAAGGTGGAAAAGTCCATCACCGGATCGGGTTCGGGGAGGGATATTGACTACCAAAATCTCTGACTGAAACAAGGCGTTAAAACCTACTCCCTCCGGATGGGGATTGAGTGAAAAGCGGATGGCTTGAAGGTCTTTTTGGGAAAGTTTTGCCTTTTTTTCTTCAGAGGTAGTGGAGCCTAGGATTTTATATCCTTTTTCCCTCAGGTGAAAGCCCAAAGGCTCTCCGATCCATCCCAGGCCGATAATTGATATAGTTGTCATTATTTTTTTGTCACTAAGGCTCAAAGGCGCAAGGCTAGTTATTGGTTATTGAGTTATCGGGTTTTATTCGTTTAGGGTTCGGTGTTCATAGTTTTACTATCGAGTGTCGCTGTAATGAACATCGAAGTAAAAGGTCCAGTGAATACGAAGTTTTCTTTCTGGAATCCTTAGTGTCTTT
This sequence comes from Algoriphagus taiwanensis, assembly GCF_036245645.1. Lineage (NCBI taxonomy): Bacteria > Pseudomonadati > Bacteroidota > Cytophagia > Cytophagales > Cyclobacteriaceae > Algoriphagus > Algoriphagus taiwanensis. Next base: position 24,618 of record NZ_BTPE01000023.1, on the reverse strand, counting down.
CCGTCTTTGTGGCAAGCCATCAAACAAAAAACCTCCCAAAGGGAGGCTTGTATTAATCTTTTTTAGGCATGGTTCCCAGGATATAGTCCCAAAGAGGAGAACTTACTCCAAAGGAAGTATCCGGATCTTTGTAGTGGTGAATCGCGTGATTGACCCACAAAGCTTTAAAGAAGTTTTTTGGAGGATTGTAAGCATGTACGATATAGTGCACACCCAGGTAAGCTGTATACCCCAAAAGAAATCCGGGAAGGAAGTACAAGGCATAATCTCCCATAATCAGATTGAATACGAGATAGAAAATCGCCGCATAAGCTGCACTTACAAATGGAGGCATAGCCAATCGGTCCTTGTCCTTAGGATAATCATGATGTACCCCATGCACAGTATATTGGAGTTTATCTTTCATCGGGGTATTGGGCTCCATGTGGAAGAAATGCTTGTGCATCATGTATTCCACAAAAGTGAAAGCCAGCAAACCTGCCAGCAAGACAATCATCCCAACCCACAAACCAATCTCCGTAGAAGTCACTGCATAGTAAAAGGAAACCGAAGAAATCGCTACGAAAAGCGTAATCGGCACCATAATGTGGGTTCTGGAGATTTTCTCCAGAAGGGGATTAGAAAACATTTTGGCTGAACCGAAATTATCCGGCTTGTCCAATCTTCCAATCTTTTTCATAGTATTCAGTTCAATGATCTGTTTTTCGTATGAGTAACAACGCCACAAAGGTAAGGTTTTTCAACTTTTAAAAATTAAGCGCTGATTGATTTAAATCATATTATTAAACCGTACTCAGGGTTTTTGCAATGGTTTCCTCATAATAGGCCACATATCGGGGAAGAATCTGATGGATATCAAATTCTTTGGCACGATTCAAAGCCCGCTCTTTGAAACCGGGAAGATTTTCATCTGCAAGAATGATTTTTGCCTTGGCAGTCATGTCTTCCACGTCACCCACCGCACAGGCAAATCCGGTCTTTCCGTCCAGATTGAGTTCTGGGATACCTCCCGCATTGGATGAAAGGACAGGCACCTCACAGGCCATGGCTTCAAGGGCTGCCAGTCCGAAACTTTCCTTTTCCGAAGGCATCAAAAACAAATCCGACACAGACAAAACTTCTTCTACCGCTTCCAATTTTCCCAAAAAGCGGATGTCATCGCAAGTGCCCAAGGTGCGGCAAAGACGCTCCATCCGGTCTCGTTCCGGGCCATCACCTACCAGAAGCAGTTTGGCTGGGATTTCTTTTCGGATATTGTAAAAAACATGGATCACATCCTCTACCCGCTTTACCTTCCGGAAGTTGGAGGTGTGGACCAATAGTTTTTCCCCATTTGGGCAAATGGCCAGCTTGAAATGTTCCTTTCTTTGCTTTTTGAATCGCTCTAAGTCAATGAAGTTGGGGATGACTGCAATATCCCGCTTGATGTCAAAATACTCATAGGTTTCCTTTTTCAAATCCTCGGATACCGCAGTGACTCCGTCAGATTGATTGATGGAAAAGGTGACCACCGGTTCATAGCTTGGATCTTTTCCTACGAGTGTGATATCTGTCCCGTGAAGTGTGGTGACTACAGGGATTTGTATGCCTTCTGTCCTCAAAATCTGCTTGGCCATATAGGCTGCAGAAGCATGTGGAATGGCATAATGCACATGAAGAAGGTCGAGATTTTCGTATTTGACCACGCTCACCATCTTACTGGCGAGTGCAAGTTCGTAGGGAGCAAACTCAAACAGCGGGTAGCTTTTGATATCCACTTCGTGATAGAAGAGATTTTCGCTGAAAAAATCCAGCCTCATGGGCTGCTTGTAGGTGATGAAGTGGACTTCGTGGCCGATTTTGGCCAATCCCTTGCCCAATTCCGTGGCTACTACACCACTTCCCCCAAACGTGGGATAGCAAACAATTCCTATTTTCATAATGGCGCCGATGAGGCTTTTTTTACCAGCTTTTAAACACGCTAAAGCGTAATTTTTGTTCAAAATAAAAGAATTTTATACAACCTCCCTTGAATGCCAGTTTGTTGCAGCAAATCAAGGACGGCATTTGGGGCTGGTTTTTACCTCCGGTTTTGCCCTACTTCTCACCAAAATTTGATTTTGATTGCCAATTAGTGATTTGAGCCTAATTGAGCGATAGGAGAGGGAGTGGGAAAAGGGCTTCCTCTTTTTTTATTCTGATTTTAGGGCAAGAGGGGATATACTTTATCTTTGAGCTTTGATCCAAATTCTCAGCCGTGTACAAGTCCATTCTGAAGCCTTTGCTTTTTTTGAAAAAACCAGAGGATGCCCACCATTTCACTTTCGATCTCACCAAACTTACCTTCAATCTGCCTATTCTGAGCTCTTTGCTGGAATCCGGATTTGAGTTGGATGATCCTAGACTGGAGCGGGAGGTGTTTGGATTGAAATTCAAAAATCCTGTTGGGCTGGCTGCTGGCTTTGACAAAGACGCCAAGCTGATCGATGAAATGGCCATGCTGGGTTTTGGATTTATCGAGATCGGAACCCTCACTCCAAAGCCTCAGGAAGGCAATCCTCAGCCCCGGCTATTCCGTCTTCCCCAAGACAAAGCTTTGATCAATCGCATGGGATTCAATAACGGAGGAGTCCTCGAAGCGGTAGAACGGTTGAAGAAGAGAAAGTCTAAGGTCATTGTGGGAGGGAATATTGGTAAAAACAAGGTCACTCCAAATGAGAAGGCTGTAGACGATTACCTTTTCTGTCTGGAAGCTTTACATCCTTACGTCGACTATTTTGTGGTCAATGTGAGTTCTCCCAATACGCCCAACTTGAGGGATTTGCAGGAAAAAGAGCCACTAAAAGCACTGCTCACCGCCGTGAAATCAGCCAATGATTTGAAAAAGCAGCCCAAACCCATTTTATTGAAAATCGCTCCGGATCTGACCGAAGGGCAATTGGATGATATCATTGAAATTGTGCAAGAGACCAAAATTGACGGAGTGATTGCGACCAATACCACAATTGACCGTTCGGTTTTGAGCACTGATCCGGCTGAGGTAGAAGCAATCGGTGCGGGTGGAGTAAGCGGAAAAGTCCTAGGAAAGCGAAGCACAGAAGTGATCCGCTACCTCCATACTCACTCCAAAGGGGCTTTTCCGATCGTTGGGGTAGGTGGAATCTTTTCCCCTGAAGATGCAATAGAGAAGCTGGAAGCCGGGGCAAGTTTGGTTCAGATCTACTCGGGCATGATTTATGAGGGACCGGGAATAGTAAAAAAGATCAAAAAAGGACTTCTGGCATATTTTTCACGGTAAGTTGTCTTTGTGTAGCCTTTTGGCTTAAATTAAACTCGTACTTTCACCTCAATGGCGTCCCCAAGCTCCCGCACTAACACCTTTCGCAAAAAATCAGAGAATGTAAAGAAAAGCCCTAAAAAGCCTTCTGGACCTGGATTTTCCTTGGGTAAATTCCAATTCAAGCAGTTGGCCTTGGTGTCGGGACTGAGCTTGATTTCCATCAGTATTTTTTTGGTGATCGCGTTTATTTCTTATTTGCTTAATGGACCCGAGGATCAAAGTTTGGTTTTCAACAATCCTGATCAGGCCGTCCGAGAAGCTGCCCGTGCCTCCCAAAATTGGCTGGGTTACTTTGGGGCCCAAGTTTCGCATTGGTTGATTTATCGCTGGTTTGGTATCGCAGCATTTCTTATTCCTCCGTTTATTTTCTTTTTGGGCTTCAGATGGACCTTTAAGTTTTCCTTGGTTTCACTGACGCGCTACACGGTCTTTTCCCTCTTCTTTATTGTATGGCTAGGATTGTTGATTGGTTATCTGGTAATCTTGGTAGAGGGGTATTCCTATTGGAGTTTCATTTCCGGAGGATTGGGCTATGAGTTGGCCAAGCTTTCTGCGGATTTTCTGGGAATGGGAACCTTTATCCTGATTGTTGTCTCCCTCCTGATCTTCGTGGTTCTTTTCTTTGGGATAGATCAATTGAATATGTTTTCTCCAAAATCCGAATCCGAGATCGATAATTTAGAAGAAAATATTTCTGAATCCACCGCTAAAAATCCATTCTCTTCAGAGGAAGATCTGGAAGAGGAGGAAGATATTTTGGATGATGGAAGTGCATGGGAGGTGAAAAATCTGGAGATCGAAAAGGCCTTGGATTTGGAAGATGAACTGGAGGATCCAGAAGAAGAGGAGCCAGAATTGGAGGAGGACATTTTCGATGTACCTCAGGTAAATCTTCTGGATGAAACTGTAGGAAAAGCCCCTCAGGAGCCAATTGCAGGAAATTTCACCGTGCATAAGGCTGTTCAGGAGGAAAAGACGGCTGAGGAAGTCGAAAATCTTGATCCCTACGACCCTACCCTCGATTTGCCTCGGTATCAGTATCCCACGCTTGACCTGTTGAATGAGTACGACGTCAAAAAGGTCACCGTGACCCGTCAAGAGCTGGAGGAGAACAAGGATAAAATTGTGACTACGCTGGAGAATTTCCAGATCGGGATTCAGGGTATTCAGGCGACCATTGGTCCTACGGTCACTTTGTATGAGATTGTTCCCAATCCGGGAGTCAAAATTTCCAAAATCAAAAACCTGGAGGATGACATTGCCTTGAGCTTAGCGGCTTTGGGAATTCGTATCATCGCTCCCATCCCGGGAAAGGGGACGATCGGTATAGAAGTCCCAAACAAAAACCGAGAGCTCGTACCAGCGCGTGCAGTGATTGGGACGGAGAAATTTATGAAGTCGGACAAGGACCTTCCTGTGGCTTTGGGAAAGACCATTGCCAATGAGGTTTTTGTGGTGGATTTAGCCAAAATGCCTCACTTGCTGATGGCTGGGGCAACCGGACAAGGGAAGTCCGTAGGATTGAATATGATTTTGGCTTCTTTGATTTATAAGAAGCATCCTTCCCAGTTGAAATTCGTCTTGGTGGATCCCAAAAAGGTAGAACTGACCCTTTTCAACAAAATCGAAAGACACTTCCTAGCCAAGCTTCCCGGTTCGGAAGAAGCCATCATCACGGATACCAAAAAGGTCATCTACACGCTGAACTCCCTTTGTATCGAGATGGATAACCGATACAATCTGCTCAAGGATGCCGGATGTAGAAACCTCAAAGAATACAATGCGAAGTTTATCGCCAGAAAGCTCAATCCCGAGAAAGGACATTACTTCATGCCGTACATCGTCTTGGTCATTGACGAGTTGGCGGACTTGATGATGACAGCCGGAAAGGAGATCGAGGGTCCGATTGCGCGTCTGGCACAATTGGCTCGAGCGATCGGGATTCATTTGGTGGTAGCTACCCAAAGACCTTCTGTCAATGTGATCACGGGGATCATCAAGGCCAACTTCCCGGCTCGTCTTTCCTTCCGGGTTACTTCCAAAATTGACTCACGAACTATTCTTGATGCAGGTGGTGCAGATCAACTGATCGGGATGGGGGATATGCTGCTTTCTCAGGGCTCGGAGATGATCCGTCTTCAGTGTGCATTCCTGGATACCCCGGAAGTGGATGCCATCTGTGATTGGATTGGAAACCAAAAAGGATATTCCGATGCTTACCTCCTTCCTGAGTTTGAGGGAGAAGAGGGAGATGGCTCCGCTGCGGATGTAGATCTTTCAGATCGGGATCCATTGTTTGATGATGCGGCGAGGCTGATTGTCCTTCATCAGCAGGGAAGTACTTCTTTGATTCAGCGAAAGCTGAAGCTCGGCTACAACCGGGCAGGTAGGATAGTGGATCAGCTGGAAGCAGCGGGTATTGTGGGGCCATTTGAGGGTTCTAAAGCGAGGGAGGTGCTGATTCAGGATGAGGCTAGTTTGGAACGGTTATTGAATAGCTTGTAAAAGCCTAACAATCCGTTTCTACCACTCAATTCATGAAACAAGTTTCTACTTCTTTTCTCCTGATTTTTCTGGTCTTTTTGTCTTCTTTGGCCTTCGGCCAAAAGGATCCTAAAGCAAAAGCTGTCCTGGATGGGATGAGCAAAAAATACCAAAGCCTCAACGGTTTCACTGCCAATTTTGACTTTACCTTTTCCGATGCGGGTGTGGTTCAGGATCGACAGCAAGGAGAGCTTGCCGTTAAAGGGGAGAAGTACCGGCTTAAGCTTCCGGATCAGGAGATTTTTAATGACGGGAAAACTGTTTGGACATTTATCCAAAGTGATGGATACAAGGAGGTCACCATCAATGACGTGAGTCAGATGGAAGGAGAACTGACCCCATCCAATATTTACAAAATGTATGAGACGGGCTACAATTATCGGCTTTTGGCAGACAATACCTACAAGGGCAAGCCGGTTCAGGTAGTGCTTTTGGTGGCCCAAAAAGCAGATTCCCCTTTCAAAGAGGTTAAGCTGATGGTAGATAAAAACACCCAGGATCTACTCGCTTGGGAGATGTCAGACGGGCAGGGCGGCACGCTTTCTTATTCTTTCCGGGAAATGAAACAAGCGCCTTCTCTTTCAGCTGATTACTTTGTTTTTGATCCCAAAAAATACCCTGGGATTGAAATTATTGATTTGAGGTAATTAGAGAAAAGTATCGCTGAGCCTAAATAAGCTAACTTTTTATATGTTCAAATCAGAAGTTTGCCTTCTTAGCGTATTCCTCAGCTATTTCCTTCATCGTTTCCACCATTTCCTTCACTTTGGGAAAAATCGGCTCCAGAACACTGATTATTCCCGGGGCCAAAGGCTCGATGTAGACTAAAGCTTCGCTGTCTTTTTTCCACTCTTTGGGCATCTGCAATCCAAACTGAAGGGAAAACCAGAGAAAAAGGCTGATAAAAAATCCTGTCTGTACAATTCCCAAAATTCCTCCGGCCAAACTATCAAAGCCTCCCAAAAGAATAAGGTCCATCATTTTTTTTAAGACCCAACCCGCCAGATTTACCAAAACCAAAGTGATCCCGAAAACAATCAAAAAAGCCAAAATGGGAAAGGCGAAGGTCATTTCATCCAGTCTGTTTGCGAGCCATTTGCTGACGGGATCCATGAAATACACCCCCAAAATAATAGCCAATACAAATCCGATCAGGCCCACGATACTCATCAAGAGGCCTTTTTTGTAGCCTTGATAAGCTCCTAGCCCGATCAGAATCAGTATAACTATATCGAGAGGTGCCAAGCTTATCCGTTCAAAAGCATTTTCACTTTTTCCGCAATGGCCTTTCCGTCGGCTTTTCCGGCAAGCTGCTTGCTAGCCACTCCCATCACTTTGCCCATGTCTTTTGGGCCAACGGCACCGGTCACATTGATGATTTCCTGTACGGCCAGACCTAATTCTTCGTCAGTCAATGCCTTAGGCAAAAACTCCTGAATCACCTCCAGTTCAGCCAATTCCGTTTCCAAAAGGTCATTTCGGCCTTGTTTTTCATAGATTTCGGCAGAGTCTTTTCTTTGCTTTGCGGCTTTGGTTAAAAGTTTCAGCTCGTCATCCTCGCTAAGGCTGCCGGAATAGCCCTCCTTCGTTTCTTCTAGCAAAATCAAGGATTTGATTGCACGAAGGGCTGTCAATCGGACCTTGTTTTTTGCGATCATGGCCGATTTTATTTCAGTTTCTACTTTCTGCTTTAAACTCATTCGTCCTAAGTTTGTGTTACATCTAGATTACCGGGTAAAAATACCCTTTTATCAACCTATATGACAAAACTGAGTGTAAATATCAACAAGATCGCCACGCTGAGAAATGCGAGAGGTGCCAATAATCCCAATGTGGTGCAAGTGGCCTTGGACTGTGAGAGATTTGGAGCAGAGGGAATTACCGTGCATCCCAGGCCTGACGAAAGGCATATTCGCTATCAGGATTGTTTGGATCTAGCCAAGGTAGTGACCACCGAATTTAATATAGAAGGCTATCCTGATCAGCGATTTATGCAATTGATTCGAGAAGTGAAGCCTGCACAGGCGACTTTGGTGCCCGACCCACCCAATGCCATCACTTCCAATACAGGTTGGGACACGATCACCCATCAGAGCATGCTGAAGGATATCGTCGCGGAGCTGAAAGAAATCGGAACCCGGGTTTCCATATTTATCAATCCTGAGGCGAAATACTTCGAACCAGCCAAGTTGACGGGGACAGATCGGGTAGAACTCTACACCGAACCTTATGCTTCACACTACCACCAAGATCGGGACTTGGCGGTCAAAGCCTATGTGGAGGTTTCCAAAATTGCAAGAGATTTGGGCTTGGGGCTGAATGCAGGCCATGATTTGGACTTGCATAATCTTGCTTTCCTGAAAAAGAATATTCCCTGGCTTGAAGAAGTATCGATCGGTCATGCGCTCATCTGCGATGCCCTGTACTATGGATTGGAAAATACGATCCAGATGTACAGAAGGCAGTTGGAGGAGCTGTGATTTGGGAATTGAAAAATTTTTGGAGTGAAAAAGAGCTATCCTCCTCCCAAAGTGAGGCGATGTACTATTTGGGGGAATAGTATCTGAAGTCAAAAAGGTGCAGTGGTAATTGGTCTCTATTAGCCAAATACTTCTTATTTATTCGAGAAAAGCTTTCCTATTCTTCGGAAAATCTGCTTTTCCTTTCCCCAGAAAAATTTAAACTGACCAAAAATAAAACCATAGATCAGGAGAATAATCTGGTATAATGGAAGTACTAAAAGTAGGTAAAGAACCGTATTCAGAAATCCTTGACCTCCTCCTCTTTCTACGCCAAAAAAATCCAAAATCGGGTTTTTGATGAAAAGAATGGTAAATCCCGTACAGGCAAATACCACCAAAACCATCACGACTTGGAAAATACTTTCCAGTTTCCATTTGGTTTGAAGGCGTTGGAGGAAATTAGGTTGATCGGATGGCATGAATTGAAATCGCGTTTATGTTTCGTTACACAAAGAGAGGATTTTATTCTCTAAGGATTTACTGAACCTGAAATCAGTCTTTTTTACTTTTTCCAGAATAGGTTTAATGGATGGAATTAGACCTTTTCCTTTGGCTAAAATAAAAATGCCCAATGTACCAGTTACTTTAATCCCTAGATTTTGCGCAAACTTTCTTCCTTTTAGGTCATCGATAATCAGAAGAGGGTTGTTTTTTTCGAGACATAAAGCAATTGCACTGGATTCGCCTTTATCCAAGGAAATGGAAAGAATGGTCTGATAGGATTTATTCTCCGGAGTCTCAATCTCTTTATCCATTCAGGCAATCCTTGATTGTATTCTTCAGCTATTTGAGGAGTGATAATTATTTGTCCAAACAACTTATTCAAAAGCTCCAATTCCCCTACTTTTTCCAGCAAAATCAAACAGCTGGTATCAGAGAGTATAATTTTTTCCATTTTCTACATCTCGTTCAAGATCAGAGACAGAATAATTAAAAAATGATACTCCATAATCACCTAATGCATCGATAAATGAAGCCTTTGACATTCCGACTACATCGGCAGCCTGACCAAGAGAAAGCTTCCCCTTCTCGTACAACCTAGCGGCTATTGCCATAAGTGCTTCCTTATCATCGAAATCCACCGTATCTGGAATATTGATCTTTAGTGTCTTCATTGGGATAAGTTACTTTTAATTCCTTTCAAAACCCAATCTTAAACCACAGATCAAGATTTGGATCTCTTGACCTGTGGTTTCTAATCTCTACCAGCTAAACACCCCTTCATTCAGGTTTTTCAGCGCCTGAACTTTGTATTGGGCATCTACCAGGATGGATACATTGTGACGGCTACCTCCGTAGGAAACCATTCTCACCGGAATGTCCACCAAGGAATCCATCACCGATTTGATTGCTCCTTTGGTCTCAGAAACCATATTCCCTACGATGCATATGATGGTCTGATTTCTGTCCACCTCTACCGAACCCAAAGCCTGAAGTTCCTCTAAAATCTGCTCCAAATGGCTCAGGTCATCGATGGTTACAGAGACTGCCACCTCGGAGGTGGTAATCATATCGATGGGAGTCTTGTACTTCTCGAAGATCTCGAAGATTCTCCTTAAGAAACCGTAGGCTAAGAGCATCCGGCTGGATTTGACTTTTATGGCGGTGATGCCGTCCTTGGCAGCAATGGCCTTCACCCCGGTAGTTTCTACCGAAGCTTTGATGAGTGTACCTCCTGCATCCGGCTGCATAGTATTGAGCAATTTGACCGGAATATTATGCAATTGTGCCGGCCAAATGGAAGCCGGGTGGAGGATTTTGGCTCCGAAATAGGCCAACTCAGCCGCCTCATCGAAGGACAATTCCGCGATAGGACGAGTACGATCCACTATTCTCGGGTCATTGTTGTGCATACCATCGATGTCTGTCCAGATTTCGCAGACCGAAGCATGAATCGCCGCAGCTACAAGTGACGCCGTGTAGTCACTCCCGCCCCGCTTCAGATTATCGACCTCATTTCGGTGATTTTTACAAATATAGCCTTGGGTGATAAAGAGTCTTTCCTGAGGATGTTCCGCCAGAATAGCCTTTAGTTTTTCTGAAATCTTCGGCAGCTCAGGCTCAGAATTCTCATCGATAGACATAAAATCCAAAGCTGGAAGAAACACCGCAGGTATCTCCAACTCTCCGAGCAAAGTGTAGAAAAGCTTGGTGGAAAGCATTTCTCCCTGAGCCAAGATATCCCGGTTGATCGCCTCATTGAAGGAAATCTTAAGCAGAATATTCAAAAATTCGAAATGCTCCCGGATAATCTCTTCTGCCTGGGCTCTTGCCCCGGGCGTCTTAAGTAGTTCAGGATAAAAAGCCAGATAATGAGCATGCAAGGTGTCAATTCGATCCTTTGCCAGCGTTTTATCCCCTGCTGCCAAAGCTTCTCCGATTCCCACCAAGGCATTGGTTGTACCGGATAGTGCGGATAGCACCACAATAGTGGGTTCGTCCCCACGGGTAATCAAGTCTTTGACTTGATGCATGCGCTCAGGGCGGCCCACAGAAGTGCCGCCAAACTTCATGATTTTCATGGATTCTGGATTAAATAGGAAATAGGTTTGTAATTAAAATCCGAGCATTTTGATGGCAGTGATGGCAGCTTCATCGCCCTTGTTGCCATGTTTTCCTCCCGCACGGTCCAAGGCCTGCTGCTGATTGTCCGGTGTGAGAACACCAAAAATCACCGGCTTGTTGTACTTCAGGCCTACTTCTGTGATGCCATGGGCTACCGCATCGCAGATGAAGTCAAAGTGACGAGTTTCACCCTGAATCACGCATCCCAAACAGATAACTGCATCGATGCTTTCGTCCTGTGCACACCACTGGGCGCCAAGGCTCAACTCAAATGAACCGGGCACATTTTTTCGGATGACATTTTCCTTCCTTGCACCATGCTGAAGGAGTGTTTGATATGCTCCAGAATATAGGGCTTCTGTGACATCTTCATTCCACTCGGATACGACAATGGCAAACTTCCTCTCGGAGATATCTTGAATATTTTTGGAGCTGTAATCGCTCAGACTTTTATTGGCTGTTGCCATAGGTTGATTTGATTTAAAAGACTGGAAATAAAAACAAAAAGGAGTAAGACCCCGGGCCCTACTCCTCTAGTATGCTTGTATACAGAAGCATTACTTAGCGGCAAGGCCCTCTAAGCGTGCTTTATGTTTTCGCGCAGCAGAATACTCGTACGATTCGAAATACTTCTCTTCGATTTCGGTGTAAGTAGCTATAGCATCAGCAATCTTACCTGCTTCTTCCTGAGCTACGGCCAATTTAGCCAAGTATTTGGGCGTCATAAACTTGTTCTCGTTGGTTCGTGCAGCCTTGGTATAGTTAGAAATAGCCGCATCGGTATTGTCCAATTCCAAATTGGCATCTCCGATAAGAGAATAGGCTTTGGACTGAACCAAATAATCATCAGAAGAAAAATCCTCTAAGTAGTCCAATGCCTCCTGGAATTTTCTCTCAGAAAGATAGATGGAACCGATGTAGAAATTGGCCAGATTAGCAGCGTCAGTTCTTGGATAATCCTCTACGATGGAAAGGAAACCTTTATTGATTCCGTCACCGTTGAGTGCAAACTCGATGCTGTCTTGCTCGAAAAAGTACACCGCTTGGAACATCTCAGCCTGTGCTTTTTCATTCTGGTTTTGATTGTTGATCTGGAAAAAGAGAATCCCTCCGATCAATACAATTGCAGCGATCAATACACCGCCCAATATTTTGCTATTCTTTTTCAAAAAAGCTTCACCTCTGCCAATTCGCTCAGCGATGACTTCTGGATTTTCCAAAAGTTCATTTTCAGTTGCTTTTTTAGATTGCTTCGTTGCCATGTTACTCAAATTTCGGTCGCAAATATACGGTTTTTATCAAATCTACAAGCCCAAACAAAAAAGCCATGAAGCAGGAAAGACTTCATGGCTTTCTTCAGTCGGGACAGGACTTTATTCCATTACAAAAGGATAATCCTCCTGAACATACACATCCTTGAAGGCATCCTGTCCATCAGGCCATGGAGACTCTTCCGCAAACTTCACGGCTTCGTCCACCTGCTTTTTCACCTTCTTGATCACGGCCTCAATTTCCTCTTCGGTCATGATTTTATTTTCACGGATGGTGTGAAGTACTTGCTCGATAGGATCTTTTTGCTTGTATTCTTCTACTTCCTCCTTGGTTCGGTATTTCTGAGGATCGGACATGGAGTGTCCTTTGTATCTATAGGTTCTGAACTCCAAAAGGGTAGGTCCATCCCCTCTTCGGGCTCTTTCGGCAGCTTCAGCTACAGCTTCGTGAATTGCCTCCACATTCATCCCGTCTACCGGGAATGAAGGCATATCGTAAGCTTCACCGATTTTGTACAATTCAGTCACATTGGACGTACGGGCCACTGAGGTACCCATGGCATATCCGTTGTTTTCGATCACGAAAATGACCGGGGACTTGTAAAGCATGGCCAAGTTGAAAGCCTCATGAACAGCTCCCTGACGAACTGCTCCGTCACCCATCTTGCAAATGCAAAGATTCTTGGTCCCGGCATATTTTTCGGCGAAACCGATGCCCAAGCCCATAGGAACCTGAGCGCCTACGATTCCGTGACCGCCCATGTAGTTTCTTTCCTTGTCGAAAATGTGCATGGAGCCACCTTTTCCCTTAGTGGTACCTGTAGCTTTGCCAAAAAGCTCTGCCATCACCGCTCCCGGGTCTGTACCCAAGCCTAGTGGATGTGCATGACAACGATAAGCTGTAATCCACTTGTCATCCTTGGTCAATGCCGTAATCGCTCCTGATGCACAAGCTTCCTGCCCGATGTACAGGTGGCAGAAGCCTCTGATTTTTTGCTGACCATAAAGTTGTCCGGCTTTTTCCTCAAACCTTCTCATCAAGAGCATGCTTTCATACCAGTAAGCATAGGTTTCTTTGGAATATTTTACCTTGGACTTGGTTGCTGTCGCTTTCTTTGCCATATCGCTTGAATCAAAATATGCTATTTTAGGCCCCAAATATAGCAATCCCGACCTAAAAATCAGGATGCCATTCAAATAATTCCCGCTTCCATGATCTTGGAGTCACTCAATCTGATCCAGTTTAAAAACCACCTGAAAACCAGCCTTAAGTTTTGCCCGGAGATCAACTGCCTGGTAGGACTCAATGGAAGCGGAAAGACCAATGTCCTCGATGCAATCCACTACCTTTCCCTGACAAAAAGTGCGGTACAAAGCAGTGACACGCTCAATATCCAACATGGAACTGATTTTTTTTCCATCATTGGCAAATACCGAATTGATCAAAAGCAGGTCGAGGTCCGTTGCTCCTTTGAGTCGGGAAAGAAAAAGCAGATTTGGGTCAATGGAAGTGCCCATGCCAAAACTGCCGACCATGTGGGGATGATTCCGCTTGTGCTGATCGCTCCGGACGACACAGAACTGCTCAAAGGGGGTAGTGAAGGAAGGCGGAGGTTTTTCGATGGCTTGATTTCCCAATTGGATCATTCCTACCTCGATCAGCTGATTCGCTATCATCACTTTCTCAAGCAGCGCAATGCCCTGCTCAAACAGTTTGCAGAGACGGGCCGGCGTGACCTGACCTTATTGGGAGGCTATGACAGGGAGCTTATCCAGTTTAGCCGGATTTTGGGAGAAAAGAGAAAGTCCCTGCTCGAAGAGATGATTCCTGTGCTGCAGCAGTTTTACGAGCAGATCTCCTCAGGCAAGGAAACCATCGGGGTCAACTATGAGACAGAGGTTCTGAGAGAAGATTTTGAAAGCTATTTTACAAGTCTTCGACCCAAGGATTTTGCCACCAAAAACAGTAACGCAGGGATTCATAAGGATGATTTTGACTTTCAGATCGAGGGCCACCCCATCCGGAAAATCGGCAGTCAGGGTCAGCAAAAGTCCTTTACCATTGCTCTGAAATTGGCCCAGTTCCGGCTATTTGAAAAAGCAAAAGGAGAAAAACCCCTCCTGCTGATGGATGATATTTTTGACAAACTAGACGATGAGCGAATCGCCAAGTTGATGGAACTGGTGTCCAAAGGAACTTTTGGGCAGATTTTTCTGACCGATGCCCGGCCCGAGCGATCCAGAGGTATATTAGGAAGTTTGGATGCGGAGGTCAGTTTTTTTGGGGTGGAAATGGGGAAAATATCTGCTTTGGAAAATTGAAAAATTTTTTAAAAAAAATTTGGTTTCTTAATTTTTTTTTAACTTCATAACAAGTTCAAATTTTATAAGATAATGAAAAAACTAAAAAATTTCGGGATTTTCCTTTCTCTGTTGGGAGGAATTTGTTTTGCCGGGTATCAGCCTGCAAAAGCTCAAGGGTGCATTGTGTGTGGTTCATCTATGAATAACGCCGCAATGATAATTGAAGAAGATGCCTGTTATTGTGTGAATTTTGGAAGTGCATGTGCTTTTGAAGTAAATCCAGACTGCACACCAAAAAACCCCTAAAACAAATGTAAAAGGCCTCTTATTAAATGGAGGTCTTTTTAAATTCTATTTTAGAATAAAAATGAAACGTTTACTCATAATATTTCTCTTGTGCGCATGCAAAGGTCAAGTAACCAAAGAAGATTTGGAAATTCCTTCAAAAGTTAAAACTCTAAAAATTCAACTTGATAATGAGATTGCAAATTTTGGAAATTCAATACAAGTCATTGAAGAAAATGGTGAAGAAATGCTGATGGTTTTTAGCCCAGCTTCATACAATCTTTATATTTATAGTTTATCAACCCTGAATTTAACAAGTAAAATAAAATTCGAGAAAGAGGGACCAAATGGTATTGGAGATTCACATCATTTTCATTATTTAAGTTATGATTCGATATTTTTCTTGCCAAAAAATATAACGCATTTTTATCTGACAAATCTAAGGGGAGGTGAAAGTGAGATGTATCGATTGAATTTCTCAAATGAAAACCGAGGAAGAATTCCACTAGCCACAAACCAATCCACAATTATCCTTAAGGATGAGAAAATTTATATGACCTCACCAACTTCTTATAGCCCTTCTTTATATCACTCGCCGGATGAATACAAGCAAATTGAAAAATCTTGCTTTCAATATATTTATGACCTTAAAAGCAATCAGGAAGTTAAAGAATGTATTAGCTTTCCATTAGAGTATAGTCAAAAAGTCTACCCCCTTTACCAAAATTTCGTTTCACAAGAATCTATTGACCTTGGGATAATTTACTCCTTTTCCCTTTTAGACTCAATTCATTTTTTCGACAATATTTCAAAAAAATTTTCATCCACTCTATGCAAAACTACAACAACTTATCCCAAAAGACATATCGTAGAAACGATTGACGAGGTGATTCCAGAACATGAATCTCAAGAATTTTCCATATTTATGAATTCCTTAAACTATGGAAATGTGATTTATGATAAATATAGAAATCAATATTATCGTATTGTTGAATATCCTGTTAATGAAGACGAATTAAACCCTTACTTACAACCAAGAACGAAGCCTCTAGGAATAATAGTGCTTGATTCCTCAAGAAATTTTAAACAGGAATATTATTTAGGATATGGAAATTATGTTAAAACAAATATTTTTGTAAGTAAAGATGGATTAAACATATTAAATTATGAAAAAATCTTGGAAGATGAATATTTTATCACTTATGATACTTTTCTCTTGTAAAGAGGAAAAATGTGATTTGTTTTTTAATGATGGAATATACCTTATATATGATGAAAGATATTGTGAAAAGTGCAGATTAACTGCATTGTCATTAGTTGATAGCTTAGTGAAAAATGAAATAGAATATTATTTAATTTCTATAAACACAATTTCTAAAAGAAAAACAGAATTGGAATTTCGGGAATTTGCACCAATTCAAATTTATTATGCAAAACCCAATGATAAAAATTGTTTGATTGATTTTCCTGAAATTTCCTTGATATACAAAAATAGTGAAAATATAAGATTACTGACTGATCTAACAAAGTAGAAATCTTTTAAATAGAGTTTTTTTGAAGTTCTCAAAATGATTTTCCCTTTTCAAGTAAAGCTAAACCTAAGGATTAGATTTCAATTTCACTTGGGAGTTGTTCTTGGAAGCCATTCATTAGGCAATTAAGCATTCCTTTCTAACTGATGCCCGTCCCAAACGATCAAAAGTATTTTGGGAAGCTTGGATTCAGAGGTCAGTTTTTTGATGTGGAAAAGGGAGTGGTCAGAAATTAGCTTGAAGCAGATAAGACCTAATTTTGATTTTCTGTTTACTTTTAAGGAGGGAATTCGTATGTTAATCAACGGAATACCAATGACCTACCTGCATAAAGCACCATGACTATAAAAATCGGGAAAAACAGCAAAAAAGAGGTTGCTAAAATCCTTGAAAATAAGTTGAAAAAGACCGGTAAACCGGGAAAACTTGAAAAGCACTTTGGTAATCTGAAAAGGAATCTGGATGGTTTGGAGTACCAAAATGAAATGAGAGAGAATGAAAGTTGATTTTTTTGCTGACACGAATTTTTTAATCTATGTCCATGAAGGAAAAAAAATCACGGAGCCTTTTCTCCAATTTGATTTTGCAATCTCGTTTGTAACAGAAGTCGAGCTTCTAGGCTTCAAGGGAATAACAACCTCTGAGGAGGTAAAATTAAAATCACTAATCAATGATTGCTTCGTGATAGAATGGAACTCCAAAATCAAAGAGCAGACCATTGAATTACGAAAAAGATACTCAGTAAGACTTCCCGATGCGATCATCGCCGCTTCTTCTTTGGTATTTGGCATCCCCATAGTCACAGCAGATAAAGCCTTTTCCAAACTGGAAGAGCTTGACCTGATTTTGATTGATGTTTAGGATCAGACGGAAAAGAAATAACTCCTTTCACGTATTTGGAACATTACCGAAGGAGTTAAACGAGAAACTTCGGATTCAGAGGTAAGTTTTTTTGAGGTGGAAAAGGGAAAAATCAGGAATTAAAAAAGAGGCCGAAGCCTCTTTCATTTTTACCACAATTGTGAAGGATATTCACCTGAATCGTGCAACTTCTTCAATGCTTCGATGACTACCGGACGGTCTTCAGTATAGGTGACCCCAAACCAAACTTTTCCTCCCGGGAGAATCTCAAAGGCTGCTTTTCCCGCTTTGATCAGATTATTGGCTACGGTCGGGATATAAAACTCTGACTTCAGGTTTTCCCGGTTGGCCGGAAGGAATTCATTCCACATGGCCTCAATGTCTGCAAACACATCCGGGTGAAAACCCCAAAAGTTCATACTCACCGGCGTATTTTCGGCAATCTCCAACACCTCTCCTTCACCTCGACTGAGAATTTTCTCTCCTTCCCGGGCAATGGAAGTGCGCTCGGTCATTCCGATTAGCTGTCCTTTCTCGTTGGTTTCGCAGACGCCACGGCTGACGGTGCCATTTTCGGAAAGCACATTCTGAATCGCATAGCCTACCATGGCATGGAGGTCAGGACGGACTTCAATGGAAAGGAACTTCCCCAATACTTCAAAAGCCTCTTTGCCATAAAAGTCATCCGCATTGATTACCGCAAAAGGTTCTTTGATCGCATCCTTGGCACAAAGCACGGCATGGGCAGTGCCGAAGGGCTTCACCCGGTCAGCTTGCTTCAGTTCGGCCGGCACAAAGCTATCCAAGGACTGAATCACCCAATCCACTTCGATTTTTCCTTCCAACTTGGGAAGGAATTTTTCCTTAGCTACCTCGAGGATTTCCTCTCGAACAATGAAAACGACCTTCCCGAATCCAGCCCGGATTGCATCAAAAATCGAATATTCTAAAATGGTTTCCCCATTTGGGCCGAAACCGTCAATCTGCTTATTTCCTCCGTAGCGGCTGCCCATCCCGGCTGCCAAAACAAGTAGTGTTGGTTTTTGAGTCATGTCTTTCTTTCAATCGCGGGCAAAATTAGGAGTTTATCTCCCAAGACCAAACTCATTTTAATTAGATCGACTGGGTTTACTTTTTAACTCATTTTTTGAAAAATTATATACTTTTTTACCCTATCTGGTATTTTACAAAAGAGGAAATCGATTCCGAAACATTTTTTTTAGCAAATCGAGTATTTTTTAGACCCTATTTTGATTTTAATTTAATTTTTATCTTACTTTCATGCCATAATCTCAAAAAACCATTTAACCTATTGACAAAATGAAAAAAATTGAAGCGATCATCCGGACTTCCCGATTTGATCAAATCCATACCTGTGTCTCCAAAATGGGGGTGAAATTCCTCTCCTTTTATGAGATCAAAGGGATGGGTTTTGAGCATGCCCGTCTGGAAATGTACCGGGGAATCCCCTACGAACCAGCTTACATCCCAAGAACCAAGCTGGAAATCGTGGTGCCTGATGAATTGGCTGAGAGTGTGATCCAATGCATTCTCAAAGAGGGAAAAACAGGCGAAGTAGGAGATGGAAAAATCTTTATCTACGATGTCTTGGAAGCCTATCGAATCCGAAACAACGATACCGGAGAAGCCGCGCTTTAATTTCTAACACCGAACCTATTCAAACCTATGCAAGAACCTGTACAAGACCTTTTTACGGTCAATAATCTTTGGATGATGATAGCCACGATCCTGGTTTTCATCATGCACTTGGGATTCGCCACTTTGGAGGCGGGACTCACCCGGGCCAAAAACACGGTAAACATTCTGTTTAAAAATACGATCATTCCAGCCATTGGGCTTTTGACCTATGCCTTTGTTGGATTCAATCTCATGTACCCGGGAGCCGACTTTGCCGGTAGCATTTTTGGCTTTGCCGGTTTTGGACTTTCCCTCCCTGAGGGCTGGGACAGCAGCAATTACAATGCGGGCTACACCTATTTTACCGACTTCATTTTCCAGGCCATGTTTGCTGCCACAGCAGCTACCATCGTTTCAGGTGCAGTAGCTGAGCGAGTCAAATTGGGGCCGTTTATCACCTTCTCCCTTCTTTATGTTGGTATTTGCTATCCTATTGTAGGCATGTGGAAGTGGGGAGGAGGATTCCTGAACGAGCTCAGTACGCCGTTTTATGATTTCGCTGGATCGACCATCGTCCACTCTGTAGGAGGCTGGGGGGCTTTGGTGGGAGCTTATCTTTTGGGGCCAAGAATCGGAAAATATACGCCTCAGGGCATGAAAGCCATTCCCGGTCACAACCTACCCATGGCTACGATCGGAGTGTTTTTGCTCTGGTTCGGCTGGTTTGGCTTCAATGGAGGATCAGTACTCAGCGCGGACCCTGGAGCGGTATCCCGCGTATTTGTGACTACTTCACTTGCAGCAGCAGCCGGAGCCATCGGGGCTTTGATCGTTTCTTTCCTTAAGTTTAAAACCTACGATATCACTATGGTCTTGAACGGAATTTTGGCCGGCTTGGTAGGCATCACCGCAGGTGCGGACCAAATGGGAGTTTTGGACTCAGTGATCATCGGATTCATCGGGGGAGGCCTTATTGTATTCTCCGTCGTCCTTTTTGACAAAATCAAAATCGACGATCCGGTAGGTGCTATTTCAGTTCACCTTGTCGGTGGAATCTGGGGAACCCTTGCCGTCGGCATTTTCGGTGATTTAGCCGGATGGGGACAGCTTTACTCCCAGCTATTGGGCGTGGCAGCTGTTGGACTTTTCTGCTTCGCTACCTCTTGGCTGATTTTCTTCTCCCTCAAGCGTACCGTGGGTATTCGGGTTCACGAAAATGAAGAAACCGAAGGACTTGATATCAACGAGCACAGCATGCGGGCTTATCCGGATTTTGCTTCCAAAGATTAAATACACCACACCAACCTATAATAAGAAAGCCCCGGTTCCTCAAGGTTCCGGGGCTTTCGCATTCGTCGTGGATTATTTAATAAGTTGGTCTAAAATGACGGTTTAGGATCGGGAGGTACAATCGTCCAAACATTTCGTAGCACCAATCCCTGAATTCCTCAATTTCGCTCGGCATCAGATACCGAAGGCCTTTTTTCAACTCTCGCTCAAACAGATATCTGCTAAAGCTTACTTTTTGCAAAATGGTCTTCACATATTCTAGCATAGCTGATTGATTTGGGTTTATTAACTGATTTTAAGTTTTCCTACGAAGTCTTTTCCATAGATGTTGCGTTATTTTGGAAGCTTTAAGCCAAGAATTATCCCTATTTTCGCAACCATGGTAAAAACGCTCCGGAACCTTCTATTCGTATGCCTTGCCCTATTTATTGTTGGCAATGTCTCGGGACAGGAAGTGCAGATTGAGCTCGGACCCGATCAGCTGGGCTTGAATGAAACCTTCACCATCAAGGCCACCCTTTCCAACGACAAGATCAAATCTTACGATCAGTTTCCCGAGATACCCGGTTTCCAAAAGCAGGGCATTTCTCAGTCCTCCTCGATGAATATCATCAACGGACAGATGAGCAGTACCAACAGCATCATCCAATATTATAAACCCACCCGCAAAGGGAAATTCACCCTTCCCTCTTTTGAAATGGAGATCAATGGAGCCTCTTTTTCATCTCCGGGGAAGACCATCACCGTGGATGACCCGGTAAGTTCCCAGAGCTCAGGGGGAAATGTATTTGATCCTTTCGCAGACTTCTTCGGGCGTACTGCCGAGGAGCCAGAATATATCGAACTGGAGGATGATGCTTTTTTTGCCGTGTCCGTGGACAAAGAGGAAATCTTCGCTGGGGAGGGAGTAACTGTAAATATTGCTTTTTACATGTCTGATCAAAATCAGGCCCCTTTCACCTGGTATGAGCCGGGAAAACAGCTGGATGCTATTCTGAAGAAGATCAAGCCTGCCAATGCTTGGGAAGAAAACTTCAACATCACCAATATCGAACCCAGCGTGGTGGAGATTAACGGGAAAAAATGGAATAAGTACAAAGTTTACGAGGCGACCTTCTTTCCTTTTTCCGAAGGGAAAATCGAAATCCCCAGAGTTCCTTGGGAAATGATCAAATACCGGGTGGCGAAAAATCCTTCCTTCTTTGGTTCAAACCGTCAAGAGGACTTCAAGACCTTTTACTCCTCCGCAAAGACCATCACGGTGAAGCCTCTTCCTCCCCATCCGCTGAAAAACGAAGTAGCGGTGGGCGTTTATCAACTGAGAGAAAACATCTCCACGCTGGAAGTAGAAACCGGAAAAGGATTCAATTACAATTTTGGAATCAGCGGAGTGGGAAATATCAATGCCATTCAGGAGCCAAGGAAAATTTCCCAGGCAAATCTGAACACCTTTGCTCCCAACGTGCAGCAGCAAATCAACAGAGGGTATGGAAGAGTGTCAGGGATCAAAGAGTTCAGCTATTTCATCACGCTTAATGAGGCCGGAGAATATCCCTTGGAGGATTATTTCAACTGGATATACTTTGACCCGGTGCGAGCGGTATATGATACGCTGAGACCCGAAGGGAAGATATTGGTCACCGGAGAGTCCAAAGTCAATCAAGCTTTATCCGGTCAGCGTCTGGGAGGAATCTACGACCGAATCGCCACCGAAAACAATCAGTTTTTAAACGAGCGATATAAATATTATTTTACGGCCGCTATCAATTTGCTACTTATCGGTGCCGTCGTGTTATTGGCAGTACTGATCATCAGAAAAAAATAATGGGGAATTCATTTGGCAGGCTTTTCCGAATCACCACCTTCGGGGAATCCCACGGAAAAGCTCTGGGTGTCATCATAGACGGCTGCCCGGCCGGACTGGAACTGGATTTGGATAAAATCCGGGAAGAAATGCAGCGCAGAAAACCCGGGCAATCCAAAATCACCACACAGCGAAAAGAAGAGGATGATATTGAAATCCTCTCCGGAATTTTTGAGGGAAAGACTACCGGAACACCTATCGGGATAGTCATCCCCAATGCCGACCAAAAAAGCAAAGACTACTCCCACATCGCAGATAAATTCCGTCCCTCCCATGCTGATTATACCTATTTCGAAAAGTTTGGAATCCGGGACTACCGCGGAGGAGGAAGATCCAGTGCAAGAGAGACTGCCGCCCGAGTAGCAGCCGGTGCAATCGCTAAGCAGTTTTTGGCAGCAAAAGGAATCTCCATTCAAGCGTATGTTTCTCAGGTAGGTGATCTTTCTATGCAAATTCCCTATCAAGAACTGGACTTGTCCAAGGCTGAAGAAAATATTGTCCGATGTCCTGACCCGGCCACTGCTGAACAAATGATTGCACTTATCGATTCGGTCCGACTTGACCGGGATACGATAGGTGGGGTAGTTTCCTGTGTCATCAAAAACACACCGACCGGGCTTGGAGAGCCTGTATTTGACCGATTGCACGCAGAACTGGGCAAGGCTATGCTGAGTATCAATGCCGTGAAGGGCTTTGAGTATGGAAGCGGCTTTGAGGGGGTGAAAATGAGGGGTTCCCAGCATAATGATGCCATGGTCAAGGAAGAGGGAAAAATCAAGACCCGCACCAATCATTCCGGAGGCATACAGGGAGGAATAAGCAATGGAGAAGATATTTATTTCCGTGTAGCCTTCAAGCCTGTAGCTACGATCATGCAAGACCAGGATTCCATCAATGAAGCAGGAGAAGCGGTGACCGTCAGCGGAAAAGGCCGGCATGACCCATGCGTAGTACCTCGGGCAGTTCCCATTGTTGAAGCCATGGCCGCCTTGGTCTTGGCTGACTACCTGCTTTTGTCAAAAACCAATAAACTCGAAGAAATCTAATTCCAGATCATGCTGAAAAAAATACCCCTTCATACACAAATCATCATCGGACTGGTTTTGGGTCTGGTGTACGGGATCGTGGCCATCAAAACAGGGATTCCTGCCTGGCTGACCCTGGATTGGATCAAACCGATCGGGACTATCTTCATCAATGGCTTGAAAATGATAGCTATGCCATTGGTCTTGGCCTCACTGATTATCGGGGTTTCCAATCTGGGAGATATCTCCAAACTCAGCCGAATCGGAGGAAAAACCATCGTGACTTTCCTCATTACTACCGTCATCGCCATTTGTACCGGTTTGTTTCTGGTGAACATTCTTGTCCCCGGTAAAGGCCTTCCGGCCGAAACCCGGGAAAACCTGATGAGTCTCTATGAAGGAGATGCAGGGGCAAGAGCATTGGCAGCTGCCGAACTCAAGGAACAAAGTCCTCTGCAGCCAATTGTGGACATGGTTCCCCAAAACCTATTCCAGGC
Source organism: Algoriphagus taiwanensis (assembly GCF_036245645.1). Lineage (NCBI taxonomy): Bacteria > Pseudomonadati > Bacteroidota > Cytophagia > Cytophagales > Cyclobacteriaceae > Algoriphagus > Algoriphagus taiwanensis. Next base: position 1,101 of record NZ_BTPE01000023.1, on the reverse strand, counting down.
CACTACAGACAATGCAGCTATGCTTCAGGTGGTGTTTTTCGCCATCATCGCCGGGATTGCCCTTTTGCAAATCCCTAAGAAAAAGGCAGAGCCTGTGATTGCGTTCTTCGATGGATTCAATGATTTGATTATCCAAGTGGTAAACTATGTCATGTTGATCGCACCTTATGGGGTTTTTGCCTTGATGGCTTCTCTAATTGTAGAAATAGCCGGAGACAATCCGGATGCAGCGATTGATTTGCTTTTGGCCTTGCTCAAATACAGTTTGATCGTACTCGGTGGTCTTTTCTTCATGATGTTGGTGATCTACCCACTTCTCCTCAAGAGCTTCACCAAAGTTAAGTATGCTGACTTTTTCAAGGCTATTCGTCCCGCACAGCTTTTGGCTTTTTCTACCAGCTCGAGTTCAGCTACTCTTCCTGTCACCATGAAGTTGACCGAAGAGGAACTGGGAGTATCAGAAAACATTACCTCCTTTGTACTTCCCCTTGGAGCGACTATCAATATGAACGGAACCAGCCTTTACCAAAGTGTGGCTGCAGTATTTATCGCACAAGCTTTGGGAATGGACCTTTCTCTTTCCCAACAGCTCATGATCGTTCTTACTTCTACTTTGGCGGCCATTGGTTCAGCAGGGGTTCCGGGGGCTGGATTGATTATGCTTATCGTGGTATTGGAATCCATCGGCGTACCTGCTGCTGGCATTGCCTTGATTATGGCTCCGGATAGGATATTAGATATGTTCCGTACCGTAGTCAATGTCACCGGAGACGTGGTCGTAACCACCGTGGTGGCAAGTACGGAAGGGGAACTTCCGGATGGGCTGCTTCGCAAATCCAATCCATTCACTGCCAATGAGAGTGTATTAGAAGAGGAAAACACTTAAAAAAACAAAGCCCTGATCAAAAAGTCAGGGCTTTGTTTTTAATGGTAATGTGGTCAAAAATAGTTGGTGCCTTTGATTAGAAAATTTCTTAAAATCCCGTGCAGGTTTGAAGAGGACATAAGCTCTGCTGAGGAGCAACTTACCAGCAATAGAATCTGCCAAGTGGAATGAAGGGGCTTCGTTTTTCGGAGCCCTTTTTTCATGCTTCATTCTTC
>NZ_BTPE01000022.1:0-54103 GCF_036245645.1 Algoriphagus taiwanensis | reverse complement strand
GAAACAAAACTCCTGAAGAAATCCATCAAACCAATCAAAAAACAGATCGATTGTGGAAAAACTATTACCCCAAAAACCGTACACTTGTAAACCAATAAAAGGACTAACAGAAATAGTCAATCAGTATCAGGATTTAAACAATAACCTGTAAACTATTTTTAGGACGAGTCAGGAGGAAAAGGTTCCTTTGGGGGAGGCTTCGGAGGGGGAGGTGGCTTTGGCGGTTTCGGAGGAGGTTCTTTCGGCGGCGGAGGAGCTGGAGGAAGTTGGTAATTATGGATTTCTTTAGAGAAAAATAAAAAAAGCGCCAATCGGCGCTTTTTTCCTGTTGAGCTTTTGAAAAAATCAGATTACTCGCTCCAATTGGGAGAAGTAGAAATTTCCTTCAATAGCAGCATTTTCGTCAGAATCAGATCCGTGAACTGCATTCGCCTCGATGGATTTGGCGAAAATCTTACGGATGGTGCCTTCCGCAGCGTTAGCAGGGTTGGTAGCTCCGATTAGGGTACGGAAATCTTCCACTGCGTTTTCCTTCTCCAGGATAGCTGCGATGATAGGACCGGAAGACATGTAAGCGCAAAGATCTTTGTAGAAAGGTCTCTCTTTGTGGACTTCGTAAAACTTACCCGCCAATTCAGGAGTCAGTCTCGTGGCCTTCATAGCTACGATTTTGAAACCTGCCTCTTCGATCATTTTCAAAATTGCACCTGAGTTGCCAGCCTCAAAAGCGTCCGGCTTGATCATGGTGAATGTTCTGTTTCCTGCCATGGGATTGTATCTATTGGTTTAAATCGGTCGCAAAAATAGAGGTTTTCCTTTCAATTTCGGCTACACCCTCCAGGAATCTCTGCTATTTCGCTTATTTTCAGGGAGATTCACGCTTTGGCATTTCTGAAAAAATTACTGACCTTTGCAGGCTACTAGAGCCAATGTGCTGCTGAACAGATTCTAATGGAAGCTTTAGCTACATTTCAAAGAGAACTTTCTTCACCCAAAAAAATATTCATCACCACCCATGTCAAGCCCGATGCCGATGCTTTGGGTTCCTCTTTGGGTCTTGCCAACTACCTGTTGAAAAAAGGCCATGAAGTGACGGTGGTGACTCCTTCGGATTATCCCTCTTTCCTGTATTGGATGCAGGGCAACGATTGGGTATTGGATTTTTCCAAAGAAGAAGACAAAGAACTTGCCACTGAAAGGCTGAACGAAGCCGAAATGATATTCTGCTTGGACTTCTCTGCCCTAAACCGGGTAAATGAACTCGGAGAGATGATCCGTAAATCCAAGGCTTATATTGTTAATATTGACCATCATCAGGACCCGGAAGACTTTGCTGACTTTCGGTTTTGGAGTACCAAAGCTGCTGCTACTTGCGAGCTGGTCTATGAACTGATCGTCAAGCTTGGGGATAGGGACCTCATCGATGCGGGCATTGCATCTTGTCTCTATGCCGGCATCATGACCGACACGGGTGGATTTCGCCATCCCAATACCACCAAAAACGTCCATTTGGTGGTTGCGGAATTGATTGGTTTGGGGGCAGATCCCTCTCAGATTTCCAACCTGATTTATGACTCCAATTCCGTCAATAGACTGAAGTTTATCGGTTTTGCAATTACCCGGCGATTGGTAGTCAGGGAAGACATTCACACGGCCTATTTTGTCATCAGTAAAAAAGATCTTAAAAAATATCAAAGTCAGACCGGGGACACAGAGGGTCTGGTCAATTATGCCCTATCTTTGGACGGCATTAAGCTGGCTGCACTTTTCTCAGAGCGGGAAGATGGAATAAAAATTTCCTTCCGATCCAGTCCTGAAGTAGCGGTCAACAAGTTTGCTGCGTCTTACTTCGAAGGAGGTGGACATAAAAACGCTGCAGGAGGAAAATCCATGCTAAGCCTGAAAGAGACCGTCGAGGTTTTTGAAAGCCTAGTCGAAAAATGTCAGGAGCAACTTTTCCAAACCGAAGGCATCAGTGCCGAGTAATCGGAAAAAAACAGAAAATTGAAAATTCACTTAAAATTTATGAAAACCAAAAACAGCCTTTTGGCAGGCCTAGCCCTTGTAGTCGGTCTAGGTACGCTTACCTCCTGCAAGAAAACTCAAGTCACTGAAAAAGACGGAATCGAGTACACCTATGTGAAAGAGGGCTCTACCAAAGCTCCCAACGGGGACTTTATACTGTACAACCTAGTCATCACCAATGATGCAGATTCAGTAGTTTACAGCACCTTGGATCAGCCATTTCCTGGCTATCTGATGGCAAATGATTCACTTCCAGCTCAAAATGGCTTGGATGAGATTTTCCTCAACTTGAAAGAAGGCGATTCCATCACCTTTCAATCTACTGCCAACATCATTTTCAGCGGAAATTTCCCGGCTTTCTTGGAAGCAGAAGATAAGCTGACTGTCAAATTGGGTGCTTTTGCTGTCAAGACAGAGGCAGAAATGCAGTCCTACTATGAAGAAGTCATGATGGCTGAGCAGGCAAAAAGTGCCGAGAGAGCTAAGACTATGATGGTGGAACAAGCAGCTACCATCGAGGCTTATGCAGCTGAGAAAGGCCTGAATGTACAAAAAACAGAAAATGGACTTTACTATGTGATCGAGCAGGAGGGAACAGGCGATGCTGTGACTCCGGGTACGACCATGTATGTCAACTATGCCGGTTACTTATTGGACGGTACTTTGTTTGATACTTCTTGGGAAGAAATCGCCAAATCCAATAATGTATTCAGCGAAGGACGTCCCTACGAGCCACTTCCGGTCAATGTAGGTATGGGTCAGGTCATCCCGGGATGGGATGAAGGCCTGATGCTGTTGAAAAAAGGATCCAAGGGTAAATTCCTGATCCCTTCTCCTCTAGCTTATGGAGAAGCAGGTGCAGGTGCCATGATTCCCGGAAACTCCATTTTGATTTTTGACGTAGAAGTGGTCGACGTTCAGAAATAAAGCCAAAAAATTAACTAAACCAATATCTATGAATCCAAGACTTAAAGCCCTTTTTACTGTCCTTATTGGCTCTTTCGCAGCCCTTTCTTGCGTGGATCCTGATCAGACCCAAGAAGTGCTTTTGGAAAGGGACAAAGAGGCGATAGAGAAGTACCTTTTAGAAAACCCTATCCCGTCGGTGAAAGAATTTTCTGAGCCTGTAGAAGGTTTCTACATGTTTTGGGAAGTGTCTGTAGATCCGGAGCTGAATAATCTGCTTAGAGGTGATACAGTTCGGGTTGACTACACGGGCAAGCTTTTGTCAAATAAAGTATTTGATACCTCTATCGAACAAATAGCTAGAGATAATGGGGTTTTTGATTCAAACAGAAACTATCAACCTCTCCGTTTTGCGGTTGGAAATGGATTTGCAATTACCGGATTTGAATTTGCATTATCTCTAATGAGAGCAGGAGAAAAAGCCACTGTGATTTTCCCTTCTCGTTTAGGATACGGCTCTCAGCCTAATGGACCAGTACCTGCCAATTCACCGCTTATTTTCGAATTAGACCTGATTGAAGTTAAAAATGGTCTAAACCACCTGAATCCATGAAATTATTCCGAAATCTCTTTTTCTTTTCTGTTTTAGCATATTTAGCCTCCTGTGAGCCCAACAATCCTTTTGTCACAGGGCCGATCTACGATGCGGCTGGAAATTTGGCTATTGATCGAGAGAAAATCGATGCTTTCCTAGATACGGCTAGAATTGACAGTGTTTACCGAATTCACGATCCTTCAGGAGTGGTGATTATCGTACAGGAAGACGGAGTAGGAACCCGACCTGTGACCAATTCTGTGGTTTATACCGAATATACTGGATACCTGATGACTGATGGAACAGTATTCGATACGTCTGATGAAGATATTGCCCGTGAAAATGGAATATTTTCTGAATCCAGAGATTATGTGACTTTCCGGTTTGTTTTGGGCACAGGCCAGGTGATACCAGGTTGGGATTTAGGCTTCAGGAGATTGAGACCCGGAACCAAAGGGCAAATGATCATTCCCTCTCCGTATGGATATGAGGATAGAGCGCAAGGAGAAAGAATCCCTCCCAATTCGATTTTGGTTTTCGATTTTGACTTCCTTGGAATAGATTAATAAAAAAGGCCCTCGGGCCTTTTTTTCATTTAAACAAACTGGGGAAAAAGGCAGGAACCTTTCTTTGATACTCCCGATAAGCATCCCCAAAAAATTCCAGAAGATTTTTTTCTTCAAAATGAATCCCAAAGGGCAAATACAGAATCAGACAGGCCAGATGAACTCCGGCTCCCCAAGTCCCTGAAACCATAAAATACCCTCCGAAAATCAATACAAGCCCTAGGTATAAGGGATGCCTGATCCTAGAATATATTCCTTTGATGATTAAGTCATTGGCTTGGGTTTCGGACTCGATAAGAAACTTTTTTATGGATATCTCCCGAATAGATCTGAGTAAAACTATCACTCCCAAGGTGGCAACCAAATAGCCCAAGTGGACGACAATCGGAATCGGATAGAAAAGACTGGCAGGGGGCAAAAGAGAAGCCTGAATCATAAGAAGAAAAAACAAAACCAAAGAGAGCAAAGAATAAACGAGCCGGTAGTTTTTGTAAAAGTTTGGCCACTTCGCCTTTAAAATTCTTTTTAACTTGGACGCAGCAAGCGCAGAATGAATCGTATAAAATACAGCCCAGCTTAAGGCCATCAGAAGGTAGGGCATCATTCGCTAATGGTTGAAATTAATCCTAGACTTTTGTCCAAAGTATGAAAATCGGAATAATCCGCGAAGGAAAAAATCCACCCGACGACCGAACGCCCTTTACTCCCGATCAGCTCAGAGAGCTCAAGGCTAAATATGGGGATCAGGTGGAATTTATGGTAGAGTCAAGTCCCAATCGGTGTTTTAGCGATGAGGAATATCGAGAGGCAGGGATCTCCGTCGTGGAGGATATTTCTGAAGCTGAGTTCCTATTTGGTGTCAAAGAGGTGCCGGTTGCTCAATTGATTCCGGACAAGACCTATTTTTTCTTTTCCCATACCATCAAAGAACAAGCCTACAATCGTCCCCTTCTCCAGGCTGTATTGAAGAAAAACATCCGACTCGTCGACTATGAGGTGCTTAAAGATGAGGAAGGGAAGCGGGTCGTTGCCTTTGGGCGATGGGCGGGAATAGTCGGAGCCTACAATGCTTTCTGGACCTATGGGCAGAAAACTGCCCTGTATGAAATCCAAAGAGCAAGACAGCTCAAAGACTTAAAGGAAATGCATGAGGAGCTTCGCAAAGTACAGTTCCCTCCGATCAAAATTGTCGTGACCGGTTCAGGCCGGGTAGGGGGTGGAGTAAAGGAGGTTTTGGATTCCCTCGGTCTGCAAGAAGTCAATACCCATGATTTTCTCCATAGCTATTTTGAAGAGCCTGTCTACGTGGTATTGGGTTCCTCGGATTACAACCGGAGAAAATCCGACGGAGGATATGACCGACAGGAGTTTTATTCATCCCCTGAGAAATACGAAAGCCATTTCCAAAAATTTGCCGAGGCTGGAGAGCTTTTGATTGCTGCAGCTTACTGGGCCAAAGGGGCCCCCCGATTGTTTCGATTAGAGGATATCCAAAGCCCTGATTTTGCCCTTTCTGTGATTGCCGATATCACCTGTGATATTGGTGGCTCGATCCCGACTACAGTCCGTGCATCTACGATTCAATCACCAGTGTACGATATCGAAAGGGAATCTGGGACGGAAATTCCAGCCTTTGGCAGTCAGACGAGCATTTCGGTGATGGCTATTGATAATTTGCCCTGCGAGCTTCCCCGGGAGTCCAGTGCTGAGTTTGGAAGACAGCTTTCCCATTGGGTGATTCCAGCGCTTTTTGAGGAAAATTCCGCCATTTTGGAGCGTGCCACAGTGGCTCGAGATGGGGACTTGACTTTGGAGTTTATGTATTTGAGTGATTATGTCCGTGAGTTCAATGAAGAAGCTTAACCGTTTTTTGGAGTCTACCCTTTTGAAGCCGACAATGACAGGTGAGGAGGTGGATATGTTGGTCAGAGATGCCATACAGGAGCAGTTTGTCGGGGTATGTGTTCCTTCTTTTTGGGTGAAAAAGGTAAAAAGAGAACTTCAGCAGGAAGATATCCAGGTAGTCACTGTCATTGGTTTTCCCTTTGGGTTTGAGGATACGGCAAGCAAAGTGGCCCAGACTCAGGAAGCAATCCGTCAGGGAGCAGATGAGTTGGATTTGGTTTGGTCTCAGACCGCTTTTCACTCCGGGATGAATTGGCCCAAAATTGAGATTTCTCAGATAGCCAAGCTATGCCATGAAGAAGAGCGGATTCTTAAAGTGATCATCGAGACGGCATACCTTTCTCCTGAGCAGATCCGCGAAGCCTGTTTGATTTGTCAGGATGCGGGAGCAGATTATGTGAAAACTTCCACAGGCTATGCGCCCACCGGTGCAAAGACGGAAGATATTAAGCTGATGAGAAGCACTTTGGGATCAGGAGTTGGCATCAAAGCCAGTGGAGGTATCAAAACCTTGGATTTCGCGCTGGAACTGATTGCAGCAGGCGCAGACCGAATCGGAACCAGTTCGGCCCTTGGCCTGATGAATGAAATGAGAGCACGTGAGAGCTAGTCCCTGCTGAAGAAAATCAGTAAAAACGGAAGAATAAAAAAGGTGATGAGGATATAGGCAAAACCCACGACCCGGTTTTGGACTGCACTTTTTCCCATGAATCGGGCGATTTGAACCGGGATATTTCTCAGTCTGGCAAAGGGTAAAAAGATCAATGCTCCAAATCCGTTGAAAAGGATGTGAACAATGGCCAAAGCAATGGCTGCCTCGGATTTATAAACCGAGGCGATGACAGCCGTGATCGTCGTTCCCAGGTTTGCCCCCACAATAAAAGGGAAGGATTTGGCCAGGCTTACTTTTCGATTGGCCACCAAGGGAACCACCAGTGAGGTGGTCACTGTGCTAGACTGTACCAAGGCAGTAAAGAAGGTGCCATAAATAAAGGATAGGCCCGATTTTTTGAAAATGAGATTATTGATCCGGTTAAAGTTGTCCAAGACAAAGGTCTTGTACATGGTGGAGGAGAGCACCTTTATCGCACCAAAGACCAAGAAAACCGCCAAAATCATGGTCACAAAAGGAATGCTGATGTGATCTGTAATCCACTGGGTAATTGGTCTTGTGAAGATCTTGTTGTACACAATGGGACCTTCAAATGCATCATCCGTAGCAAAAAACGAGGCAATCTGTATAGCAATCTTGCTGAGGAATCCGAAATAGATTTCCAAAGGAAGAAGAATAATCACACTCAGAATATTGAATAAATCGTGGAGAATCCCTGCTGAAAGTGCTCTTCGAAACTCCTTTTTCTTCATGATAAAAGAGAAAGAGACCAAAGTAGAAGTAAGGGTGGTGCCGATATTGGCACCCAAAACCATGGGAACAGCCTGCTGAAGGGTCATATTTCCAGAAGCGACTATTGCCACAATGCTGGCCGTGACGGTGGAGCTGCTTTGGATCAAAGCTGTTACGAGCAGGCCAATGAACAAGCTGATGAAAGGATTCCGGGTAGCAAGGAGAATCTCATTGGCCACGGTATCGTTGATAGCGCCCATGGACACAGTGAGCAAGTCAATTGAAAAAATAAATAACAAAAGCCCAAGGCCTACCTGAATGTAGTTTTTTACATTTTTTGAGACATTGGACTTGCTTAGTTCCTCACTTTCCATTCCCTAGACAATGAATTTTTTTGTGGATTACCCTGTGAAGGGATGTGATGAGCAGAATTTTTAATCAATTTCTGGGCAAAAGTTGAATATTTTTTCAGAATAACCAGCTAAAATAGGGTTGATAAAGAAGGTTTTTTGGCTAGTTAACAATTTGTTAACATGACCTCCGGATTATCTTCAGTAATTTGGCGCCAAAATTAAGCCACCCGGCAATGAAGCAGAAAAAATTAGATCAGAATATCAATCAGGACAAGCTTTCCAAATCAGCCTATGCCCTTTTTGATTTCACCAAAAGTGAGCGCCCCTTTCTGATTACCGTTTGTATCCTCATCTCTATCGCAGGCCTGATTACTCCCTATCATTATGCGGCCATGTGGTTTGGCTTTGCTTTGGCAGCCTACTCCGCGATCGCCAATGACAGTATTCAGACTATTGGTACATTCATCGCATCCAATAGCAAGAGACCCTGGTACCTGCTTTGGTTGTTTATGGGGTTGATTTTTGTGGGTACGGTGACCTACAGTTGGATGACTTATGGCGGAGACGTGAGTTATGAGCGTCTGAGTGTTCCCGGTCTGGAAAAAGCCCCTGAAAGCTTTGTCTTCCTCCAATTGGCAGCACCCATCGTCCTTTTGATCATGACCCGGTTTAGAATGCCGGTTTCCACTACTTTCCTTTTGCTCAATGTCTTCACCTACAAGGCGGGAACGATTGTAGACGTGATGACCAAAAGCTTTTTGGGTTATCTATTGGCTTTTGTTTTGGCCATGTTGGTTTGGTTTATTCTGGAGCGCTTTGTCAAAAACTACCTGAAAGGAAAGCCGGCTCCCTACTGGATTTATCTGCAGTGGCTTACATCGGGGCTTTTGTGGGCGGTTTGGATTATGCAGGATGCAGCCAATATTGCGGTGTTTCTACCCCGTCAGCTCAATCTCTATGAATTTTTGGTCTACACCGGGTTTATCTTTTTTGGTTTAGGATTCCTTTTTTACTTGAAAGGAGACAAGATTCAGGACATTGTCAACGAGAAGTCCAACGTGACGGACGTACGGGCAGCTACGATTGTGGACTTGGTCTATTCGGTAATTTTGGTCTACTTCAAGATGTACAGCAAAGTGCCCATGAGTACGACTTGGGTATTTATCGGACTTTTGGCAGGTAGAGAATTGGCCATTGCTTTGGGTAAGCACGGCAAATCCTCCAAGCGAAAGGCTTGGCTTTTCAGAGCGTTTCGATTGGGCAGAAAAGACATATTGAAGGCCTTGTTTGGTTTGGTTGTCTCTTTGATTTTGGCCATCATCATCAATGAAGGGGTACGAAAAGAAATCTTTGCTCTGTTTTAATCGGTCCTAGTTTGGAGATTTACAGCCACGAGTACTTTATGAATGAAGCCCTAAAACAAGCCAAGATGGCTTTTGAAGAGGGTGAAATTCCGGTGGGGGCTGTGGTAGTGTCCAAAAACAGAATCATAGGCAGAGGATATAATCAGACAGAGAAGCTGCAGGACGTCACTGCTCATGCAGAGATGCTGGCTATCACTTCTGCAGCCAATTATCTGGGAAGCAAATACCTTCCCGAATGCAGAATGTATGTGACGCTCGAGCCCTGTCCCATGTGTGCAGGAGCTTTGTATTGGTCACAAATCGGGGAAGTTCACTATGCAGCCTCTGATTCGAAGCGGGGATTTCATCACTGCAATGAGCACATGCTCCACCCTAAAACCAAGGTTTACACGGGATTGCTAAAAGAAGAGTCCGAAAGCTTGGTCTTGGAATTTTTCCGAAAACTGAGAGAATAAGGCTTTTTCTTCGGGAAAAGAACCTTTTTGCAGTGTGGGGGGTTGAAAGAGTATTACTTATTTTAGGACACTTTAAATCAATGTTTAACCCAAAAATTCAATAATATGGCTTTTACTCTCCCATCTTTACCTTATTCTTTTAATGCGCTAGAGCCGCATATCGATGCCCGAACTATGGAAATCCATCACGGCAAACACCACAATGGGTACGTGACCAACCTGAACAATGCAGTAGCTGGCACCGATTTGGAAGGGAAATCTCTTGAAGAACTCATGCAAGTAGCGGGTTCAAATGTCGCTGTAAGAAACAATGGGGGTGGTCACTGGAATCACAGCCTCTTCTGGCAAATCATTTCTCCTAACGGAGGCGGAAATCCGACGGGATCTATTGCTGTGGCAATTGATGAAAAATTTGGATCATTTGATGCTTTTAAAGAAACCTTCAACAAGGCTGCTGCTACAAGATTTGGTTCAGGATGGGCTTGGCTTTGCGTAGATCTAAAAAAAGAACTTTGCGTGTGTTCTTCTCCAAATCAAGACAATCCTTTGATGGATGTGGCAGAGTGTCCAGGAACCCCTATTCTTGGTCTTGATGTATGGGAGCATGCTTACTATCTCCACTATCAAAACAGAAGACCGGATTACATTTCTGCATTTTGGAATGTAGTTAATTGGGCTGAAGTGAATAAGAGATACGAAGCTGCAATGCAATAAACATCACGATACTTTGGGAGTCCCAATCAGAAATGATTGGGATTTTTTTTGTCCTATACCGAATAAAATATTGTCCGAATATGAGACAGGTATTTTTATTGGCAAAGTAGGAATACGCTATTTTGGCTCATTTTGGGCACTTTCCTGCTATTGGCATTTCATTTTCCTAAAGAGTGGCATAAGACTAAGCCAACATAAAAAATGAAAACGACCAACTTTATTTTTCTCACCTTATTGACCTATCTCCTCGGGATAAGCAATCTGGCAGCCCTGCCAAAGGAGATTTCCAAAATCTCCGGAAAGGTAGAGGATCAATCCGGTCAAGCCGTTCCCTATGCCAACGTTGCCCTGATTTCTGTGGATGGAGGCTTGGTGGATGGGGCTGTTTCGGATGAAAATGGGTCCTTCATGATCGAATCTGTCAAAGCCGCCAAAGTCAAATTGGTTATTTCTTCGATCGGGTATGCCACCTTTTCTTCAGAAGCCTTCGACTTGGTGCCCGGAATGTCCAAGGACTTTGGGAAACTGATCATTCAGGATGAAATGACCGGATTGGATGAGGTGACCGTGAAAGCCTCCCGGCCAGAAATCATCATTGAGCCGGACAAAACCATTGTCAACGTAGAGGGAACCGTGATGGCAGAAGGTGCAAATGCACTGGATGTGATCGGTAGATCTCCTGGAATCTATGTAGATCAAGACGGAAATATCAACCTAAACGGACGTACAGGAGCTACTGTGATGATCAACGACCGCCCCACTTACATGAGTGCAACTGATCTGGCCAACTTCCTGCGCTCGATGCCTGCGGACAACATCAAAAGCATCGAAGTGATCAACAATCCGTCTTCCCGATTTGACGCTGAGGGATCTGCCGGAGTGATCAATATCCAACTCAAAAAGAACACGGTGGACGGGGTGTTTGGAAATGTAATGGTAGGCAGCCAATACAATGGACAATATGCTCCCAATGCCGGAGCCACACTAAACGTGAAAAAAGGAAAGTGGTCCACCAATGGTACCTTGAATTACAATGAATTTGCAGTCTACAACGACTTGGATATCAACAGAAACTTCACTTTGGAAGAGGGTGTGTCCAATTTCAATCAGGATTCCAGAATCACTTCCCGGTACAAAACCCCATCCTTTGTGGGTTCTGCCAACTATGAGATAAATCCCAATCAAAACTTGGGAATCAATCTTCAGGCTTCCAACTCAAGGGATATCAATACCAGTACTTCCACTACGGTAGTGACTAACCCCGGACAGGAGTTCAACAATTATATCGAGTCATTCAATGACTCAGAAGGAGTCAGAAATCGGGTGTTTTCCAACCTTCACTACGACGCAAAGCTGGATACATTGGGCACGAAGATTTCTGCCGATGTGGATTTTACCTTGATGGATTCCGAAAACAGCTCGCTATTGGACAATAGCTACTGGGCGGGAAATGATCCGGAAGGAGGATATACCGATCGGGTCCTGACGATCAATGACATGTTTTACACCATTCTTACAGCCAAGGTGGACTTTACCAAGCCTTTGAAGGGTGGAAAAACTTTGGAAACTGGCGTAAAAGGCAGCTGGGTGGAATCAGACAATGATCTGGATTTGAGCCGTGCAGTAGGAGAAGGTCCTTACGAGCCTGATCCCAATTCCAACCGATTCATCTACAATGAGAATGTCTTGGCCGCCTATGCTATGCTCAAAGGCTCTTTCAGTGAAAAATTCAGCTATCAGGCAGGACTGAGAGGTGAATATTCTGATATCACCGGCAACTCAGTGACCCTTGAGCAGGTGAATAAGCAGAAGTATTTCAACCTTTTCCCCAGCTTATTTGTCCAGCAAAAGGTAAGTGATAAGTATCAGATCGTGTACAATGCCAACCGCAGAATCACCCGACCCAACTATCGATTGCTCAACCCATTTGTGTATTACATTGACCCGCTGACTTCTGAGCAGGGCAATCCTAACCTTCGGCCTCAATATTCTACCAATTTCGAGATGAACCACATCCTGAAAGGGGCCTATCAGTTTACATTGGGCTATAGCGTGACAGAGGATGCATTCATGCAGGTGTTTGAGCAGGATCAGGAAACCCGATCCACGACTACTTTCACAGACAATTTTGACAAAACCCGAAACGCCAACTTCAGAGCCATTCTTCCTTTCGAAATCAAGAAATGGTGGAATACCTCCAACATGGTTCAGGTGAATTACAATCAGTTCCAGTCCCAAATTGGGGAAAATGTTCTGGATGTAGATCAAGTGTCCTATATGGTACGAACCCAGCAAAACTTCACCTTGCCTAAAGGATTCAAGCTGGAAGTAATGGCCATGTATTTGGGGCCTCAGATTTGGGGTCAGGGAAGCATCGGAGGATTTGGATGGGTAGATATGGGAGTGACCAAATCCCTGATGAAGGACAAGCTTTCACTTTCGGTCAATGGAACAGACCTCTTCCGAACTCAGGTGATCAAAGCGAAAGTGGAATTTGCCGATATCGATACTTCATTCAGACAGTACAGAAGCAATCAGGGAATCCGCTTTACACTTCGCTATAATTTTGCCAAGGGCGAAAGCTTCCGCGTAAAATCCAGCACGGGTAGTTCTGAAGAAAGAAACCGATTGGATTAATCTACCTTGTTTTACTAAAAGCAAAAGCCTCTTCTTCACGAAGGGGCTTTGTTTTTTTATGGAAAAAATGAAGCTTAGCCCGATGAATTTCTGGGATTTTCATACGCATCAAAATGGCAAAGCCAATGCTATCTTTAATGGAGAAGGAGAGGTTTCACCTGCCGGGTTGTTCTGTTCTTTGGGCATTCATCCCTGGGATTTGGATGAAAATTGGGAAGAGAAATGGCAAAAAATCTCCATGCAGGTGAAAGATTCCATTTCCGTACTGGCAATAGGAGAGTGTGGCTTTGACCGGATCAAAGGTCCTGAACTGGAGATTCAAAATGCCGCTTTTCATGCCCAGGCTAGTCTGGCTTTTGAGTTGGATATTCCGCTTATTTTGCATTGTGTGAAAGGGCACGATTTACTACTGGAATACCTGAAGAAGGAAAAAAATATCCCTCAGATCATTTGGCACGGCTGGAATCTCAAGCCTGACCTTGCACTTAGGCTACTGGATTTTCCCGTCTTTTTTTCTTTTGGACATCATCTGAAAAAAGAAGAGAGCAATGCTCAGGCTTGGCTCAAAGCCTGCCCTCCTTATCGCATCTTTTTTGAGACGGATGATTCGAATATGGAAATTTCTGAGATTTATCAGGCTGCTTCCCTAATTTTGGGCCTTTCTCCGGCGGAGCTAGCTCAGCTGGGGATCTCAAATTGGAATCAGATAAGCAGTAGAAAAATACAATGAATGATTTTGCCTGGCTCAGTAGGACAGAGCTAATCACCGGCCGGGAAGGTCTGGAGAAGCTTTCCCGGAAGCACGTTTTAGTAGTAGGATTGGGAGGTGTAGGTTCTTTTGCAGCAGAGTTTATCGCCCGATCTGGAGTGGGTCAAATGACCATCATCGACGGGGATACCGTGGATATCTCCAATGTCAACCGGCAGCTTCCAGCTACCCAGCTGAATGTGGGGCAGTCCAAGGCCGAATGGATGGAGGAGCGCTTGCTGGCCATCAACCCGAAGTTGAAGATTCTTGCCATTCGGCAATTTCTAAATCCCCACGAAATGACTGCTCTTCTGGAGGCGAATGAGTTCGATTATGTGGTGGATTGCATCGATAGCTTCACTCCAAAGATGCACTTGATCGAAGGGGCGAGGAAGCGGGGCTTCCGTCTGGTCAGCAGTATGGGCGCAGGTGGCAAAGTGGACCCCACGCAGATCAAAGTGGTGGACTTTTCAGATACCTATCAGTGTAAGCTGGCCAAGATGCTCAGAAAGCGACTGAAGCGGCGAGCTATTTACGGGGGCTTCAAAGCGGTCTTTTCCACCGAAGAGGTAATCAAGGAAAGTTTGATGCTGACTGACGGAAGGAATTTCAAGAAATCTGCCTACGGGACCATGTCTTTTTTGCCGGCTGCTTTTGGCTGTGCCTGTGCAGCTACCGTGGTCAATGACCTTTTGGCCAGTTGATTAATTGAAATGATAAAGGAAAATCAGAAGACCTGCGAAAGCAGGTTTTTTCTGGTCCTTGATTTCCAACTTGACCTCCACCTCTGCTTTCACAGTTCCCCGGAGGTTGGCCACATTTTTCAGTCTGGCGA
The DNA here is from genome assembly GCF_036245645.1 of Algoriphagus taiwanensis. Lineage (NCBI taxonomy): Bacteria > Pseudomonadati > Bacteroidota > Cytophagia > Cytophagales > Cyclobacteriaceae > Algoriphagus > Algoriphagus taiwanensis. The sequence continues at coordinate 39,655 of NZ_BTPE01000022.1, read as the reverse complement.
CTAGTCTCACTTCGCTGTCCACAGTGACTGCTTGAGCGAATCGAAGATTTTCGATGCCATAGTTGATCATCATCTTCAGGTTTTTGACCTGCACGATCTGCTCCCAAAGGAAAGGAACGATACTTAGGGTCAAATAACCATGAGCGATGGTATTACCAAATGCACCCTCTTTTTTGGCTCTTTCCGGATCACAGTGAATCCATTGATGATCGTGGGTGGCGTCTGCGAAAAGTTGAATTTGATCCTGTGTGATTCGGAAATAGGAGGAAGCTCCCAGTTCTTGCCCGTTGTATTGCTCAAACTCTTCAAAACTTCCGATAGAAATAGGTTGCATGGGTGGCTTTTTGATTTGGTGGCTCAAAATAGGGAATCGGTTTTTTTTAGCAAAAATTCATCCCTCCAAAAACGGCCTTGAAAGGAAAGAATTTGAATGTCGTAGATTCATGAAAAATTTTTTATAAAAATTTACCTAAAAAATTTTTAATGAATTTTCCTTCTTTTATACTTGTCATAATTTCCCTTAATACATGTTTAGATTTCAAGTTTTTGCCTGCTTTTTATGTCTTTTTTTAATGGACATGGGCAAAGGATTTTCCAAGACCTCTCCTCCCGTTTATTCTCAGCTTGAAGAAAGGCAGGTCGTCACGCTACATGCTGATTTCTCAGTAAGTCATGAGGTTACCAAAGATTTGCTGGTCATGTCCAGAGAGGGGCTAGACCATGTACGGGTAGTGTTGGGATATGATAAGTTGCGGAGTATCGAGTCTTTCGAGGCAGAAATGATCAATCCCCTCACCCAAAAATCACTTTTGAAAACCAAATTGAAGGATCTCCGGGACGTGGCGCAGTTTTCTCAAGTAAATATTTTCGACGACAACCGACTGAAGATCTACGAACCTTCTACTTCTGTTTTTCCTGTTCTGGTCAAAATTCGGTATGTGATGAAGTCCAAAACGAACTTTGCTCTGCCGACCTGGGTGCCTGTACCCAATTACAATCAAAAGGTCAAAGAGGCCATTTTCTCTGTGGTTTATCCTGAGCAGCTGGGGCTGAAGTACAAGGAGGTGAATCTGCCCACAGAGAAGAGAGAGTCTTTCGAGACAGGTTTGAAGACCGTTTCATGGATTGTCTCGGATTTGGAGGTTCAGGGCAAAGACTTCAAAAAGGAAGATGACTATCGACTCCTGCTTGCGCCAGTAAGGTTTGGATTGGAAGGCGTGGTGGGAGAAATGAGTGATTGGACCGGCTTGGCCGCATGGCAATATCAGCTTAACAAAAATAGGGATAAGCTGCCCGATGCTTTCAAAGCCCAAATCCAAGACATGGTGTCTGAGGCAGACACAGATTTTAAAAAGATTCAGATTCTGTACCAATATCTCCAGAAAAACTTCCGCTATGTGAGTATTCAGCTTGGCATAGGGGGGTGGCAGACCCAAGTGGCTGCAGAGGTCTATCAGAATAGGTTTGGGGATTGCAAAGGCTTGACCAACCTGATGAAAGCTATGCTGGCTGAAGTCGGGATTGAGTCCAATTACACCTTGGTATATGCTGGCACGGATGCCGACGATATAGAGGTGGACCTTCCTTCCAATCAGTTTAACCACGTCATTCTCCAAGTGCCTTTGAAAACCGGCCCCATTTGGCTGGAATGTACCTCGAGTACGCTTCCTGCAGGCTATTTGGGAGAATTTACCAAAGGGAGACATGTTTTGGTTGTCCGGGAGGACGGTGGGTATTTGACCCAAACCCCGAGCTATAATACTGAAGTATGGAACACCCTGAGCAGCAAAAACAAAATCCGGATTGACAATCAGGGCAATGCGGTGATTGAGTCGGCAGTTTCGGCTCAGGGAAACTTTGCTGTGAAGCTGACTGACGTCAAATATCACCTGGATGCCAGACAGCAGCGGGATTTTCTAAACCGAAACTCAGGCATTTCCGGACTTTTGGTCAATGGTTTTCAGATCGATCTTCATCAGGAGGATTCCCTGCCCAAAGCTGATTTGGCCTATGATGGAGCCATCATCAAGTTTGTTCAAAGCACAGCCAAGCGCCATGTATTGAAATCCTTTTTGGGAAAAATCACTGAAGATCAATTGGCTTTTTCCAACCTTTTCAAAACAGAGGAATACGAAATCCAGCTTCCGGAAGCCTGGCAATCTGAGTCCCAACTCCCCCAAGTGGATCGAAAGGAGGAATATTTTTCCGCTTCACTGCAAAGCCGCTTGGATGGGGATCGTCTTCTCATTAGCACAGCGCTTCAGATTAGACTTCCTGAGGAGTTTTCGGACGAAGAAAAAACCAATCTGGTCAAGCAGATCAACTCCACCTTTGATTACTCTCTATTATTCTTAAAAACCCCCACCACAAGCACATTACCTAATCCATGAAGAAACTGTTTTTCCTTACCTTTTTGACCCTTTCGGTCGGATTGGCTTACTCACAAAGTCAAAAAATGGGAGATCTGTCTCCTGAAGAAATTGCTTACAACGAAGTAGCCTACGAACCGGGCTCTTCAGCAGTCATGCTGGTGGCTACGGCCGACTCTAAGTTTTTCTCCCAGATATTCGAGACCCTCCATTTTCGCAGAATCAAAATCCTGACTGAAGCAGGCAAAGAATATGCGGACATCAAAATCAGGTATTTCCGAGGCGACCGGGGTGTTGAGGAGATTTATGGGGAAAAGGCCCAAATTATCAACATCGTCGACGGCAAGCAGGTCATCACCAAACTGGGCAAAGAAAACATCTTCGATGTGGATTTGGGAGATGGATATCGGGAAAAGAGATTCGTTTTTCCAGATGCACAGGTTGGGTCTATTTTAGAATACTCCTATCGCAAGGCGGATAAAAACCTGGAATTCTTGGATGGCTGGACATTTCAAAATTCCATGCCTACGCTCTATTCCAAATACCAGGTGACTATGATTCCACAATTGGAGTACAAGACCATAGGTCAGGGATCCAATTTTTTCACCAAAGCAGAAAGAGAAAGCAACAACGGGACGTATGCCTGGACGCTGAGGAATCTTTATTCACTCAAGGAAGAGCCCTTCATGAAAAACTACAGGGACTACCTAGATCGGGTGGAGTTTCAGCTGTATCGCTATCAGGTAGCAGCTACCACCTCTGGTGCAGAGTGGAAGGATTTTCTGAGTACTTGGGAAAAACTCGGCGATGAAATGATCGAGTACTATTCCATGAAGGGATTTTATCGGACCAACCCGATCGAAAAGGATGCCCTATCCGCCGACCTTTCTGGAGAAAATGAAACAGAGAAAGCCAAAAAGGCCTACTACTATATCCGGGATAACTTTGCCAACGAAGGAGTGGACTGGATTTATACCAATCAAACCCTTCCCCAACTCTTGAAATCCAAGCAGGGATCTCCAGGAGAGCTGATTTTGGCCTACATGGGTCTGCTGAAATCCATGGGAATCTCCTGCGAGCCAGTTTTGATCGGAAGCAAGGGTTACGGGCGAAGTTCCATTGTTCCTTACCCATTCCTCAATCAGTTTGATGAGATTCTTCTACTGGCCACTTTGGATGGAAAGCCCCAATTATTGGATTTGAGTGATCCCTTGGCTCCCTTCGGCTACGTGGATTTGGATAAGCATGTATCTGGAGGTCTTTTGTTGAAGAAAAACCAAAGTCAACTCATCAATTTGGCTGTCAAACACAATTCTTCTGAAATGATCTTCTCAGACGTGGTCCTGGACTCCCAAAGCGGAGAGCTCCAAATGAATTACAATGTGAGGAGCTCGTATTATGAGGGATTGGATCAATTTCACCGAGTGGACAACTTGAAAAAGGCAGAAAAACCACTCGCCGAGATGTTTGACGTGGAGGAAATGGAAATGGAATTGAGAAATGTAGAAGTAGAAAACCTGCTGGAGGAGAAAAACTACCTCAATACCAAATTCCAACTGGTCATGGCGGGTGCAACTGAGCAGGAAATGCTGGTGTTTAACCCCTTCAAATTCTCCAGTTTTTCAAAGAATCCGTTTACCCAGGATTTCCGGGTTTTCCCAGTGGATTTTGGGTATTCCTTCCAGCAATCACTGGTAGCTAATATCCATATTCCTGAAGGCTATGAGATGGAAGACTATCCTACCGATGAGGTATTGACCATAGATGGTGCCCCCTTGATTTTTACTTTTAAGACAGAGCAAATCGGACAGTTATTTAAGGTCAATGCTAAAATCGAAGTCAGGCAGCCTTTGATCTCCTCCGAGCAATATGTGGATCTGAAGTTTTTGATGGAAAGTATCGCCAATAAGCTGAATACCCCGGTGATTATGAAAAAGACTGCCCGCCCATGATTTTATGCGAAGAGAAATTTTCCTGAGCCTGATCTTGGCCCTAGGGACAGTAGGGCTTGGTTTTGGGCAGGTAGTGTTTGGTAAATATTCAGAAGTGGAATTGGGATTGGAAACAGTCCCTTTTCAACCCGATGCTACGGTGGTGACCTTGTGGGAAGAGGCGAATAGCTATTTCGTAATCAATGGGCTTTCGACGGATTATCATTATCGGTTTAAGGTGCTGGATGATAATCACGAAAATTTTGGAGACATTCTGATTCCTTACTATAGGGGTAAATACAATACTGAGGACATTTCCAAAATCCAAGCCCAAGTCTCCTATATAGAAAATGGGGGTAGGAAAACGTTCGTTCTCACCAAAAGTGAAATCAAAGAGGTGAATCTTGGAGGAGGTGAATTTCAATATGTGCTCGTATTTCCTCATGTCAAAAAAGGGAGTATCCTTGAATTGAAATACCGGAAACTAGACCAGGAATATGGTATTTTGGAAGGTTGGGCCTTTCAAAAAAAGTACCCTGCTCTGTTTAGTAAATACAGCTTTAAGGCTCCGGATTTTTTTCAATATCAAATGATCATGCAAGGGAAGCAAGTGGCTGAAGCTGCAGAAATCTCCGAACGAAAAAATCAATATTCTTGGCTTAGGAAGGATATTCCCTCCCTTCCCAATGAGCCCTTTGTCGGAAATCTTCTGGATTATCAGGAGCGGGTGGACGGCTATTTATTTTCCAGTCAATATGTAAGTTCAAATCAGCTGGAAAACTCAGAAATCGTGTATTCCTCCTGGAGCCAACTGGCCAATACATGGCTTCAAGTCCCGGATATGAATTCCTACTTTATCCAGTCTCCCGAATCCATCCCTGACTATCCCACCCTAAAACTGGACAGTCTGACTAAAATCGAGCAGGCAAAGAAGATTTACCACTTTGTAGCCAATGAAATCAAATATTTAGAGTCTTCGTGGATAGAGCCTATTTATCCACTTGATGTTCTATTGAAGAAGAAGGAGGGCAACAGTTTTGATAAAAATCTTTTGTTTCTCCATCTGCTCAGAAGGAGTGGGTTTGAGGCCAATTTGGTTTTGATCAATGAAAGATATCGAGGGAGGACACAGCTGATTCCGGTTCCTTTTATCAACCAGTTTCATACCTGTCTGGTCCAGTTGAATTTAGAAGGGAATCAATTTTTGGTGGATGCCAGCGATCCCAATATCCCATTCGGGATGCTACCTGTTGAAAAAGTGAGGGATAGGGGATTTGTACTGGAGTTTGACATGGGGAGATTGGAGGACTTGACCTATGCCCACCGGTCGGGAAGTATACAAATGGTCCGCTTCGAAAAACTCTCGGATGGAAGCATGGGCTTCAAGAGTCAGATTAAGTTTTTGGATCAGGAAGCCCTGGCGATGAGTCAGTACCAGAAGGGAATAAAGGATACGGTCGAATTACTAAAGGACGATCAGAGGTTTGATCGATTTGATATTTCCAATCTTTCAAGTTTGGATCAATTGGAGAGCCAAAGATCCTTCTCGATTTTTTTTGATGCTAAGTTGGAAGAACCCAAAGATGAGCTATTGTATTTGACACCCTTCGCTTTTTCCAAATTTTTCGAAAATCCCTTTGTGCAGAATGATCGAGTGCTGCCGGTTGAATTTAATTATCCGTTTTTTGAAAATATTAATGCCAGCATTCCTATCCCACAAGGATTTGAATTGGAGGATTATCCCGAGTCTGTTTCCATCACCAATCCGAGCAAGACCATCCGGTTTAATTTTCTGATTAACAAGGTGGAGGATGAGTTAAAAATATCTTCCAGGCTAGAATTCAGTACTTCCGCTGTACCGGTTTCTGAATATGGTGATTTAAAGGTTTTAATGGAGACCGTTTCTGCCAAGCTGAAATCACCTGTGATATTGAAAAAGACGACACCATAAAACGCTGTATTTAGAAAGGAGGGACTTATTTGAGGGTAGCGAAGATAAATTATTGGCTAAACACCTGTAACTTTCCGGCCTACCAGAGCCCCTTTTATATGGCAAATTATCTGCATGGTTTTATCCCCGAAGAGCAGCAGCGACTGATCGATCAAGCGGGATTTTTGGCACCAAAAATCTTTAAAAAGATAGATTTTTCGGGATGCGAGCACCTTCTTGAAATTGGCTCAGGGGTAGGCGCGCAGACTCAAGCTTTGCTTAGCCTATTTCCCCAGTTGAAAATCACCTGTGTGGATTATTCAGACTCGCAGATCGAGAAGGCCAAAGAGAACTTAAAAGGGTTTGAGGATCGGGTTACCTTCTCGGTTCAGGATGCTATGGAGCTGAATCTGGATCAAACATTTGACTCCGCGTACATTTGTTGGGTTCTTGAGCATATAGCGGAGCCAAGGATAGTATTAGAAAAAGTTCACAGACATCTTAAGCCGGGCGCCAAAGTTTTCCTGACAGAAGTATTTAATTCTACCCACTATACTTTCCCGGCACTTCCTTTTGCCCAAAAGTATTATCGAGCCTACAATGATTTTCAGACCCAAATCGGCGGTCATCCAGAGATCGGCGCAAGTCTTGGTAATCTCCTTCAGCAGTCGGGATTTACACAAATTTCGCATTGGTTGGGAGGGTTTCACTTGGATCAAACCCACCCGGAAGAGCTGAAGGCTATGATTTCTTTTTGGGTAAAATTGATGAAAAGCGGTGCTGAACATTTGATTCAAGCAGGCTTGGTTACAGAAGAGGAGGTGAGGAAAATGGAAGAAGAATACCATATGCTACCTGAGAATGAAAATGCCGTTTTTTTTATCCAATTTGTTCAGGCATTTGCCTCTGTCTGATTCTCTATGAAAGTTATTCGTTGGGTCTTTCGCTTCATCTGGAAATTAACCTTGTGGTTTTTTGGGCTTTCCATAGGCTTGGTGATTCTTTATCGCTTTGTTCCGATTCCAATTACACCTTTGATGGTGATTCGTCTGTTTGAGCAGGCTACGGATTCCAAAAGAGAAATGAGATTGTACAAGGATTGGGAGCCCCTATCTTCTATTTCCCGCCATGTACCTCAGGCAGTGGTAGCTGCCGAAGACCAAAAATTCCCAGATCATAGTGGATTTGATTTTGAGGCTATGGAAAAAGCTTGGGAAGGAAACAAAAAGGGAAAAAGAATCAAAGGTGCCAGTACCATCACCCAGCAGACGGTGAAGAATGCCTTTTTGTGGCCAAACAGGAGTTACATCCGAAAAGGACTGGAGGCTTATTTCACAGTTTTGGTTGAGTTCATCTGGGGGAAAGAGAGAATCATGGAAGTCTATCTGAACATTATTGAGATGGGAGATGGAATCTACGGCATCGAGGCAGCTGCCCAGCATTACTACAAGATTCCTGCCGCCAAAGTCAACCGGAGTCAGGCGGCTTTGATTGCGGCCGTACTTCCCAATCCCCTTCGATGGAATCCTACTAGGCCTACTGCCTACATCAAAGGAAGGCAATCCTGGATATTGAGACAAATGAACAATTTGGAACCGGTTGGGTACGGAAAATAAGAATTGAACTTTCCCCATTAAAATTTCAATTTTTCCTGAAATCCATTTATTATTTAGTTGAATTTTTTGGTTTGTTTTGTTCCTAATGGGTCAAGAGTATTTCCAACCAAATTTTATTCTAAATCACAATCTTCCATCGATTAAATTTAGGTATCATTCTTTAGAAGAAAATTGTTTTAGAATTTTTTAAAAGTTGCCTCTAAACGCGCTGAGAGGCATAAAAAAAAAGCAAGAAAAATTTATCCACAAATTCAATTATTTATCCACACACCTGTTATAAAAGGAATTAAATACCTGAAAATAAACAGGTTACAAAATTTACATTACGCAGATTTTGTGGATAAAGTTTGCTAAGTAGAAAAGGAGCATGCTTTGTTTTTGCTAAAAAAGTGGATAAATCAAAAATCCAAATTTTATTCTAAATCGGCTTTAATCATGCTTTTGTCTCAGTAATCTTTTGCGATAGGCATTGAAGATTCTTGACTTGGAAACAAAGCCGATGTAGCGTTCCTCCTCCAAGACAGGGAGGTTCCAAGCACCTGAGCGTTCAAACTTCTCCATCGCTGTTTGCATATTTTCAGTAATGGATAGTACTTCTGGGGGACTGTGCATCAGCTGCTTGACGAGTAGGCTTTGTTGTTTTTCCGGATCAAACATGATATCCCGGATATCATCCAGAGTGATGATGCCCAATAGCCTTTTTTGATCATCGACGACCGGGAAAATATTCCTCTTGGATACCTTCACCAAGTTGATCAAATCCAACAGCTTGGCTTGGTGGTGAATGGGTAAGAGGTCCCTTTCGATCACATGGGAAAGGGTAATATTGTCCAAAAGCTCCTGATCTTTGGATTCTGGAAGGGATTTTCCCTGATCTCTCAGTTGAAGTTTGTAAAGGCTGTCTTTTTGGAAATAGGTGGTCGTGGTGAAAGAGATTGCTGATACAAACATCAAAGGAATAAAAAGCTCATAGCCCCCGGTGATCTCAGCGATTAGGAATATCGCCGAAAGAGGGGAATGCTGTACTCCAGCCATCACTCCGCACATCGCGACTAGAGTAAAATGGGCCAAAGGCAGTTCGATGTGGAAATCCACCATGTTTTTGGAATAAGCAAATACAAATCCCAAAATCCCTCCCACATAGAGTGAAGGCGCAAAAATACCGCCACTTCCTCCTGCGCCAAGCGTAATGGCAGAGGCAATAGGCTTCAGCAAAATGATCATGACCAAAAAGCCAATGATCAGAAGAGGATTTTCAAAAGAAGAAAAGAAGGGGCTTTTTTCCAGAATTTGGGAGGATTTCCCTTCGATGAGCAGGTTCAGCGTCTCGTAGCCCTCTCCGTAGATGGGTGGAAAAAAGAAGACAATAAATCCCAAAAATGCTCCACCATAAAGCAAGCGCATCCATTGGTCGTTCAAATCTTCCATCGCGCGCTCAGTTTTTCTTACCATTCTTGAGAAATAAAGCGAAACAAGTCCGCACCCGATTCCCAACAGGAAATAATAGGGCATATGGCTGGCACTGAAGGAATCTGTCAGGTTGAATTTGAAAATGGATTCTTTGCCCATCAAAACCATAGAGGTCAAGGAACCCATCACAGAGGCTATCAGGAGTGGAATAAAGCTTGCCGAGCTGATTTCCAAAAGGATTACTTCGACCGCAAAAATCACAGCTCCAATCGGGGCGCCGAAGATGGCCGAGATAGCCCCTGCAGCTCCACAACCAATAAGCAAGGCTCTTTTTTTCGCATTGAGATGCATCAGCAATCCTACATTTGAACCGATCGCCGAGCCCGTGACCACCATAGGAGCTTCCAATCCAACCGATCCTCCAAAACCAACCGTAAGCGCTGAAGTGATTACCCGGCTATACATTTTCACTCGGGGAATCAGGGCTGAATTTTTGGAAATGTTGAAAAGTACATCCGGGATTCCATGCCCGCCTACATCTTTGAGCAGATATTTGCCTGCAAAGTATGCCACACCTATCCCGATCAGCGGATAGAGGATATAGAGAAAATTGGCATATTCCGTATAAAAATCCTCAGTAAGAAACTTCTGAATAGCATGCACTGCTTCCTTGAGAATCACAGCAGCGATACCCGACAAAATTCCAATCAAACCACTCAGAATAAGCACAAAGGCCTGATTGCTCATGTGCTTGAGCCTCCATACCAGTAGTCTTGTTATGAGATCAGTTTTTGCCAAGTCAGATTTGTTTTTTTGCTGTGCTTAAGATTAGTCGGCCAATTGATCATCCAATGCCAAAATGCATTTGAGAATCAAGTTGGTCGCATTGATGTAGAATTCTTCCTGAATATTCTTGTATTCATCTGAAGGGCGATGATAATCCTCGTGATCCTCTACACCGAAATAGATGTGAGGAACTTTTTTCTCAAAAAATGGACCATGGTCCGAGGCTTGGGTCCAATCTTCCCTTCCTGTGCCTGGTTCGTCATGTCCAAATTTCAGGGTAGGTGAAAGGGATGCCGAGGCCTTTTCCAAAATTGGCTTGAGTTGAGGGTTGTGGTATGTTCCCGAAGCATAGATTTCATTTTTGTCATTTCTGGAGATCATATCCATGTTGATATTGACCACAATCTGCTCGAGAGGGTAGGGAAAGTCCCTGACCAAGGCTTTGGCTCCCTGAAGGCCCATTTCCTCAGCATCCAGTGCTGCAAATAGTAAGGCATGTTTGGGGCGATTTTTGGAGAAATAGTCTGCCAGTGCCATCAGGGCTGCCGTTCCGGAGGCATTGTCGTCAGCACCGTTGTAAATGGAATCTCCGTTGGCATCCGGTCTGCCTACGCCCACATGGTCATAGTGAGCGGTGATGACGATCACTTTTTTGGACTCACTTCCCGGGATGAATGCCACCAAATTAGCCGCGTCCTCATAAGTTTTCTTTTCGCGTCGGTTTTCGAAAGAAAATCGCTGAATAAAATCCGGATAAATGGGCTCCGCGAGAGATAGACTTTTATAGTGCTCCAAAATATACTTTTGGGCTTTTAGATTCCCTGTAGTCAGGGGTTTTCTACCCTGAAGCTCGTCAGAGGAGAGGTATCGGAGATGGCTGAGAAGTTGCTCGGAATCTACTTTTTGGGAAAGAACTGGAAAAGTCAGCGATAGGAAGGAAATAAAAAGAAGAAGTTTCAGGTTTTGTTTCTGCATCTGGCGATATGTTGTGCGTTATGTATATTCGTAAAAATACTAAGCTAAAAATCTCTGCCACCTGATTCAATGAAATATATCGGCTCTTTTCTCCTGTTTTTTACTTTTTCGATTGCTGGATTTTCTCAGGGAGCCTTACCCGAGAGTTTTTTCAACGGGAAATCTGTCGTCGTTGTATCTACCGATCCTGGTTCTAGGCCAGTTTTGTCTTGGAAGGAGCTGGCAGACAGCGTTCATGTGCATTTGGTAGAAGCGGGAGGAGATCCTATCGCCTATTTTGAATTAGAGCAGGTGGTGCTTTCGGAGGCTCGGCAGGCAGATTACGCTCGCGCCTTTCAGCAGCGTCAAGTGAAGAATGTCATTTTGGTGACGCGTCAAAAGCAAAAGCTGAGTATTCATATTGGCCCTTTTAGTGGTGATGGGAAAATCATCCCCACCACAGCGCTCTATGGTGTATCCGGAAAGGACTGGAATGAAGCAGGAAATCAGCTGGCCGAAGTCGCAAAAGGTACTAATTCAAAAAACTACCTGGTTTTGGATGTGGCAGAATTTCCCCAGATCAGCACTCAGGAGACTGCCCAGTCAGTTCAGCGATTCCTACCCCGAAATCCGCTCAATCTGGAGGTTTTCAAATTGGGAATTCCTTTGGAGGGCTCCTCTGCCGAGACGGGTTTGATGAGCTATTTTCGATATGATCTTTTGGGAAAAAGCCAGGATGCCATACTCACCGAGCAGGCAGCCCAGAAAAATCAGATTCAGTCGATATTTGAAAACCTATATCCCAATCAAATCGAATGGCTGACTGAGGCCAAAACCAATCAGGAGTTGATCCGCGATCGAGTCCAGTTTTTGCTGGTAAGAGTAGAAGGTAGGCAAGCAGATTTGATGGAAAGTATGGGTTTGGAGCCTTTTGGAGGGGAAGAAGGTGCAAAAACCGTGGTAAAATATTACATCAAGTTTTTGGTCAGAGATGAGCTTTACATAGGACCGGAGTGGGATGCTGATCCGGATTGGAAAGTGGCATTGACCCAATTCCTAAGAAACCTCCAAAAACCAGCATGAAAAAAGCCTCCCGAGGGAGGCTTTAGAGTAAAATTGACTTTGGGGTGATTAAAGCAACTTTTACTGAAAATAGTGGTGAAAAGCAGAAATCTTAATATCAATCGCTTATTTCTTAAAAGAAGAGATTAATCTTCACTTTTGCAATTATTTTTAAAAATTTCTAAATAAAATCTTAATACTCGATTTTATTAATCATTTCCCGGCCATTAGTAAATATTTTCATTAAGGAATGGAATCAAGGCCAGGATAATGGCCTGCTCGTAATAAGCCGATCTGTTGACCACTCCTTTGGTAAGAATCCCGACGGATCCTCCACTTAGTTTGGAGTTTTCTCGTTCGAAGATCAAATCATCTGCTTTTCCCAATTCCATCCCGTTTTTGACCAAGTCTGCCACTTTCTTGGGTAGATAAAAACAGCCGGTTTTAGCCTGTCCTTTTCTTCCATTTTTCCCAAGAATATAAATCCAGGCAAAGGCAAACATCCCATGAGCATCTTCATCAACTCCTCCTTCGATACCCACCCAAAAATTTGCCTCAGGAAATACACCGCGGGAGTTTTGAGCCCGGTTTTTTGCTCCCAAGAGTGTTTGTTCATCACCCACGGGTTGATCTGGTACGCCGGAGAAAGCATGGATTCCCTCTACCAAAAAGGAACGATTGAATGCTTGGGTGAAAGCATCTTCAGTACAGGAAATCTTTACTGGGTTTTTGCTTCCTACCAAAACCAAAAGTTTTTCGGAAGGCTTTAAATTTTCTCTTCTTTTAAACTGCATGAATCAAGGCCAATGAGTGAATTAGGCCATATTGGTGAATACCTGGTTTACATCATCGTCTTCTTCCAGACGGTCAATCAGCTTATTGATGACCTCTTCTTGCTCTTCGGTAAGTTCGGTGAGCGTGGTTGGGAATCGCTGGAAATCCGCCGAGATGATTTCAATTCCTTTGTCTTCCAAGGCCTTTTGCATGGCTCCGAAGTCTTCAAATTCTGTGTAAACGAACAGTTCTCCTTCGTTTTCGTCAATATCGGTCAAGCCAAAGTCGATCAGTTCCAACTCTAACTCTTCCATGTCATAGTCTCCTTTGGCAAAACGGAAAACTGCCTTTCGGTCAAACATGAAGCTTACAGAACCGGATGTACCTAGAGAACCACCGGCTTTGGTAAAGTAGGATCTTACATTCGCTACCGTGCGGTTGGTATTGTCTGTGGAGGTTTCCACGATGACTGCGATACCAAAGGGCCCGTATCCTTCATATACAATCTCCTCATAGTCCCTTTCCTCCTTGTTGGATGCACGCTTGATCGCTGCCTCGATGCGGTCCTTGGGCATTTGTGCACCCTTGGCATTTTGAATTACTGTTCTCAGCTTGGCATTGGTTGTGGGGTCGGGTCCTCCGGCTTTGACAGCCATTACGATCTCTTTTCCCAGACGGGTAAATACCTTGGACATCTTGTCCCATCTTTTGAACTTCCGTTCTTTCCTGAATTCAAATGCTCTTCCCATGGATTTTCATTTTAGAGGTGGGCAAAAATAACAATTCTTTTCACTTGGGGGAAAAAGGAAAAGTATTGAAGAAAAAAGAAAAGCAGGCCCATATCTTCAGTCTTGCTCCGCAAAAATTCGTGTAAGGACTAGAACCTATCCCTATCTCTATGTCATCTGCCTCTTTTCCCATACCCAATCTTCCTAAATTGGACCTGCCTAAAGTGGTCATTGTCGGGGCTGGATTTGCCGGCCTTAAACTTGCCCGAAGCTTGAAGGGTGGACCTTTTCAGGTTATTTTACTCGACAAAAACAATTTTCATCAGTTTCAACCACTTTTTTATCAGGTGGCTACTGCAGGCCTTGAGCCTTCTGCCATTTCATTTCCCATTCGGAAGATTTTTCAGTCTACCCGAAATGTCACCTTCCGTATGGCTGAGGTCCTGAGTGTGGACCAAAAGCAAAACCGACTCTTCACAGACATTGGCTATATTGATTACGATTTTCTTGTGCTCTCCATGGGTGCAGATACCAATTATTTCGGGGCAAAAAACATCGAATACTTTGCCTCCCCGATGAAAACCGTCTCAGAGGCCCTATATATTCGGAATAAAATCATCTCCAACTACGAGCGAGCCATCTCTATCGAAAAAGTAGAGGAGAGAAAAACCCTCATGAATGTGGTCATTGTCGGAGGTGGGCCTACCGGAGTGGAACTTGCCGGGGCCATGGCAGAATTGAGAAATAATGTGTTCCCAAAAGACTACCCTGAGCTCAGCTTCAAAAACATGAAGGTGGTCTTGATCGAAGCAGGTCCCAGCCTGCTGGGTGCTATGAGTCAGGAGTCTCAGAGTCATGCATTGCAGTATCTTCAGCAACTGGGCGTGGAAGTGTATCTCAGCACGCGAGTTCTGGATTACGATGGCGAAGAAGTCCAGATAGAGGGTAAAGAACCGATCAAAACGGAAACCCTGCTGTGGGCTGCAGGAATCAAACCCAATGCGATCGAAGGGTTCCACCCGGAGCAATATTCCGGCAACCGAAGGATGTTGGTGAATTCATACAATCAATTGATCGGATCAGAGCGGATTTTTGTCTTGGGCGATCAGTGTCTGATGGCTGAAGAAAGCCAACCCAAAGGGCATCCTCAGGTAGCTCAAGTGGCTATTCAACAAGCCAAAAATCTCTCAATCAATCTTAAAAATACAATCACGGGCAAACCCCTCATCCCTTTCCGATACAAAGACTTAGGATCTATGGCCACTGTGGGAAGAAAATTGGCTGTGGTGGATTTGCCTTTCGTGAAGTTTCAGGGAGTCTTGGCGTGGTTGACTTGGCTTTTCGTGCATTTGATGGCGATCCTTGGAGTGAAAAACAAGCTATTTATTTTCCTGGATTGGTCTTGGAACTACCTGAGCTTCGATCCAAGTCTCCGCTTACTCATCAAACCCAAATACGTGAGAGCTTCTGAAAGAAAGGGCTTGATTGAGGAAAAATCCATCAATTAGCATTTGTTAACAATTGGCCAACCCTCAGGATTAAACCTCAGCCCACCTGCAAGGTCTAAATCCTGAAACAAAACCAATAACAACATGAAAAAGTGGATCATCGGCGCAGCTCTTTTGGTATTTACCAGTCTAAGTGTGGCTGCCCAAGAAGGAAAAAGAACTCCTCCAAGTCCTGAGGAAAGAGCTCAGAAAATGACCGAGCGAATGGCTGAAAAACTTTCACTATCTGAAGCTCAGAAAACTGAAATCTATTCCATCAACTTGGAAAATGCCAAAAAGAGGCAAGAAGAGATGGAGGCCAAAAAAGCTGAATCGGCCGACCGAAGAGCAGAAATGAAAGCTCAGGATGAAAGAATCAAGCAAGTACTCACCGAAGAGCAGAGAAAAGCCTGGGAAGAACTGAAAGAGGAAAATCGAGGCAGAAGAAGACCCGAAGGACAAATACACGATCGAAGTGAAATACGGAGAGGACCTCGTGGAGTAAACTAAGCCAAAAGATGAAAGCCGCCTAAAGGGCGGCTTTCTTTATCACAGGGAGTCAACTAAACAGGATACTCTAAATACAATCCCCCACTGCACGAATCAGCGAGGATCCTAACCTGCGATATGCTCGTCGACTTGGAAATAGGATTCGTCCTTTCTCGGTAGGCTCGAGCTTCCCATCAGGAATTCATCCACCTTCACAGCAGCCTCCCTTCCTTCAGAAATTGCCCATACCACTAAAGACTGTCCTCTTCTCATGTCTCCTGCCAGAAATACCTTGGAGTTGGTACTCTGATAATTTTTTGATTTAGGCAGGGTATGATTTTCCATTTTTTCCACTCCGAAAGCTTCCAAAAGACCATTTTGAGCAGGTCCCAAGTAGCCAATAGCTATGAAGGCAAGATCACAGGGGATAACTCTCTCCGAACCTTGAATCTCTACGAAGGTCATTCTGCCTCCTTTTTCAATCCACTCGATGTCGGCCACTTTGAGTCCGGTGACCTCTCCTTTTTCGTTTCCGATAAATTCTTTGGTCAAAACAGAGAAAATACGCTCTGCTCCTTCCTCATGTGAACTCGAGGTTTTCAAAGTCATTGGCCATTCTGGCCAAGGATTTAACTCTGTGCGCTCCTTGGGTGGCTTGGGCAGAAGTTCCAACTGGGTGACTGAGGCAGCTCCATGACGATTGGAAGTACCGATGCAATCGCTTCCGGTATCTCCTCCTCCAATGACCAAAACATGCTTTCCTTTGGCTTGAATCGGATTTTCCTGAATTTCCCCTCCAATCACCTGATTCTGTTTGCCCAGAAATTCCATGGCAAAGTGCACTCCTTTCAGCTGGTCTCCCTGAATATTCAAAGCCCTGGGTTGAGCTGCTCCGGTAGCCAATACCACCGCATCAAAGTTTTTCAGGATGTTTTCTGCTTTGACATTGAATCCTATTTCAGTTTGAGTAGAGAAGATGACTCCTTCTTTTTCCATAATCTCAATACGGCGGTCGATCACCCATTTCTCCAATTTGAAATCAGGGATGCCGTAGCGGAGAAGTCCACCTACTTTGGCGTCTTTTTCGAAAAGAGTCACCTCATGTCCTGCCTGATTAAGCTGGTCTGCGGCTGCTAACCCTGCTGGGCCCGAGCCAATGACAGCTACTTTTTTTCCAGTTCTTACCGCTGGGGGATTAGCCTGAATCAAACCCAGTTCATAAGCCTTCTCGGCAATGTTTTTCTCGATCAGCTCGATGGCTACCGGGTCTTTGTTAATCCCAAGCACACAGCTGGCCTCGCAAGGGGCAGGACAGATTCTTCCGGTAAATTCAGGGAAGTTGTTCGTGCTTTTCAAAATATGAATGGCCTGTTCCCACTCCTGCTGATACACCGCGTCGTTGAATTCAGGGATTACATTCCCCAAAGGACACCCATGATGGCAAAATGGAACCCCGCAGTCCATGCATCGGGCAGCTTGGTGGTTAAGTTTTTCCCCGGAAAAGGGCTCGTATATTTCCTTGTAATCACCGATCCGCTCTTGAGGATCCCGTGATACAGGTGTTTCTCTTTTAAATTGAATAAATCCTTCTTTCGCTCCCATCTTAAACCAATGATTTTGCTTGTTCTTCTGCTCTTTTCTGTAATACCGCTTTGTAATCTCTAGGAATGACCTTGATAAAGAGATCCTGCACAGACTCCCAATTGTCGAGGAATTTCTGACCTAGTTTACTGTTGGTCAGCTTGACATGCCTCTTGAGGTAAATCTTCATAGTGGAGAGGTCTTCCTCATCCATCAAGTCTAAATCCACCATTTCGGTATTGATCTCTGTGATGTATTCTTTGAGAATGTAGGCGATTCCACCGCTCATCCCCGCAGCGAAATTGCGGCCGATCTCTCCGAGATTGATGACCAATCCTCCGGTCATGTACTCGCATCCATGGTCACCGATACCCTCGATTACTGCTTTTACTCCGGAGTTTCTTACGCAGAATCGCTCACCGCCTTTTCCGTTGATATAGCTTTCACCGGAAGTAGCTCCGTAGAAAGCCACATTTCCGATGATGATATTTTCTTCGGCTGCAAACCGGGCATTTCGACTTGGATACACGATAAGTTTTCCTCCGGAAAGTCCCTTCCCGAAGTAGTCATTGGCTTCCCCTTCCAATTCAAAATTGACTCCTTTGGCCAAGAATCCTCCAAAGGTCTGTCCAGCAGAGCCGGAAAACTTGTAATGAATGGTGTCTTCCGGCAAGCCCACTCCTCCGTAGATTTTGGAGATTTCGTTAGATAGCATGGCTCCAACTGATCGGTCCGTGTTTTTGATCTGAAAGTTGGATTCTACCTGAATAGCTTGCTCCAAGGCCGGGGTGGCAACTTGAATTAGCTGTCGGTCCAGAACTTGGTTGAGTTCAAATTCCTGATCGATCTGCTTGTGGATACCCACATGGTCGGGTACTTCCACTCGGTGGAATATAGGGGAAAGGTCCACCTTGTCCCATTTCCAGTGATTAAGATGCCCTGTGGACTGTAGCACGTGGCTTTGGCCGACCATCTCATCAATGGTACGGAAGCCAAGAGAAGCCATGATTTCCCGAAGGTCTTGAGCCAAGAATCGGAAATAATTGACCACATGGTCGGGATCCCCGGTGAAGAGTCTTCTTAAATCTGGATTCTGAGTGGCAATTCCCACTGGACAGGTATTCAGATGACATTTTCTCATCATGATGCATCCCTCTACTACCAAGGCGCCGGTGGCTACTCCCCATTCTTCCGCTCCCAAAAGAGTAGCAATTGCAATGTCCCTTCCGGTTCGGATTTGTCCGTCAGTCTGAAGGACAACTCGGCTTCGAAGGTTATTTTTGACTAAAGTCTGATGAGCTTCCGAAAGACCCAATTCCCAAGGAAGACCTGCGTGACGGATAGAGCTGAGCGGAGAGGCTCCTGTGCCTCCATCGGCGCCTGAGATCAGAATAACATCTGCCATGGCTTTGGCCACACCTGCAGCTACTGTGCCCACTCCTGCCTGAGATACCAGTTTTACATTGATTCTAGCCTGACGATTGGCATTTTTTAGGTCAAAAATCAATTGAGCCAAGTCCTCAATGGAGTAAATGTCGTGATGTGGAGGAGGGGAAATCAGCCCGACTCCCGGGGTGGAATGCCGTACTCTTCCAATCCATTCGTCTACTTTATGCCCCGGTAGTTGTCCGCCTTCTCCCGGCTTGGCCCCCTGAGCCATTTTGATCTGGATTTCTTCGGCATTGCTGAGGTAGTGAGAAGTCACCCCAAATCGACCGGAAGCCACCTGCTTGATGGCTGAACGCTCCCAGTCTCCATTTTCTTTTCTCTGATACCGAATTTCGTCTTCCCCTCCCTCTCCGGAATTACTCTTGGCACCAATGCGATTCATGGCAATGGCCAAGGTGGTGTGGGCTTCATGGGAAATGGAACCGAAAGACATCGCTCCGGTGGCAAATCGCTTGAGTATATTCTCCTCGGGCTCTACCTCATCCAATGGAATGCTGATTCTTTTTTTGAATTCGAACAGTCCTCGGAGAGTCAGCGCATCGGTGGTTTGTTCATTGATTTTGGAGGCAAACTTCTTATACAGCTCATAATCCCCCAGTCGGGTTGATTTCTGCAGGAGGTGGATGGTTTCGGGGTTGAACATGTGCTTTTCTCCCCGTCTTTTCCACTGATAGACACCGCCTGTTTCTAGCACAGGGCTATGGGTCTCGTAGGCAGCTCTGTGTCTTGCCAAAACTTCCTCTGCCAGTTCATCAAAAGAAACCCCACTGATACGGGATACCGTACCGGTAAAGCACCGGTCAATCACCTCAGGCCCCAAACCAATGGCCTCAAAAATCTGAGAACCCTGATAGGACTGAAGAGTGGAGATACCCATTTTGGAAAGTACTTTGAGCAAGCCTTTTCCGATTGCTGCCTGATAATTGGCAAAAAGTGTCTTTTGATCTTTTACTTTTGGCAGCTGACCGCTTTCCATGAGTTGGAGTAGGGATTCCAAAGCCAGGTAAGGGTTAATGGCTGAAACCCCATAGCCGATTGCTGTGGCAAAATGGTGCACTTCCCGGATATCCCCG
This sequence comes from Algoriphagus taiwanensis, assembly GCF_036245645.1. Classification (NCBI taxonomy): domain Bacteria; kingdom Pseudomonadati; phylum Bacteroidota; class Cytophagia; order Cytophagales; family Cyclobacteriaceae; genus Algoriphagus; species Algoriphagus taiwanensis. The sequence goes on along the minus strand of NZ_BTPE01000022.1, from coordinate 20,016 downwards.
GATTCCAATACCAAGCCCGCACGGGTTCTGATTTTCTTTCTGACTAAATGCTGATGAACTGCCCCGATTGCTAAAAGAGAGGGAATGGGTGCCCAGTCCTCAGAACTTTTCCTGTCGGAAATGATCAAGACGTTTTTCCCCTCATGGATTGCCTCCTCAGCTTCCTGACATAGCTTATCTATGGCCTCCAAAAGTCTGCCCGGCTGATGGTCTGCTCGGAAATGACCAAAAAGACGCTGAGACCTGTAGCCCAAGTGTTCCATCAGGGTGATTTTCTCCAAATCTTCATTGAGCAAAACTGGCTGTGAAATATGGATCTGCTTGGTATGCTCAGGAGATTCTTCGAGAATGTTATGACCTTCACCGATTCGGGTGAAAAGGGACATCACCAGTCGCTCCCGGATAGGATCAATAGGTGGGTTGCTGACTTGTGCAAAAAGTTGCTTGAAATAGTTGGAGATGTGCTGGCTTTGCTTGGAAAGTACTGCAAGCGGTGTATCCGCACCCATGGATCCAACCGGTTCATAGCCGGTATCCCCCATTGGGCTTAGGATGACTTTCAACTCCTCAGATGTATACCCGAATACGGTCTGACATTTTTTGAGCTTATCATTTTGATAAGGAAAAGCCATTTCTTCCGGGTCGGGGACAAATCTGAGTTTGGTACGCTTCTCGTTTACCCACTTTTCGTAGGGCTGCTGACGGCAGATTTCACCTTTTACCTCCTCATCAAACAGCACTCTTCCTTTTTCCAAATCCGCCCAGATCATTTTTCCTGGGCTGATTCGGCCTTTTTCGGTAATGGTAGCTTCCCGGATAGGGAGAGCACCAGCCTCTGAGGATAGGACGAGTCGTTGATCTCGGGTGATGAAATAGCGAAGAGGCCGCAGTCCATTTCGGTCCAAAGTGGCTCCTACGGACTTTCCATCGGTAAAAAGCAGGGCTGCAGGTCCATCCCAGGGCTCCACCAGAGAGGCATGGAATTTATAGAATGCCTTTCTGTCCCGGTCCATCACTTCGTTGTCCTGCCAGGCTTCTGGTACCAGCATCATCATGGAGTGAGGCAAGGATCGACCGCTGAGAGTCAATAGCTCCACCATGGCGTCCAAGTTTGCAGAGTCGGAGTTGTGCTTATCTGTGATCGGGAGAAGCATGGCCAACTCTTCCTCGGTAAAAAACTTGGACTTCATCAGGGCCTCCTTGGACTTCATTTTGTTCAAGTTGCCCCGGATGGTATTAATCTCCCCGTTGTGTGACAAGAAGCGGAAAGGCTGTGCCAGTCTCCAGTTGGGGAAGGTGTTGGTAGAGAATCGAGAGTGAACGATTGCAAATGCTGATTCAATTCTTGGATTTTGTAGGTCTTTGTAGAAAGGTAATACCTGATCTGTTCTCAGCTGCCCTTTATATATTAATGTGCGACTACTCAAACTCGCAAAGTAAAAGGAGCGGTTGACCCCGGGGATTTTTGAGTTGATCTCAGAAGTGGCATAATTTCTCAGAATGTAAAGCTTACGCTCAAGGTCTATATCTCTGAGATCATCCTTGTGCTTTACAAAAAGCTGCTCAATATTGGGCATCACGTCCAAAGCTCCCGAACCGGGTACCGTCTCGTCGACGGGTACCGTTCGATAGCCGATCAATTCAAACCCCAACTGATCGATCAGTTGATTCAAAAGCTCTTTTGATTTGAGGAATAGCTGTTTGTTTTTTGGGAAAAAGGTCATCCCTACTCCATAGGAGCCGGGTTCGGGAAGGTTGATTTCCGTTCTGGCAGTGACATCTTTCAAAAATTCATGTGGGACTTGGATGGAAATCCCCGCTCCGTCTCCTGTTTTGGGATCTGATCCTCGCCCTCCTCGATGCTCCATATTGCTAAGCATATATAGTGCATCGCTGATTGTCTCATGAGTAGGGGTATTGCTCAAATCCACCACTGCACCAATGCCGCATGAGTCATGCTCAAATTCCGGCCGATACATTCCTTGCTGCATTATTTTCTAGGTTTTTATAGGTTCAAAATTTCCAAAAATTACAAAAAAAATTCCCTTTGTTAAAATTTAAGCAACGATTGGGCTTTGTAAATGAAGGATTATTGACTAATAATCGGATTGTTTGATTTTTTAATAATCTTAAAATGGGAATAAATTTTCGCCGATTTTTCAAGAAAAGATGTAATTAACCTCTAACTAGGCTTTCAAATCCTGTCATTTGGCATTGAAAAATTGAGATTTTTCGAAAAATGGTTTTATTCAAAAAAAAATCTTGAATCATAAATTTTTTTCTACTTCCATTTTCCACTTGGAAGATATAAAACCTCATAGGATAGAAATAATTCAGAATAAAAATTGGCGAATGGTCAGTCTATAAAAATTAGGTAAATTGACTTTCGTCCACTTTCAATGCCAAGCTTCTTTATTTTCTGGAGAAGAAATGGGGATTTGGGGAAATGAATGGCACAATCTTTAAAAAATCGGCTATCGTAACTGATTAAGAGATAAAGACGATAGCCTGACCTTAGGCAAAGAAAATTCTGTTTGAAGCAAAGAAATGCCGAGTTTACAGAAATTGTATTAATCCATGAATTTATCGTCCTCTTTGGTCCCATGATTTTTCAGATGGACCTTTACCTTTTTGATCTTCCTTGCGTCCACCGCCAAAACGGTGAATTCAAAGTCTTGGTAATTGATTTTGGTTCCGTTCTTCGGAAGTTTGGAGTTGATCTCCAGAAGCAGTCCACCAAGAGACTCGCTTTCCCCTTTGACCTCGTCAAATATCTGAGAATCCACTTCCAGCTTCTTACAAAAATCATTGAGGGACACTTTACCTTCAAAAACAAAAGTGTCCTGATCTATTTCCTGAAAAAAGAAATCTTCGGCGTCGTCAAACTCGTCGTTGATTTCTCCGATGATTTCCTCGATCAAATCCTCCAAAGTCACCAAGCCTGAAGTGCCCCCGTATTCATCTACCACAATCGCCATATGCACCCTCATTTTCTGAAAATCCTTGAGAAGGGCATCTACTTTTTTGTTTTCAGGGATAAAGAAGCATTTCCGGGTGAGTGATTTCCAGTCAAAGTTTTCATCCTTTTCTATGTGAGGAAGAAGATCTTTGATATAAAGTACGCCAAGGATATTATCTATCGTCTCCTCATAGACGGGAATTCTGGAATAGCCGCTTTTGTTGATGCGGTCCATTAGCTCGTGAAAGTCCATTTCCACGTCTATCGCAGTGATTTCCAGTCGGCTTTTCATCACTTGCTTGACGGACAAGGTTCCAAAGTTTACGATCCCCCTCAAGATTTCTTTTTCTTCTTCAGGCGTGTCTTCGGTAGTGATTTCCAATGCTTGGTTTAGCTCATCTACAGAGAGAGAGTACCCTTTATGCTGTATTCGCTTTTCAATCAAATTGCCAAATCCAAGCAGTAGGTAGGAGAAAGGCTTCAGCACGGAGGTGAAAAAAGAAAGGATGGATGCCATAGCCATGGAAAACTGAAGTTTGGCCTGATTGGCATAGACTTTTGGTACGATCTCTCCAAAAAACACGATGGCAAAAGTGACTCCGATGGTCTGAACCAAAAGAATGACAATTCCAGAAGCATTGTTGCCGAAAATAGACCAAGTGAGGAAAGTCGTAAGGGTGACAATCCCGATATTGATCAGGTTGTTTAGGATAAGGATGGTGCTAAGCAGGGTTTTGGGCTGTGCCAATAAGGCGCTTATCTTTCTTCCTTTGCTGGGATTGGTTTCCCTGAGTTCTTCTATTTCGTCGTTGCTTAGGGAAAAGAAGGCCACTTCAGAACCTGAAACCAGAGCGGAACAGATCAATAAAAAAATTAGAACTAACCCGTTGATCAGGAAATAGTTGGGAGAAAGCTCGACAATCTGTGCGATGACAAGATAACTCGGGTAGGGGTCGTCCATCTGGGATACTAAATGTTTTTGCAAAAATAAGTAATTCCTCCGAATGTAGACTTCGGAGGAATCAGTTGGTTTTTAGAATGGAAGATCATCATCTTCAATCTCCTTCATCTCAGGTGCCGGTTGGGCACTTCGGGTAGGGGTAGAAGCCGGACTTGACATTTCATTGGATTGGGGCATTCCACCTCCTTCAGGCCTTCCTCCGAGCATAGTGAAATTCAGAACGCGAATCCGGATTTTTTTACGGTTTTGTCCTTGTTCATCCTGCCATTTGTCAGACTTGATTTTGCCTTCCACATAGATTTGTGAGCCTTTTTTGAGGTATTGCTCGGCTATTTTTGCTTGCTGATCCCATAGCTCCAAATCGTGCCATTCGGTCTGTTCGACCCGGTTTCCATTTCGGTCTTTGTATGCTTCGGTGGTTGCCAAACTGATGTTGGCCACCACTTTGTCTCCTTCGAGGTATTTCACTTCTGGGTCTGCCCCAAGATTTCCTATCAAAATAACTTTATTTACTCCAGCCATTATTTCTCTGTTTTTTGGTTAAAAAGGAAGTTGAAGTTACTTAAATCCCCTGATCGTTCAAAAAATTGACAATCAATTTGGGCTTGGCCAGTTCGTCGATTTCCTTTTCCGATACGAGTAAATATCCTTCTTGCTCACACCATTGGTAAAGGGCCTGTCGTTTTTCAGCCGGAAATTCTACTTCCGCAAACTCAGCCTCCAAGCGCTGATGGGAAAGCAGGTGCCGGTAGCTTTTTGGAATAGGCTTGGCATCGGTTATTTCTGACAGAAGAGTTTTTGTTTTTTCCTGAAGGGGAAAATCATGCAATCCCTCCCAGATGTCTCCTGAGCTTCTTTTGTTCCAGACCCATTCGGTTCCGCACTTGATGACGAGGTAATTTAGCTTTCGATCCTTGACTTTGACTTTGTTGATTTTGACCGGGAGCTGATTGACTAGGCCGTGGGTATGAGCAAAGCAGGTTTTTACCAATGGACAGGTCTCGCAGGAAGGGTTTTTGGGCGTGCATTGTCTGGAGCCAAAATCCATCATGGCCTGATTAAACTCGGCGGGATTGTCTTTTGGGATCAACTGATTGGCCAGGGCTTCAAATTCTTTTTTGGTCCTGGACGAGTTGATATCCGAGTCCAACCCAAAATATCTGGCGAGGACGCGAAATACATTCCCGTCAACAACTGCCTTAGCTTCCCCAAATGCGAAGCTGGAAATAGCAGCCGCGGTATAGCTACCTACACCTTTTAATAATAGGAGTTGGTCATAGGTCTGGGGGAAGACCCCATTTTGCTCAAACCAAATCCATTTGGCGCAGGCATGGAGATTTCTGGCTCGGGAATAATAGCCCAATCCCTGCCACAATCTGAGGACCTCCGACTCCGGGGCTAGTGCAAGATCTTTGACCGTGGGATAGGTTTGGGAAAAGGCGTAATAGTAAGGTAATCCCTGAGCGACTCTGGTCTGCTGCAAAATGATTTCTGAGAGCCAAATAAGGTATGGATCGGTGGTTCCACGCCACGGAAGATCCCTTGGATTTTGTCTATACCATTGGATGATTTGGTTGGGAAAAGCCTGAAATTCAACAGATTTGCTATTCATTAGGGTAAAATATTTCTGGTGCAAACCAAGGTAATTTTTTTCAATTTGTTTTTTAATTGCTTTGGTTCTCGTACATTTGCAGTCCCAAAAACACTTGGTTAATAGGTTGTTAAGCTTATTTCATAATTTCTAAATTAAAATCACTGTGACAAAAGCAGAAGTAATCACCAAGATTTCCGACAAAACCGGGATCCAAAAGGATGATGTGACACAAGCCATCGAGGCGTTCTTCAAAGTAGTAAAAGATTCCATGGCCGAGGGAGAAAATATCTACGTAAGAGGCTTTGGAAGTTTCATCAACAAGAAAAGAGCGAAGAAAATCGCCCGAAACATCTCTAAAAACACGGCGATCGTGATCGATGAGCACTACATCCCGGCTTTCAAGCCTTCAAAAGTGTTCATTGAGAAAATCAAAACCAGCAAAAAAATCAAGGAATTGGCTCCTCAGGACTAAGTCTGAGGCGACTTTGACATGAAAAAATCTCAGCTCATTCTCATCGTAGCAGGAATTCTGGCAGTAGTGGGCCTTTATGCACTTCCCAAAGTAGTGGTAGATAATGAGTCTACCGGTTCAAAAATGGAAGGTGCCGTGGAGGATTCGGAAGAGACCCAAGCCCAAGGGATTACCGAGCTTCATGAGAATGAGCTTTCTGCTGAAAACAGAACTCAGGCTGATCAACTCAAGCAGATGTATGCAAATGCAACTGAAAATGAGGAGAAAGTAGCCGCAGCTCAGGTTTTGGCAGAATTGTATAAAGGAGAAGGGCTATTTGACAGTGCAGCTTATTATTGGAGCGAAGCGGCTGATCTTTTGCCATCCAACCTCTTTCTGGCTGAAGAGGCAGGGAAAGCAAATTATGAAGCATTCAGCTTTGCTTTGGATAAAGCCAAAGTGGAAAAACTGGCGGAAAAAACCAGAAACTACTTGGAAAAGGTGCTGTCCAAAAACCCGGCCCGTCTGGATTTGAAGACCAAAATCGCCATGACCTACGTCTCCTCTTCCAATCCTATGCAAGGTATCACCATGCTGAGGGATATATTGGAACAAGATCCTCAAAATGAGGACGGACTATTCAATATGGGGATTCTCTCCATGCAGTCCGGACAGTACAATAAGGCCGTTGAGCGATTTGAAGAGCTGATCAAATATCACCCCGATAATCTTCAGGGGCAGTTTTATTTGGGCGTTAGCTACTTTGAATCCAAAGAAAAAAACAAAGCGAAAGCACAGTTTGAGGCAGTGAAGAAAATGACTGAGGACCCAATGATTCTCAGCAGTATTCAGAGCTACCTCGACAGGCTATAAAATCAGTATTTCACATCTAAACCTTAAAGACTATGCCTTGCGGTAAAAAAAGAAAAAGACATAAGATTGCTACTCACAAGCGTAAGAAAAGACTGAGAAAGAACAGACACAAGAAGAAGTAATTTGCTTCGATTGCCTGTTTGAGTAATCATCAACGTTCATTTACATAGTAACATAAATAGAGATTTTGAGTACGGAATTGTTAATCGATTCTGCTCAAAATGGAAGTCGAATTGCCCTACTGAATGATAAACAACTGGTTGAGCTCCATTCCGAGGGAATGGAGAATCAGTTTAAAGTAGGTGACATTTACTTAGGGACTGTCCGAAAAATCGTCAATGGGCTGAATGCAGCCTTCATTGATGTCGGATACGAAAAGGATGCATTTTTGCACTACCAAGACCTGGGACCAAATGTCAACAGCTTGTTGAAGTTCACCAAAATGGTGAGAAACAATAATTACAACAGCTACCTACTGAAGGGCTTTGACAATGAACCCGAAATAGAAAAAGTCGGAAAAATCGATAAGATTCTTTCCAAGACCAATCAAGTGCTGGTTCAGGTAGTCAAAGAACCTATTTCTACCAAAGGCCCCCGACTATCCTGTGAGCTCTCTCTGCCCGGTCGTTATCTAGTGCTCGTGCCTTTCTCAGATACAGTCAATGTATCCAAGAAAATCAGAAGCAGTGAAGAGCGAAAAAGGCTTCTCAGACTCATCAACTCCATCAAGCCTGCCAATTTCGGAGTAATCATTCGAACTGTGGCCGAAGGACAGTCCGTGACGGAACTCGACAAAGACCTTCGAAATCTTCTCACTACTTGGGAGGAAGGCATGAAGAAGCTGCTGAAAGCCAAAAGCCGGGACAAAATCATCGGAGAGATGAGCATGGCCTCCTCACTTATCAGAGACCTGCTCAATGAATCATTCGACGCAATCACCGTAGAAGAAGAATCTACCTACGATCAGATTAAATCCTACATCAGGACCATAGCGCCTGAAAAAGAAAAAATTGTCAAGCTTTACAACGGTAAAGCCAAGCTATTTGAAAGTTTTGGAATAGAGAAGCAAATCAAAAGCCTCTTTGGACAGACGGTGAGCCTTCCTCAGGGAGGATATGTAATCATAGAGCATACCGAAGCCCTGCACGTCATTGACGTCAATAGTGGCAACAAGTCCAATCAGGAAAGCGATCAGGAATCAACAGCCTTAAAGACCAATTTGGTGGCTGCCAAAGAGATCGCAAGGCAGCTTCGCCTCCGCGATATGGGAGGAATCATCGTGGTGGACTTCATAGATATGAAAAGGGCCGAAAACAAAAAGGCCATCTATGAAGCCATGCAGCAGGAAATGAAGTCTGACCGGTCCAAGCATACCGTTTTGCCTTTGAGCAAATTTGGACTGATGCAAATCACCCGACAGCGTGTAAGACCTGAGGTAAACATTGTGACCAAGGAAGTCTGTCCGGCCTGTAACGGTACCGGTAAAATCCAAGCCTCGATATTGGTGGCAGACAAGCTTGAAAATGATCTCGAGCACATGGCCACCATCCAAAACGTGGAAAAAATACACATTGGGCTGCATCCCTATCTGCACGCATACTTCACCAATGGCCTGATTAGCCGAAGGGTGAAGTGGTTTTTCAAGTACTACAAATGGATAAAACTGATCAAAGATTCTTCCCTACCTGTGACGGAATACAGATTCCTGGATGAATCTGGAGAAGAAATCGAACTAAAAGCAAAAAGCGAGGCTGAATAAGCCCCGCTTTTTTTATGGGTTGATTTTCGAGAAGTCAATTTTCACAAATGGGATATTGTCTTCTATAAATAGAGTTCCTAAAGGGAAATACAATCCGTCTGGCGTTTGGAATGAATAAGGTGAAAATTCCAAATCGCTAAATCTTATTTCGGCAAGTTTTTCCCCTCTTGAATCCATGACTACAAAGGCATGTTTTGATTTAATGTTTTGCTCTAGATTACCATCGTTAATCCTAATATGCCTGAATATTAAACCCGTCTGATAATCTTTTTGAATTGCCGTGTATTTTGAACTTTCGAAATTGGGATTAAAGGCAGTCCACTCACCCCGTTGCGATGTAGTACCTCTTAGAAATTCCAATTGCTCAAACGGGGCTAAAGGGAACATGTTGATCTGATTTTCTTTGATTTTGAGTACAGTATCTGAAATGGCAAAAGAGATCCAGTGTGATTTTTCTATCGTATCAAACATATGGAAGTATTGGCCCAATTCAGGGTCCTGCAAAAATTGCCGGGCAGAAGTAGGATAGCGAAATGAAATATGATTAAAACTGCTGTCTGCAAGTGAAAAATCTAAGATCCAGTTTTCATACCTCAAATGATCATCGAAAAGGACGAATGGAACATCGGCTATGAATAGACCCTTTTCAGATTTGAATAGGGGATTGAATGGAAGGGCGGTGTAGTTGCTCCCCAATCTTTCAGAAGGTGTTTCGGGTAAAGGTATTCTCCGCAGCACCGTTCCTTTCCAATCACATTCTAATACTTTTTGATCCTGCGATAAAAAATAAATTTTATCTCGATCAATAAAATACCCAGGAATGAATTCCCCAATTCCGTCAGGACCTTCTTTTTCAAATTTTACAGAATTGAGCAGTTTGCCTTCCGGAAAGCTGTAGGTGAGGAGTCGGTATTGATTGAAAGTCAAAAGGACTTCTCCCGAGTCGGTTTGGAAGTGGGTGAAATTGATTCCTAGATTTTTGGTTAGCGTATCCTTTTCAAGATAAAGCGTATCCACCACCAAATCCTTGAGTTCAAGAAATTGGATTTCATTTGACTTTTCTGAGGAGGTACAACCAAAGAAAAGAAGTAAAAAATAGAAATAGATTAGGTACTTCATCCGTTTAGATCATTTTCCTAAACTTAGAAATAAAATAACTTAGTTAAAAGCTTCAGTCGATGAATAGTCCCCAACCGTCATCATACCTGTCAGTAGGATCAAAACCTTTTACCCACTCGACAAAGAGTACCTTAAATTCAGCAATCAACTCCCTAAGCAGATTTAGGTGCTCTTCAGCATGAGTTTCTTCCATTGCGAGCTGATAGGTCATGGAGTTGAGATGCCTCGCATGCACTTTCATAATGGTAGCATTTTCCATCTTCAGCACATAGTCATTGACTCCTTCTGCACCGGCAAATTTGGCACAGATTACGGTGGCATCTTCCATCATCATTCCCCCATAAAGCTCTTTCCGAGCCTCATCTAGGCTGCCCACCAAAGCATGAGTAAGGGATACAATTTCATTTCCCTTTTTCATAAGAGGATGAGAAAAAATTTGATCCCGCATGGACTTGGGGTCAAATTCTTCCTCATCATCCCATTCATCATCCTTTTCAAAGTCATCCCACATGGTAAAAATTATTTAAAAAAGTGCGTTAAAATCTTTCTTTAATTAAAACGGAAGCTTGTCTTCTTCGCTTTCAGAGTAAAAGGTGTCCACTTCAGGCATAGAAGACGCAGGTCCGGAGGAAGCCCCCGTACGGTCCACTTTATAGGCTTTGACCTCCGTGTACCATCTTCCATTGTATTCTCTGCTTTCTACATCAATCCCTAAAGTAACCTGCTCGCCCACTTTCAGCGCAAACTGATCGATTTTATCTCCCCAAATGGCCACACAGACTTTTTTGGGATATTGGCCTCCTGTTTCAATGATATATTCTTGTTTTCTCCAGGCATTTCCGCTTTTCGAGTTTCCGCTTACTTCCTGAAGTTGATTGATAATTTTTCCGCTTAATTCCATCGTTGTTTTTCTTTTTCTCTATCACGAAGGTAAGAATTGAGGCGGACTTATCTGGATAAAAAAGTCAGGATAAGGGTTCCGGTTTTCTAAATTTTAACAAATTTTTGTACCTCATCAGAAAGTCATTAGGGTATGTTCATTTTTTAAGGATAAAATTTCATGAAACCGAAAAAAATAGAATTTCTTATCGAATTTGGCTTTGGGCTTGATTATTTCAAAAAAATCAGGCTAGATTAATGGCCCAATTCATATTACCCTTAAAAAAATTTTTCATCACCCGCTAAATAGATACTATGGCATAGACTTCTACGTTGTACAAAAACCAACTACATATGAATAAGCGAAAAGGTCCATTAGACAGTGAATTGATCGCTCAGTATCGCAACGGAAGTGAAGCAGCATTTGATCTATTAGTAGATCGGTATCAGGGCAGGGTATTTACTACCATCTTTCTCATTGTAAAAGACCAAAAGGTAGCAGAAGACCTTTTGCAGGATGTATTTGTCAAGGTAGTTCAGACCTTGCAATCGGATCGGTATACGGAAGAGGGGAAGTTTCAGCCTTGGATCATGAGAATTGCTCATAATCTGGCTATTGACTACTTTAGAAAAAGTAAGCGATACCCAACTATCTTGATGGAGGACGGAAGCAATGTCTTCAATTCACTGAAATTTGCAGAGTCAACCATTGAGGACTTGAGGATTAAAGAGGACACCATAGAGTTGGTCAAAAGACTGATTGAAGAATTGCCTGAAGCTCAAAAAGAGGTGTTGGTCATGAGGCATTATATGGATATGAGTTTTCAGGAAATTGCCGAAAAGACAGGAGTGAGTATCAATACGGCTTTGGGAAGAATGCGCTATGCGCTAATCCATCTTAGAAAAAAAATGAAACAATTAAATATTGCCTATGACAAAACCTTTTACCCCAAATGACCTGGTAAGATATATCTACCGGGAAATGACCGAGGGTGAACAAGAACTCTTAATGCAAGCCTTGCACAGCGATGATTCCCTGATGCAAGAATATTTAGACCTGCTGAGCACGATAGAGAACTTAAATCAGGTAACCCTGAAGCCATCGGAAAAAGTAGTGAAAGCCATCAAATCGCTGGCTCATTCTACGGGACTCCAAAAAGTCTAAAGAACCGGTAACCCCGCGCTTGCGGGGTTTTATTTTTTAAATACAAAAAATTGCATTTGAAATAAATTTTTATATCTTTATTAAACATTTTTAAAACCATATGAATATGAAAAAAATATCAAAAATTCTAGCATTCCCATTGGTAATAGCAACCATGTTTGCCTGTAGTCCAATGGAAAATCCAGATTTAATTCAAATTGAAGAGACCGACATTGATGGTGGAAGCCTTTACCTTAATGAGGGGACGATTAATGCCAGGCTTTCTAGCGGTGGAATTGCACCAATCCTTTGGACATCTGGTCCGGGTGGAAATGCCTCCTGTGCAGACACCGGTTTCGAATTTGATGAAAGCACAATTCGGAATGATTTCAACAAGGGTAAATTTGAAGCAGAATGGCCTGATGGATTCACCATCGAAGTAGTAAATGGTAAGTATGTTAACTGGTCATTTGATGGATCTTCGGGACAATGCTTGGAAGCTGTTGCTTTCATAGTAAAAGGTGGACCTGCTTCGCATATCTATATCTATGATGGGGGCGAGACATCAGATGAGGGTTTAGTGTCCCCTCTAGTAGGAAAAAAGAAAAAGGAAAATGCTGATTTAAGTAATTTGACTATTTGTTACAGTTTGACTAGCTGTACTGTAGATAGCGATTAATTTTTGTTCTTTCAGCTATCAAAAAAGGATGGGTCGATTTTTCGCCCCATTTTTTTGGTCCAATAAATTTAGAATAGCGTTGATCAAGCTAGCTATTCTTTTATTTAGGCCAAAAGTATACTCAACTATGGTTTTCTGGTTTGAAAAAATTTTGCTTAGTAGAATCAAAGGGCATTGTTTTTCAGTGCCTTTTTTTCATTTGCTGAGAAAAACATATTCACTGAAAATTTGAAGCTCGGATAGTATCTCAGAAAGATTTTTTAGTTTTTATAGACAAATATGCGTGTCTAAATATTTTATCTCGGAAAAGCGATCTCAGCCTATTGGGAGATTTTTTATTTTTTTTGCTGTCTTGTTCTGTAAATAGGTTGGATATCGCTTTTTTCAAAAAAGGAAAGTGGGAGGAGCATTTAAATGCAAAAAACTTTTCCTTAATGAGAAACTTTTTTAATGTGGAAACACGAACTCATGGTGATTGTGGTCCCAATTGACCAATTTTAGAATCCTATTCCTGATTTATTATTTGAATTGGACCAGAAAAATCTTAAGGACAATACTTTGAAGTTCCTGCCAGAGTATATTCTTGGAATGGAGCCAAATTCTAAATATTCACTGTGCATGGAATAAACTGTTCAAATCCGAAATCTTAGAACAAATTTTAAGGCGCTTATACTAATTTATTGCAGAAATGAAGTTTTTAGCCTCTTCGAGAAGGTTCTTATAGGTTTCATCCGTGAATCCATGTCCTTGGTTAGGTACCCGGGTAAATTGGTGGATAATTCCCGTCGAATTGAGCTTTTCTTCCAATAGTTCACTCTGGGAGATGGGTACCACTGTATCTATATCCCCATGAAAAAATATTGTAGGAGGATCATTCGAGTCCAAATGACTTATCGGACTGGAATCCAAATAGGCTTGAGGAATTTGATCAGGCTTTCCACCTAGGATACTTTCCAGACCCAAGGCAGTAATCGTATTGAATCCATGGAGTTCTTTCAGCGCTGTCGGAGGAAAAAAAGCAACCACTGCCTTGATAGCCGAGAAATCATTTCGATAGGCATGTTGAAGTGCTAGATGACCTCCTGCACTGGCACCGGAAATGATAATTTCGTCAGATACGCTCCAGGATTCCAGGTTTTGATTGATGTATTCAAAAACAGAAATAATGTCTGCTTCTTGGGCTGGAAATTTATTGTTTCCAGAAATGAAATCGAAAAGGCGATAATTAACTGAAACAAAAGCGTAGTCTGGGAAGAGGGTTTCTAAGACTGGTTTGAATTGCAGAAACTCACTTTTATCTCCATCAATCCAGGCTCCTCCGTGGATATATACCAGCAAAGGGGTATTCTCCCTGCTTCTTCCTGCTGGAAGATAAATATCCATTTTTTGGCGAACGTCTGTGCCGTAAGCTTGGTCCAAAATTTCTCTGGCAGGCAGAAAATCAACGTTTGGTTCTGGATCCGAGCTACAGGCCCATGCCAGGCTCAAGAAAAAAATCAATCCAAAGGATCTGAGGATATAAATATTCCTGTTCATTTTAAAACCATCTGATTAGCGACTCCACAATTTTTTTGGCCTTCACCCCATACGGCGGCCTTAGAAGGGTAACGTTATTATATCCAATTCGTTGTTTCAATACTCCTTTTTCATTGCTGAAAGCCAAGAATCCAAAATGACCGTGGGCTTTGCCAATCCCGCTGTTATTCACACCTCCAAAAGGCAGTTCGTTGTGGATAAAGTGAAGCACACAATCGTTGATGACTGCATTTCCGGAGCTGGTTTTTTCCAGGATCTGCTCGTAACTTTTCGATTTATCAAATACATAAAGCGCTAGAGGCTTAGGCTTGCGATTAACATATTCAATTGCGTCTTCTAGTTTACCAAAAGAAAGAATGGGTAGGATTGGCCCAAAAATCTCCTCATGAGCGATTTCCATTTCCTCTGTGATTTGGCTTAGGAGAGTCGGTTCAATAAAGCGGTGATGAGGATTGGATTTCCCACCAAATTCTACTTTAGCACCTTTTTCAACAGCATCATCTAGATAGGACTTGAGTCTGGAAAAATGTCGGTCATTGACGATTCGAGCGAGATCTTTAGAGCTTTCAATCCCTATGAAGTCAGCATCATACATTTGTTGAATTGCTACCTTCAGCTCATTGAGAAGCTGATTCTTGACTGATTCATGGACAAGAATATAATCAGGAGCTACACATGTTTGTCCACAATTGACCAATTTTCCATAAATGATCTTTTGAGCCGCATCTTTAAGGTCGGCCGATTCGGTGACGATAGCCGGCGATTTACCTCCTAATTCCAGCGTGACTGAGGTAAGGTTCTTAGCGGCATTTTCCATCACAATCTTTCCAATTTGTGGACTGCCTGTGAAAAAAATATGGTCGAACGGTAAAGCTAAAAGGGCCTGAGCCACAGAAGCATCCCCTTGGACAACTGCTACCTCCTCCTTATTGAAAATAGCTGAAATCATTTGCTCAATCAGGTCTGAGGTATGCGGTGTGAGTTCAGAAGGTTTAAGGACTACAGGACAGCCTGCTGCCAGGGCAGAAATAAGGGGCCCAATAGCCAAATTGAAGGGGTAATTCCAAGGTGAGATGATCAATGCGACCCCCTTTGGCTCAAATTGGACTTTGGCTTTGGTGCCCAGCATTGCCAGAGGAGCCGGAAGAGACTTGGCTTTCATCCAAGACTTGAGATGCTTGATGGTGTGATTGATCTCAGAGGTGACCGGATAGATTTCTGAGAGGTCGGTTTCTACTTCCGGTTTTTGGAAGTCATTCCAAAGGGCTTGCCTGATATCAGATTGATGGTTTTTTATCCAAGTTCTGATTGCTTTCAGTCTCTCTATACGGTCGAATGTTGTGGAAGATCTCCATGTCAATGCCGTTAGGCGGAGTTGCTTCAATTTTCTTTCGAGGTCGGATTTTAAAGGGTCTATAGGGGTATCCATGGAAAACTTTTTGAATGGGTAAGATAAAGGAAGAAGAAGCAGGGATGAAAATTTTCTCAAAATAAAAGTGGGCAATTAGGCCTGAATGTTTAATAAACCTCGGTAAATGTTAAACAAAAATGTAATTTGGAGATACAAAAATCCATTTCGTACCAAAAAATTTGTATTACGTACCAAAATTTTTTGAAAAAGGCTTGGAAATGAAAAACATTAAAGTGTATTTTTACTGCATAATAATGCTATTGTATTTCATTTTCCCAAAAGGTCAACGATAAGAAGGGGACAAAGGGTCATGAATTTTAAAATTGTTAATACCAAGGATATGAAAAATTTTGTAAGTCACGATTGGAATAGGCCAAGGATAAGTGCCATTCTTTCAAGCATTTGTCTTTTTATTTTCCTTAGCAACTCGCTAATGGCCCAAGAAATTGTTTCGATGGAAAAAAAGCTTTCTAGCCTTTCTGATACCGAGCGAAAGTCTGTCAACGAAATGCTTTTTGGTAAAGTTGGTATTCTCGAGGTAAGAGATGGTGCTTTGATTTCACCTGAGGAAATTCAACTCCCTATTAAGTCTATTCGAATCAGTTCGACCTCAGACTTTTCAGCCATTCCAAATAGTGAGTTCGATTTCTCTTCGGTTGAAGTTGTTTCAATCAAAGTCAAAGGGGACGCTCAAGTAAATCTATCTGATCCTTTTCTGTCAGCATTACCTAATCTAAAGTATGTGTATGTGATTTTCGACAATTATATGTCAGAAAGCGAAGTGAAATCAAGATTTTCTGTTGACCCATCTAGGTCATGGGTAGTAATGTTTTCTTTACCTGAATGATAAAGCAGAATAATAACCAGGTTAGACTCCAATCGTTATGAAAAATATTTATCAAAATCTATCTAAAATGCCCTTAAGGTCAGGGGTGTTTTTCGTTATTTTTAGTCTTTTTGTTGGGAACTTGGCCTATGGTCAGATTCACAAAGAATTTACTCCTAGGGCACCAAAAACAGATCCTGAGAAAAAATTCTACAATATCAAAGGCGATTTTGCAATGCTGGGGAATACTAACCTAACATTAGCTGATTATGACCTAGCAGAAGATAATAGTGGTAATCAAATGCAATTTGTGGATATAGATAGCGATCCAAATACTATCAATTCCTCAAGTGCAAATCTTATTTTCGATCCAAACCTGGATAATCCAAATTGCTCAAACATCGTTTGGGCAGGTCTTTATTGGGCGGGTAGAGCAGGGCCAAATGAAGGCAATTTTTTGGTAGAGGTACCGAATGCTACCGTTCCGCCATTCCAAGTGCAGATTACTCCTACAAACAGCAATTTGGTATTGCATAATGGTGGTATAGCAAATACTCCCTATATAGTTAGTGTTTACGATTATACGGGTACTGGATCTAATAATTCTAACAGAACTAGTACTGTTTTTTACAGAATTGACCTAGGTAATAATGTTTATGAATTCACCTACTTTATAGGTGGAGGCACTAGTTATAATACTAACACAATTCAATACCGTGTAAATGGGGGAGCTTTTCAGAATGTTCCAATTGCTTCAACAAACGATCAAAATACAAATTTTCGAACCGCGACTTTTTCCAATAATCTGGTTTTAACTGGAAATGGGAACAATGGTGGTAACATTACTTTGACTGTTTCAGGGCTGAGAAGAGATAGAAGACATGTCGGAGGCACAAATTCAAGAACCTTATCCCAACAACAAGATGTTTCAGGAGCAATTATTGCGGCATCTGGTTTCTTCGTTTCTACCACGGGAACAAAAACTCTTGATAAAAGAGTTGTAAAATTGAAAGTTCCTGGAAGTGCGAATTACATTAATGTTCAAGCTCAACCTGGAGATATTTTTTACTCAGTAACCAACGATTCTGAGTTTCGTCAGATGTATGCTGGTTTTGCGGATGTCACAGAGTTTGTCAAGGATTTGCCCAATGCAGGTCTTGGTACTTATACCGTAGCCGATATTGCAACCATAGATGCCCTTTCCGACGGTACAGGAAATTTTGGAGGATGGGGAATGGTTGTAATATATGAAAACTCTGATATGAAGTGGAAAGACATAACAGTTTTTGACGGTTATGCACACGTTTCAGGCCCCAATGCAGGTACTTGGGGTTTAGATATTGATGGTTTCCGAGCTGCGCAGGATGGACCAGTAGAGGTTAAACTTGGCGTTATGGCAGGAGAGGGCGATAGAAATATTTCTGGAGATCAATTTGCCATCAAGTTCAATAATGTTTCAGGTGACATCACTAATAATGCCCATTGGTTCGCGCTAAGTCATGGTGGAAATACCTCAAATAACTTTTTTAACTCGTCTATAGAAACTGGAGGCAATACAAGAAATCTCAATAGGGTTAATAATACCGGTATTGACATTAGTACTATTGAGAACTTTAACGTCGATGGAAGTGGAAACAATATCTACATCGATAACAATGATACAGCTACAAAATTCAGGTATCGAAGTACGGGTGATACCTATGCAATTTTCAATATTGTATTTGCAGTAGATTCCTATGTTCCTGAAGTTGAGCCTAACAACACATTGGTTTCAATCAATGGAAACCCTGTTGCCAATCAACATGCACCGGGTCTTGAGGTTGATCCAAATGACGTTTTAGTATACAAATTAGATATTAGAAACATTGGTACGGAGGCTATCAATAATGCCATTGTTGAAATTCCTATGCCTTACGCAGGAGTATACGTCTCATCCAATGGAACTACAAATGGTTTTTCCCCTGTTAGCCCCCCTTCATTTAATCCTGTTACAGGATTATTGACGTGGAACCTAGGCACTCTGCCTTTACCTGATCCTGATGATCCAAATGACATACTTGCTACCCTGAATTATACCATCAGGGTAACCGATGATTGTTTTATTATTGCAAATGCAAGCTGTGCTGGATTTATCCTTGTTGATGGGACAGTTAATGGAACCGGTGCAATTACAGGTGCAACACTTGGAGATGCAGGTGATTTTATTTTTGGATTTAATGATGATCAGGGAGAATGTGAGGGTTCACCTATCACAGATCCAACTCCTATAGCGATCGATCCAACCAATGCTAATTGTACTGGAGATGAGGAGAAAATCATTATTTTCTGTGAGAATGAGGTACAGGAGACAATCCCAGTTTCAACAATCAGAAATCAATTCCCTGCAGGAACTCAATTCTGGTCAGGAATAGATTTACAAACATTGGAAGGTACTGGAACATTATTTAATAACGCTACTCCATTCCCTGCTACACCAGGCCAAACCACTTACTATGGTATCCCACCAAGCATTGGGGGAAGTATTTGTTATTTCGAATTTATTATTGAGGTTACCGATATAGAAGGTACTCCTATTGTAGATGAGGATATTTCCTATTGTATTGGAGAGCAAGCAGATCTTTTAAGTTCATTAGCAGAGCCATCTCAGCAAGGCTATCAACTATTTTTCTATGAAACGATCGATTCCCAAACACCTTTGGATGTATCAGAACTGAGACCCTCCACTGCTTCAGCAGGAACAGTGACATATTATGTAGCACAAGGCACACCGACTTGTATTGGTGAGCGAGTTCCGATAGTGATTGAAGTAGTTGCTTTGCCTATCCTAGAGATTACCAATCCAGCTGCCGTATGCGCTCCTGGTACAGTCGATTTAACAGCTGACGCTGTTACTGATGGCAGTGATGCGGATTTGATTTTTACCTACTGGACTGACTTGGATGCCACTCAGACCTTAGCTAATCCTGAGTCTGTTTCCATTTCAGGAACATACTATATAAAGGCTGAGAATGCAGCTGGCTGTTTTGTAGTCAAGCCGGTTGTGGTTGTGATCAATGCGTTGCCGGACTTTACGGTGACCCCACCTGCTCCTGTATGTTTTCCTTTTGAGATTGATTTAGCAACGACGCATACTTCAGTTCAAGGTGCAGAGTTTACCTATTGGAGAAACCAAGAGGCTACAATTCCATCTACTCAAACTGTTGGCGAATCAGGAACCTACTTTATCAAAGCAACGCTTAATGGATGTGAAGTAGTTAAATCTGTAGACCTAATTGTGACTCCAGCGACGGAGATCACGACTCAGCCTGTAGGGGCGACCTATTGTATCGATGCGACAGCGACGGCATTGACTGCCTCTGCTTCGGGCACGGAGCCGATCACGTATGAGTGGTTCAGCAATGCGACCAACAGCAACGTGGGCGGAACGTCTGTAGGCACTGGAGCGAGCTATACGCCATCCACTGCTGTGGTAGGCACAACTTATTATTATGTGGTAGCGACCAGTGCAAGCTGCGGACCTGCCACTTCAAATGCGGTAGCGGTCGTGGTGACTCCAGCGACGGAGATCACGACTCAGCCTGTAGGGGCGACCTATTGTATCGATGCGACAGCGACGGCATTGACTGCCTCTGCTTCGGGCACGGAGCCGATCACGTATGAGTGGTTCAGCAATGCGACTGACAGCAACGTGGGCGGAACGTCTGTAGGCACAGGAGCGAGCTATACGCCATCCACTGCTGTGGTAGGCACAACTTATTATTATGTGGTAGCGACCAGTGCAAGCTGCGGACCTGCCACTTCAAATGCGGTAGCGGTCGTGGTGAC
>NZ_BTPE01000021.1:0-54946 GCF_036245645.1 Algoriphagus taiwanensis | reverse complement strand
TTTCCCCACTTGATTGAGTCAAGAAACCCACAGGCCCAGCACCGCTTTTTTTGAAGTTTTCATGAAACAAAAAAACCTTATTGAAACTGGTTTCAATAAGGCCCTTGTAAATAATTTATTATCAGATGATTAGATGGTGTTTCACCAACTATTTTTGACCATTAGATCGATTAAGCAAGTGCTTTCTGCAAATCATCCACCATTTTCTTGGCCACAGCTTTGGCATTTTTCTCTCTAGCGTCTGCAAATGCAGAAAGCGCTTCCTGAGCCTTTGCAATCACTCCTACCGGATTCTGATCATTTTGAAAGCTTACCCAGCACCAGCTCAACTCAGAAGCCAATTGAGTATTCTTGATTTTTTCCAACTTTTCGATAACCGCAGGGATTACCTTTTCCATTTTTTCAGTGTTCATAGCACTATCGTTTTGTTGATTTGTTTTCAAATTATGGAACAAAACAATAGAAATATTTTCATTATATCAATACAACCATCTGAAAATTAACAAAAAAGCAATTTCAATCGATTTCGAAAGAAAAAAATTCTTCAATTAAAGCCTTCTTCTCCTCTTATTCATTGAAAATTTTTACCTCTTGATAGCAAGTGAATTAGCCAAAAATTAAAAAAATGTTGAGTTGATGGCTTGGAAAAAAAAATACAGAACTCTACCTTTGTGACACTTTAAGAGAAGCACACGAGCTTCTGACAAATTGATCCATGGTGTAACTGGCAACACGTCTGATTTTGGTTCAGAAGAGTCTAGGTTCGAGCCCTAGTGGATCAACAAAACCCTGAAATTTTCAGGGTTTTTCGTTTTATAGCCATTCCTGATCTATTTAGCTATTTCTTACTACCCCTTGGGTTAGAAGTTCGGCTTGATTCCTCAGCCTGTATCCATTCATGGCAAACCTCCCCAAGTGTTCGGTCAATCGATAATTGACCACAGCCCCAATCGGTGCTCCAATCAAAGGAACCATTTGAGCCAATTTGGCTAAATCCAAATAGTCACGATAGTCTAATTGAAAAGTCTTCCAATCAAAATCATTGAGGTTCTTGGGTAAATCTTGCTTATAAGCGTCCCAGTTTTCAATGAGGCCTATGATATCATTTCTTCGCTGCTGACTGGAAAAAGCCAATTGAAATAAATAAAGTATAAAAAATCTCTCCTGTAGATCTGAGGTAGACTTTCCGTAAAGGGAAGCGATGACAAACAACATTTTCATTTTTATGGTCAGAAATGCAGGAAAATCAGCAAGCCCAAGCAGGATTCCGCCGGCACCTGTTACAGCTCCTTCAACAGAGGCAGAATTACGATACCACTTGATTCGTTCTCTAATTTTGGTCTCACGCTCCTGAATACTGAGCGCAGCATCATATTTGGGAACAATCCATCCCGATCCTGTAATCACCGCTTTGACCATATTTTCAATAGCCAGTGTGATGGCCCGATGTACTTTTTCGGGGATAATTTCATTGATTTTCCCCTGCACCGCATGGGTAAGTCGATTGAAAAGGGCCGGAGGCTTCTTCATCTCATAAAGCCAAAGCCCCAATTCCGCTTCCAAATAATGTTGATAATTATCCATAATGATTTTCGCTAGCCGAAATAAACCTAATATTTCAGATTAGGCTGTTTAAGTAAATCTAATCAACCTTATATCATGTATAAAGCTTTCCTATCTCTAATCCTTCTTTTAGGGGCATGACTATTTCAAACCAAGCCATCACCAAAAAACCAAAATCCCTTTGAAAACATTACAGTATGCCATTCCTATTCAGATGACATGGCCCAGTTTGTCAATGCGCCGGGATTTGCTTCTTTTCACCCATCCCCTATTCAGATTGACTTTGATGGACAGGGAGAAATGATCAATTTTCCCACTGCGGATGGCAATACAGCCCAAGGATACCTAATCAAGGCCAACGCATACTCAGAGCAATGGTTATTTGTATACCAGGAGTGGTGGGGACTCAATGATCAGATCAAGCAACAGGCAGAGAAGTTTCATGAAGACCTGGGTGGAAAAGTTAATGTAATCGCCTTGGATATGCATGATGGAAAAGTAACTTCCAATCCTCAGGAAGCAGGTCAATTCATGCAATCCGCGAAGGAGGAAAGACTGGAATTGATCGTTGAGGGCGCAAGAAAATTGGCGGGCAATGATGCAAAAATAGCCAATGTAGGCTGGTGCTTTGGAGGAGCCTGGTCTTTGAAATCCGCCTTACTGAATGGAGAGCAGAATATGGGCTCTGTGATGTATTACGGCATGCCCGTGAGGGACCTAGAAAAATTAAAAACTCTTAATTCGGATGTATTGGGGCTTTTTGCTACTGAACAATACATCTCCAAAGAAATCATCGAAGAATTCGCCACAAATATGGATAAGGCAGGAAAAAAACTTACTTATAAAATATTCCCGCTGTTCACGGTTTTGCTAATCCAAACAACCCAAAGTATGATCGGGAAGCAACTAAAGAGGCTTACGATATAGCTTTAGGCTATTTGAAAGGAAAGTTTGGGGTATAAAAAAGAGACCTCCGATGGCTTCCCATCGGAGGTCTCTTTGTTGGCTTTGACCGATTATTGGTAAAGTCCGTTGAAGAGCAACTTAAATGTCCCATAAGACTGACCTCGGAAAGTAATCTCAGGTCCGAAAGCATAAAACTTCCCTTTCCCAAAGTCCGCCTCGAAGGCAGCCACTCCATTTTTCAGGTATTCTTGACCCCAAGCCCAACCACTTTTCAAAGGAGGCTCTGTACCAAACCAAGCCAGAGGCTTGATTCCTTTCAAGGCTGCATCTGGAGCAAGCTTAAATACCGGACTGTTGTTGAAAAGTACATTTGCAGTAGTACCCATTCCGGAGGTGATCGGTTTGGAATTGTCAACCTGGATTTCCAGAATACTGCCCGGAATGTAATACTTCTCCCCACTCAGGCTCTTTTCTTTTCCTCCTTCTACCTCCAATAAGGCATTCGATACAGGCAAATCAAGATGATAGGCCAAAGCAGTAGCTGCTCCTACAGTAAGAATCTGACCTCCTTTTTCGAGAAAATCCTTCAATTGGGGCACTGACTTTTCCATCGAAAGCCTGCCGATCATTGACCGGTATTCTTCAGGAATATCCTGAGGATTAGGCTGACCACCTGAACCGTATCTGCCACCGGAACCCGGGATTCCCGGTCCGATAAAGAGGATCACATCATATTTCTCGTTGAGATTTCCAGCATCTATTTCTTGAGGAAATACCAAAGAATAATCAAACTTAAATTGCTCCAGAATCCATCTTGTCCAGCCTGAAGGCATAGATCCTCCATAGTAGTCGTAAAGAGCTATTCTTGAAGGCTTGATTTCTTTAGCACCGGAGGGCTGAGAAGATACAGATTTGACTTTTACTCCCTGAGATTTTGCCAGACCTTCGAGCACCTTTCGCCCGGCCGAAGGAACATAAAATGAACCTGCAGGAAGTTCATTGATAGCAGAGGACGTTCTGTAGACCTTGACTTTGGCTTTAAGAAGCTCATTTACTGCGATAAAAGAATCATTAGCTCTGGCATCCAAAAGAAATCCTGAACCGGAAGGCAAGCTGCTTGGATCAGGGCTTACCAATTGACCATAAGCGATTGGCTCAAATGGACCTTCGAACCCTTCCATAATCCGTTCGTACTCGATTCCCATCTGGAAAGCAAGAGTCCATCCCGCCGCATCATAAGGTCGGATCGGAGGCCCTCCGGGATAGAGGAAGTCATTGGGGTGATCTTGTGGCTCAAACATATCCAAGACATGAGGGCGAAAAGCCTGAGCAGTCTTGACAATCAATGAACCTTTGGGGTAAGATTTACCCTGAACGGTGAAATCCGATTGAGCTTGATGAACCAAGACGCCTGACTTGATCAGTGCATTGACAAACTTGGTAGCAGAGTAGAAGTCAGGCTGATCGGATGGAATGATATAGCCTCTCGGGTCTCTTTTGGAAGGATCTTGATACACAGAATCATAAAACTGAATCGGCAAACCAGACCGGAAGCCATAATACACTGCGTCTTCATCGTCAGCATCGGCCTTTTTCCTTGAAGCCTCAAAGGATTCCTGAATAGCCTGAGCAAATTTGGGATAGCGGGTCCAAGTGTCGGTATTACCTCGATAGATGGAGTTTTTTCCCATCAGATAGAAGTTAAAAAGAAGCTCATCTCCATGCCTCACTGCATGATTCAGGATAGCATAATTGAGTGAAACAGAATAATCTATCGATCTTCTGAAAGGCCAAGGACCAGGAGTCACAGGATAGGGAGTGCCATTGTTCGGAATCAATCGATCCGGAACCAAAGGAATGGAATAGGGAGAAGGATCACCGACAATTTCCGTAAGGATGCCGATCATGTTGTGGTAATAGGGTGTAGTTCTGAGCCCACCATTCCACCAGGTAGAGAAAACAGAGCCGTCCAACCGGGTATAACCGGGCTTATCTTCTACATGCAGGCGATTGATCATAGCAGCGCCGACTGCATCCAAGCTGGTAATAATCAGAGGATCGAATACATGATTAAAAGGATCTCTGTAAGGAGGACCTGCTACCACTGTACCTGCCGGTCCAGACTGATGGTGATTGTAGACAATCTGAGGGAGCCACTCCACATATTGCTGAAGGGAGATATTGGTAGCTTCCTTCATGTTGTTCATGTAAAAATCCCGGTTATTGTCATGCCCCACATACTTTTGATAGAGCACCGGAATATTTTTATTTCGCTTGGCAGGATCCTCATTCATCATGTACCAGTTGGACATGATTTCCATCCCATCAGGATTGGCATGAACCAAAAGAATGATCACTTCATCTAAAATCTGAAGAGTTTCCTCATCATTCCTTGAAGCCAGTTGATACAAGGTTTCGATCAATTGCTGGGCTCCTACTACTTCATTGGCATGAAGTCCACCATCGATCCAAACTACCGGCTTCCCTTCTTTGGAAAGCTTCTTGGCTTCCTCCATAGATATTTCAGCCCTTCCGAGTTTTTGGGAAATTTCTTTGTATCGGTCAAGTTCCGGAAGATTGGATGGGGAGGTGATGATCAGCATAGGTTGATCTTTTCCAAATTCGGTCTTTCCGATGCTGGTGTAGGTAACTCGGTCGCTGGCCTCAGCTACTTTTTTGAAATAAGCCTCGGTCTGACTGAAATTAGCCAGCATGTACGGTTCCCCAATATTAAAACCCAAATGGTCTTTGGGAGTGGGGATTGTTTGGGCAAAGGAGTGAAAACTCCAAAGACCAACAAGTAGGATTAGATGTAATCTTTTCATCATAATGGCAACAGATTGATTGGATTAAGAATAGCTCTCTAAGTCCCTAAAATATCCAATTCAATCCGGGCTTTTCTGATTTCTCTACAGGAATCGCAAAAAATTACAGGATCGGTTTACAAAAGATTACTTATTGATTTGAATATATTTGGCATAGTCCGGCGAAGACGAATCTTGTCTAGTCTGGAATCCACCTCCGTTAAACAACCCCGGCTTCAATTCCCATTGGGCAAGGTCAATTTGAAGTGTTCCAATTTTGAATGGGGAAGCGATCATAAGGCCTGCTTTACCCTCCTTTCCAATTACCAATAGTGAATTTGAATAATCAAATCTTTCTTCAAATACCAAGTTGAACCCCACACCTGTATCCTTTCCTTTATCAATAAAATTCTTGGTCCTTAATTTATTTAAATAAAATTTTCCATTTCCGCAGAGGTAGAGATCAGCACCAAGCTCAGAATTGGAAAGATCAACTTCATCTTGTCTTGCCAAAATATAGTAGGACACGTAGATCTCTTCCTTATCTACTTCTTTGGATTGATGGCCAAAAACCGCTCCTTTTCCATCGGATATTTTGGGATTGAGTAAAATCGGACGA
The DNA here is from genome assembly GCF_036245645.1 of Algoriphagus taiwanensis. NCBI lineage: Bacteria > Pseudomonadati > Bacteroidota > Cytophagia > Cytophagales > Cyclobacteriaceae > Algoriphagus > Algoriphagus taiwanensis. The sequence goes on along the minus strand of NZ_BTPE01000021.1, from coordinate 49,054 downwards.
CTACCAGTCGGTGAAACCAAGTGGGGAGTCTGGGTTAGCTCTATTTCAGGCTCAAATCTGTTGTCCAAGTTTGAATACCAACTCATCCTTCCTCCAATGATCTTCACCCTGCAATCCTCCTTTTTTTGAATGAGCTGCCTTAATCTTAGTCCTTGAGGACGATAATCTATTCGGTTGGAATAGCTTATCTCTCCATTTTCTTTAATAAAATAGACATGATCAAATTCCGCCTTCCCACAAAGAGAAAATAAAGAGCAAACAACTGAACCTTGGGGAAAACTACTGGATAATTCCTTAGAAATTACAGAAAGCCTATCGCTTCCGGGTTGATAAGACATAGAAACTTCAAGTTTCTCGATCTTTTTACCATCTGGAGAAAGTAAAAATATTTGATCCCCAGCTGACCACAGTTTCTCTTGAATAGGAATTAATTGAAGAGAGTTGACATTACCAGAAATTTCTGCTTTTGTTTCGGCCCAAAGTGGTCTGGAAGTAGACCGAATCAATCCTGAGATTTGAGCATTTTTTATAAGCAAATTGACGTTGTAATCTGTATACATAAGGTGCCCAGGTGCTTCATTTCCCAAACCCCAATAGGCCTCCCCTTCTTCCCTATAATTGCCATCTAATAATTTTGCCGTTCGACTGCTGATCACCTTCAGTTTTACTTGAGTTATTGGCTGGGCTAGTTCTTGATCAATCGTAATTTCTGTAAAAGTAACTCTCCTATCTTCACGTTTGGGAATTTGAGCTAAGGGTAAAGAATTCGATAGTTGGCCCCAAGTTTTCCATTTTCTCTCTGCCTTTTTCACACGACAAGTTTTACCTTCAGACTCAAATACGTCTCCCTCCTGTATGCACCAGCCCCATACTTCCAATTGACTTGGAGAAGGCTTTCCAATAATATTTAAATCACGAAGATTACCAGTATTACAGGCTATAACATCTCCTTGAGCGGGTATTCTATCAAATAGATTCAAAGTTCTTGCTGAAAGGTTCCTGGCTTGCGTATTTTCTTCTCCAAAGACTAACCAAAAATCTCCATTTGTATTCAGGCCTATGGGTATTCCATCAATTTTTACAGAAGTAAATTCTGACCCGGTACTAGTTCCACCTGTCCATTCTTGAGAGGCTAAATGATACCATGTGAAATCAGGGTGTAGGACTTCAAGTTCTGTTTTGTTATTAAACCTAAATTTAAGCCCACTAAACTTACTAGGCTTTGCCGATTCCAACTCAATGAATTTACCAGGAGATTCTGCAGAGTGGCCCACCCATTCCACAGCTAAACCTCCACTTGTCCTGGCCTTCATGTTATTTGGATCCTTTGATACCCAATCGCCTTCAAAGCGATACGTACAAAATCCCGTGATATCCCTACCATCATGAACGCCTCCGCCATTACAATAACCCTGAGAAGGCATAGAAAATACGGCTCCCGGCCTCACAAAACCCAACTTTTGCTCCATTAGCCTTTTTATTCTAAACTGGTCAAAATTGGAAAACCTCTTCAGTCCATATTGCTTACTTAGTGGAGAACCATCCAAAAAAATAGAACCATTAGGGGACCCGTATTGCACGACCGAATGAGAATAGGTGCTAGGTAAAAATTGCCAATCAAAATCAATATCAACTCGACCCTCTGAAGGAAGGTGGAAAAAAGACGTGTTTCCGCCAAATGTTCGCGAAAAACTCAATGGTTTATTATCTCCCCTCCCATGACGGTCTCCGATAAACGAATCTGAAAACATTAAATGAATGGCAGGCCTTTCGCCCTCTCCTGACCAAGTAAAATGTAAAGCAGAATCCGAGACAACTTCTATTTTAGGAAATCCAAGCACAGCATAAATCTTTCCCGATTCAGCAAAAAGAGCATCTCCTCTGTTTGATGCTCTTGACCAAGTTTCAAAAGCCATTCTATTGTCAAAAAAGAAGATTCCGTCCTGATTGATGACCCTTTTTGGATTTAAAAAATCACCTCCGTTGTATTCAAAATCAACAATTAAATTTTTTCCGTTTTCAACCTCGATCACCCGAGAATAAATCGAGGATAAAGAACCTGGAAGATAATTAATCCCTTCTTCTGGAAATTCTATACTGCACTTGTGAACCCTAGAAGGCTCCAACCATTTTCCCACAAAGTCCGAAGTAAATACATTTTCAGCACCTTGATAGGTCACCCGAGACCTTCCTGATCCAATTGGCTCATACGTTAAATCTCCAAAAAACATCTTGTGAAAACTATCACCTCCGTATTGTTCTAGAGAATTAGAATTGGCAGGCAAAGGGACTTTAGGCGAAATTTCAGCCGATGGAGTGACAATACGCTCTTCTTTCTGTCCAATCAAGGTCGCTGCTGTAAGAGGCAGGACATCTTCCTTGGATAAATCCGAATCCTTGGAGTCTGAATTTGACTTGTCGTTTTTCTTTACAAACTCCTCCCCATTTATCAATAGACTTTTTATTTGAATGGGAGAAGAATCATCTGATTCTATCTTAATTGAAATGTTTAAATTTGGCTCTTTCATAAAAAATCAGTTAAAAATCTCTTAATCAAAAGTAATTAAAAATCAACAAGCTGAAATCCAACAGCTTCTTTTATTTGGCCAATGAAACCATTTTTTGATTTTCTCTCCAGCCTTCTCCCCCTTCCTTCAAAAATCATTACTTTTGTCTACCAATCAACTCCTCCACCAACCCGAATTCTCCTATGTCAGAGGTAAAAATATTTGCCGGATCAAGCAGCGAAAAACTAGCAGAAAAAATTGCCAAGAGTTACGGAAAAAAGCTGGGTGACCTCACCCTCTCCAAGTTTAGCGATGGTGAAATGTCACCGAGTTTTGACGAATCGATCCGTGGCTGTACCGTATTCATTATCCAAAGTACCAATGCTCCCAGCGACAATATTCTTGAGCTTTGCCTCATGATTGATGCTGCCAAAAGAGCCAGCGCATACAAGGTCTGTGCAGTTATCCCCTACTTTGGATACGCCCGTCAGGATAGAAAGGACCGCCCGAGAGTTTCCATTGCTGCAAAATTAATTGCCAATATGCTCACCTCTGCCGGCGCAGACCGAATCATGACTTGCGACCTTCACGCTGGACAAATTCAGGGATTTTTTGACATACCATTGGATCATTTGAATGGATCAGCTATATTTGCGCCCTATTTGAGCACGCTTAGGCTCAATGATATGATTTTTGCAGCCCCTGATGTAGGAGGCGTGGCAAGAGCCCGATCATATGCCAAGCACTTTGAAGTAGAAATGGTCGTCTGTGATAAGCACAGAAAAAGAGCCAACGAGATCGCCTCCATGCAGGTGATCGGGGATGTGGAAGGAAAAGACGTAATTCTTGTCGATGATTTGGTTGATACCGCAGGCACGCTCTGCAAAGCTGCCCAAATCATCAAGGAAAAAGGAGCCAATTCGGTAAGAGCCATCGTAACACATGGAGTACTTTCAGGAAAGGCTCATGAAAACATCGAAAATTCCGTTTTGGAGGAATTGGTCATCACCGACACCATTGCACTAAAGCGACCTTCTCCTAAAATCCGGGTTCTAACTGTAGCCGAACTGTTTGGAAAAGCCATCCACGCAGTCACAGGACATACTTCAATCAGCTCTCTATTTATCTGAGAAACCAATTTTAAATACAAATACATATGAAAACACTAGAGATTATAGGGTTTAAAAGAGCAAATCTCGACAGTGCCTCTTTGAATGAGATCAGAGATACCGGCAGTGTACCCTGCGTGGTTTACGGCCCAGGTATTCCTGAGCAAATTCACTTTCATGCCCCTGCTATCCTTTTCAGGGACTTGATCTACACTCCAGACGTTCACCTAGTAGAATTGAACATAGAAGGAACAATCGTGAAGGCGGTTTTGAAAGAAGCTCAATTCCATCCAGTAAGTGAAGTATTGCTTCATGCTGACTTCATGGCTTTCACCAACGACAAGCCAATCAAATTTGAGATTCCTGTAAAAATCACCGGTAGCTCTCCAGGTATTGCAAAAGGTGGTAAACTGGAATTCAAAACCAGAAAATTGAAAGTAAAAGGATTGGCTCAAAACCTTCCTGATTTTATCGAGGCCGATATCTCCAGCTTGGACTTGGGTAAATCTTTCAAAGTAGGTGAATTGACTCCTGAAGGATACGAAATCCTAACCTCTCCAAATGTCTCCATCGTGACTATCGGTATTCCGAGAGCACTCAGAGGCAAAAAGGCAGAGTAATTCTGACTTGGCATTCATTCAAATCCTGCTCTTTACCGGGCAGGATTTTTTATTTTTGATCCTTTAAAGCCTAACTCCAGGCTTAAAAATTCATTCAATCTGATTGTGAAAAAGCTGTCCTGGAGTTCCTGACAGCGACAATATAAAAGAGCATGAAGTACTTAATCATTGGTTTGGGTAACATAGGTCCTGAGTACGAGCTGACCAGACACAATATCGGATTCCTTACCCTTGACCGCTTGGCAGATAAAGAAGGAGCGACATGGAAAAGTGACAGACTTGCCTTCAAAACCGAGATCAAACATAAAGGTCGAACACTACACCTGATCAAGCCCACCACTTACATGAATCTAAGTGGAAAAGCAGTCAATTACTGGATGAAAGAATTGAATGTAACCAAGGAAAACATCTTGGTACTGGTAGATGATGTGGCGATTCCCTTTGGAAAACTTCGGATGAGAGGAAAAGGAAGCTCAGCAGGACACAATGGGTTAAAGAATATAGAAGCCCTCCTAGGGGGTCAGGACTATCCTCGCCTTCGTATGGGAATCGGTGACGATTTCCCCAAAGGAAGACAAGTTGAGTATGTTTTGGGACGATTTACACCGAAGGAGTTTGAAGAGCTACCTGAAATGATGGACCGGGCTATTTCCATGATTCAGAGATTTTGCACGGTAGGTATCGCCCAAACCATGACCCAATTCAATGACTGATTGCATGGGAGATTTGGAAATCCCCATTTCTCCCTTTTTCTTTGCATCACTTCAGGTGACTGATTTATAAAGAAGAGGCGAGAGACTAGGCTCATTGACCCTCTGGCAACCATCTTCAGCCAAGGAGAAAGGTGCCAAGTCCTACCCTCAGCGGGAACTATAAATTGGCGGAATATTCTACCCCTCTTTCTGGTTCAGGTTCTGCTCAGGGAAATTCTTTTTTCATCCCTGAAGCTCATCTCTATCAATGCACAATGCCATGAGCCATTTTGAAACAGATTCCATTCGAATCCAAAGCCGAACCAACGAAAAGGAACACTCCTCGCCTATTTTCCTGACTTCCAGCTTCACCTTTGACTCAGCTGAAGAGGCTCGGGCCATGTTTGCCGACGAAATTCAGGGGAATATCTACTCTCGCTATGCCAATCCGAATTCCGCAGACTTGATCGAAAAAGTATGCGCTGCCGAAGGTACGGAAGATGGAATCGCCACTGCTTCAGGGATGGCCGCCATGTTTGGAAGTATCGCTTCTTTATTGCAGCAAGGCGACCATATTTTGGCTTCCCGTTCGCTGTTTGGTTCCACCCATCAATTGCTGACGCGAGTATTTCCAAAATGGGGAATCACCTCCACCTACGGAGATATTTCCGATTATCAAAACTGGGGAAAGCTGGTCCAGCCCAATACTAAAATGCTTTTTATCGAAACTCCGTCCAATCCGGGCTTGGAAATCATCGATCTGGAATGGGCAGGAAAGTTTGCTCAAGCTCACGGGCTGATTTTGGTGGTGGACAATTGTTTCGCTACCCCCTACCTTCAGCAGCCCGCCAAATGGGGAGCACATATCGTTACCCATAGTGCAACCAAATACATTGACGGACAAGGCAGAGTTTTGGGAGGTTTGATTTTGGGAAAAAGAGAGCTCATCAAAGAAGTGCAGTTTTTCACCCGACATACGGGCCCCTCTATTTCCCCATTCAATGCCTGGATCTTAGCCAAAAGCATGGAAACCTTAGCCGTGAGAATGGACCGTCATTGTGAAAATGCTCTTAGAATCGCTAAATATTTTGAGGGAAGCAGTCAATTGGAAGCTGTCAAATATCCATTCCTTCCTTCTCATCCTCAGCATGATCTGGCTAAAAAACAAATGAAGGCAGGGGGAGGAATAATCACCCTTTCCCTGAAAGGCGGGGTAAGTCGGGCCCAAAGATTCATCGATCAGCTCCAAATGATCTCTGTCACTGCCAACCTGGGAGACAGCCGTAGCATCATCACCCATCCTGCTTCCACTACTCACAGCAAACTTTCCGCAGAGGAGCGTGCCAAAGTGGGAATTTCAGATGGCTTGATCCGACTTTCGGTAGGATTGGAACATTCTGACGACATCATCCTAGACGTAGAGCGCGCTCTGGAAAGATCCAAATAAGGAGTTTGACAGATCAAAAGCCGGCTGGACATCTGCTCAGCCGGCTTTCTATTTTCAACTTTTCCACTGGAGGGGATGCTTTTCCCTGATTTTTCTTTAATTTTTTGGATTCACTTTTTCCACCATTGGAAAAAAACAGACTCCAACCTTTGAACCCAAGATGCTCACACTCCTGATTATTCTGGTCGCCCTGACCCTGATTTTAGTCGCTATCATCAAGTTTGACATTCATCCATTTTTAGCTCTGTTTGTAGGAGCAATCATTTATGGATTAATGATGGGGATGGAACCCGAATTGATCATCAAGTCGATTTCAGATGGGTTTGGAGGTGTGCTGGGAAGCGTGGGATTGCTGATCTTATTGGGGGTGATTTTGGGTACTTTTTTGGAAAAAACAGGAGGAGCCATGGTCATTGCCGAGAAAGTACTTCGCTGGGTTGGTGAAAAATCCGTCAATCTATCCCTGATGCTTAGCAGTTGGATTCTTTCTATTCCGGTATTTGGTGACAGCACCATCATTATGATGAACCCCATTGCCAAATCTCTTTCGGCGAAAAGCACCCTCTCCTATGCTGCCACTATTGTGGCTGTTTCCCTAGGAGCTATGGCCAGCCACTCTTTGGTACCCCCTACTCCCGGCCCCATAGCTACGGCGGGAATTTTGGGAGCTGATTTGGGGCAGGTCATATTCTACGGCGGGTTAGTTTCCTTGATTACCCTTATCCCTTTGCTCTTCTTCGTCCAGAAGTGGGTATCAAAAATCCCTCTGAGACCTGTGATTGTAGCCAATGAGAAAACCATAGCCAAGTCTGACCGACCCAGTTTCTTCTCTTCCTTATTGCCTGTACTTATCCCTTTGACGTTGATTATTCTTGCCTCTATCGCCAATTATCCTTCCAAACCGATGGGAGAAGGCGCAGTGATTAAGGCTATTCAATTTTTGGGAACTCCGGTAATTGCCCTGCTTATTGGCGCCGTTTTATCCTTTACCCTTCCAAAAAAATTTGACCGGAAGCTTCTTTCTGCCTCAGGATGGGTGGGAGAAGCAATTTTACTCTCGGCACCCGTGATTTTAATTACCGGGGCCGGGGCAGTATTCGGGAAAATGCTTCAGAATTCTGGAGTAGGTGATTTGGTCACCTCGACGATGAGTGATGCCAATTGGGGCATATTCCTTCCTTTCCTGATTGCATTCGGATTGAAAACGGCCCAAGGCTCCACTACCGTGGCCATGATTACCACAGCATCTATTGTCGCTCCGATTTTAGGACCTCTTGGATTGGACAGTGAAACCATGAAAGTATTCACCTGCGTGGCAATTGGCGCCGGGGCTTTGGGAATTTCTCATGCCAATGACAGCGGTTTTTGGGTAGTCACACAGCTTTCTGGGATGACTACCAAACAGGGAAACCTATCTCACAGCTTGGGAACCTTCATTGCTGGTGTCACGGCTATCATCACGGTTTACCTTCTCACTTTGATTGTTGGGTAGAAAAATCTGGAATTACCTCGCAGTCCAGCCTCCGTCTACTGTGACCATCGACCCAACCATATAGGTAGCAGCATCGGATGCCAGAAAAATCGCTGCTCCCTGAATCTCCTGTAGCTTTCCCCATCGACCAAGTGCTGTTGCTCCTACGACAAATTTCTTTCCTTCCTCTGTATCGGCAATCGGCAAATTCATTTCTGTAAGGAATGGCCCCGGGCAAATCGCATTCACGGTAATATTCCAAGGAGCCAGCTCCAATCCCAAACCACGGGTCATCTGAACCACCGCACCCTTACTCGCCGTGTAGGGAGTTCGATTAGCTAAACCAACCAGCCCTAAAGTGCTCGCCAGGTTGATTATGGAACCCTTTCCTTGTTTCTTCATCTGAGGAATCACCGCCTTGCAAGCCAGCCAAGTTCCCGTCACGTTGACATTCATCACCTGATCAAACTCTGACTGACTCAGCTCATCTATAGAACCTCTGATGTTTATACCCGCGGAATTGACCAGAATATCGATTTTTCCAAAAGACTCCATGGCAAAGGCTGCCATTGCTTCCATCCCTTTCCGGTCAGTCACATCTGCTGCAAAAGTCAGGGCTTTTACCCCGTACTTTTCACTAATCTCTGCTGCCGCTTCTTGACCGTCCTTGGCATTTCTACTGACTAGAAGTACATCGGCTCCAGCAGAAGCCAATCCAGCAGCCATAGCTAATCCCAGGCCTTTAGTACCACCCGTAAGGATAGCTGCTTTGCCTTGAAGAGAAAAAAGTGAAAGACCCGGAAGTTGTGAGAAATCTAGAGTTGCCATGATGGTGGATTTATGGAGTGAATAAGATTCTGTTTTTAATTGACTGGTTGTTTTTTGGGAAGAAAAGGAAATCACAAAAGCTCTTTTCCGGCATAATTCAGGCAGGAAACCACATGTTTTTCTTCTAGGGCCAGTCGCTCTTCCCCAGAAAGTCCCCTGACTTCAGGTAAAGATCCTTCAAAGGATTGATCCCTTACCATTCTGAGAATTTTAGCAAGCTGCTTGGCTTTTTCTTCAGGAAATGTGATCCAATAGTCTTCTTCCAGGCAGGGGATTTCCAAAGGATCCCGAGTGATCATTTCCAGGCTAAAAGTGACTTGAGGATTGTATTTTCGGCAAAGGTCAACCGCTTCTTTGAGGTCAACTATTCCTTTGCCCAGCTCGACTTCTGAGAGAAGAAAACCCTTTTCATAAGATTTCACTCCCATATCTTTCACATGAGTGGAAAAGGCAAAAGGGGCCAAAGTTCGAATCACCTCCATGGGTTCTTCCAATAGAGAAACATTGTTTCCGAAATCCAGAGTGACTCCTACCCATTCACTTCCCAAGTTCTGGATCAGCCGGGCCAATTCCTCAGCTTGCCAATCCTTGTGATTTTCTATTGCCAGCCTGACTTGGTGTTTTTTCACTATCGGTTCCGCCCATTGAATCGATTGGACCGATCTTTCTTTGAATGCCTCCCAATCTTCCTCTGATTTGAAATTTTCATACCTCCTCCCGCTTAGGCACACCGTTCTCAATACCTGTGCACCGGCTTCCTTGGCTAGGACTACATCTTTTTCAAACCGAACCAAGTCCGATTCATCTTTTGGCAGGCTGATGCTCCCCTCAAGATACATCCCCAACTTTTCTCTTTCTTCTCTGACTTTCTTGACAAAATCCTCTGCCCAACCTCCAACAGTAGTCTGAATGCCCGCAGCCCCAAGGGAATGGCAATGCTTCATTAAATCCAAGGCATCCTTGAAACCCGGGTAGCGTTCGCTGGAGATTTTCCCTCCATACCTCATCCCATAAGAATGAACTACCACACCCATGGATACACCTTTCAGACTTTCCGGGAGAGCAGAAAACGGCCAAGCCAATAAAGCACCCGCCATTGCGGATTTTTGTAAAAATTCTCTTCTGCTAGAAATTGAATGAAATGTGCTGGGCGTTTTCTTCATGGAGAAGGGCTAAGGTTTGGATGCAGAAGTAAGCTTTTCCATGTGGGCATTGAGCTCGGATGCGGACCAAGGATAAACTCTTCCCTGATTCAATACTCGAGTACTGCCCACAGTCCTACCGCTCACTGCGGGGGCTTGATTGCCCCATTCATTCCGAATATAAGTAAGAATTGCCGCTATGCTTCTATCATCCATAGTAGAATGTGAAGGCATCACCGGCAAGATATCCGGAGCATCGTATTTTTTTCCTGCCACTTCTATAGGACCTTCTATGCCGTGCAGCATGATAAGGCTTAGGCGCACTTCATCACCCAAAACCCATTCGGAACCGGCCAAAGGAGGTCCCATTCGAGAGGCCCCTTTTCCGTTGTTGCCATGACAGCCCGAGCAGGTTGCCAGGTATTTTTGGCGGCCTTCGGCAAAAAGCTTCATCCCTGCTTCATCCAGCGTATTTTGGGAAGCTAGGCTTTCGGAAGGTTTATATCCCGGCCAGCTAAATACCCGATTCAGCATAGATTTTCTCATTTCATCCAAAGGCAAGTCTTCTCGGGATAAGAGAGCAGGTTTTCCGGAAAGCTTGATTTGTCCGAGGGTCTCTACCTGACTGGCTTTGATTGCCAAGCCATTTAGAATAATCTCTACATTCTTGTCGATTTGAGGCTGATTGATTTCAGCAAAAAGTATTTCTATCTCTTTGGAATCCCCCTTATCAAGAATTGCCGAAGCCAGCAATTCCATGAAAATATCCCGATCTGGATTGTCTTTGTCTTCTTTCAAAAGGGATTGCAGAAAAGTCCATTCCATGCCTCCCAAACTACTCATGGCAGCGTCTCGGATCAACGGCAAATGCCCGTAAGCCTCCAAAACCGACTGGATTACCTCCATCCGGCTTTCCTGCGAAATCACATAGGCACTAAGGGCAAGCTGTAGAGCCAATTCTTCTGAGGCATTTTGAGAAAGACGAATCATCTCCTTTTCCAACTGTTCCAGTACTTCCGGATCATTTTGAGCAAATCCTTCAAGCTGCCTCAGTGCAGAATTTTTGACCCAAGGATCGCTTGTTCTCAAAACCTCCAAAAGCAAATCTGGCTTTACCGATCCAAGTCCTTCAAGCGTCCAAAGGGCATGAAAACTACCCATTGCGGACTTATTGCTTTTCACCAGCTCCTCCAATAAAACTACAGCTTGGGAATCATTTCGCTCGACCAATAGCCTTTGAGCCATATCCCGATACCATCCATCGGGGTGAGCCAGCAATTCGACCAATTCCTGAGTAGGCATTTCAGATAAGTTGGGTGCCGGCTGAGCTTTGAACCCTTTCGGAACTACTCTCCAGATTCTGCCCATATGCCCTGGCTGTTCCAAACCTCTCTCCAATGTCTTTTCTTTGAGGTAATCGGTCATGTAGGCCGTGTGCTGCACGATGCCCTGATACATATCCACGATATACAGTCCTCCGTCAGGACCAATTGTTCCATGCACCGGACGAAATCGCTCATCCGTGGAAGCCATAAACTCCCGGCCTGGATTGGGATCATGGGCTTCAAGCAAAATCCCATTTTCCTTGACTACATTTCGCTTGACCAAGTTGCCAGCATTTTCCATGACAAATACATTCCCAAAATAGGACTCAGGGAAAAGGTGGCTACGATAAACAGTCGGAGAACAAGCTGACGTGAATTCCTGCAATCGGTTGGCAGAGTCCAAGGTTCCCGGAATGTACCCCCTGTTTACTGCCAAATTTGAACGAATGGGAAATACTCTACGGTCTATCGTCAGGCCATGGTCAATCCCGGACGTGGGTTTGTGGTTTGAATTTCTGGACAGGTAATTAGGAGGAACCAGGTCCCCATGAAGCTGGGACCAATTGTAATTGTAGATTAAACGCCCTTTGTCATCCTGAGCGATGCCCCACTGCCCTCTGAATTCGGTGGAGTCTCTCACCCACTGACCGGATATGTTTTTATATCTCAATCGGGACTTGGCACTGTAGTACCAATTGTCCACATTTCTTACAAATCCATTATCGGTGTGCTCTGGCAGCCCATTGGCCGAATAGGTAGAGTCCACCAAAGATTTGATATCTGCTCTTCCGTCTCCGTCTTGGTCTTCCGTCCACCACAACGCATTGTTTTCGGCAATCAAAGCCCCATTCTTATACAATCCCAAAGATCGGGGCATAACCAAAGAATCCAAGTAAACAGTCCGCTTGTCCATCATCCCGTCCCCGTCAGTATCTTCCAAGACCGCAACAGAGCCTACAGGAAGCTTTTCCTCGGAGCCTTCTATATCATTCATATATCCCCTCATCTCCAGCACCCAAAGACGACCGTCCTCATCAAACTGAATATGAACAGGTGCCTCCACCATTGGCTCTGAAGCTACAAGCTGAACCTCAAAGCCGGATTCGACTTGAAAGGTTTTTAGCTCCTCCTCAGGAGATCTGGGAGGACTATCTGGAGTTTCCGGAGTGGGACCCGGATTTTGGCAGGAAAAGAAAAAACTCAATCCAACAGCACAAATCAACAGCGCACTTCTATGCATATTCTACAGGTTTTTTTGGGGTAAGCAGGACAAAAACTCGCCTCATTGATCATTTAACAGGCGATTTCCAATTTGGTTTTAATTCCTAAAAATTACAAGATCAAAACGGGAAAGGGTTCTATTTCAGGGAAAAGCGGTCACAATCCCAAAAGGACGGAGCTTCAATAAGCTGACTGATTCAAATCAATCTTGAAAAGAATGAACCAGCTCAACCCATTTCCTTTTACATCAATTCCCAGACACTTCGGTAGGCATTTTTCTCCTCAAAATACCGAAGCAATTCATCAAAAAACGGGTGCTGAGCTAAGGTACTGCTATCCCCAATGAGGATCAGCTTCCGCTTGGCCCGGGTAATGGCTACATTCATCCGTCTCTCTTCTGCCAAAAAGCCAATTTCTCCAGCATCATTGGATCGGGTCAGCGAAATCAACATCAAATCCCGCTCCTGACCCTGAAAACCATCTACCGTATCGATTGTGATCAAATCCGCGAAAGCCCGAAGATTGGGAAACTCATAGGTCTCAAAAATCAGGTATCTGAGTCTCCTTACTTGAGCAGAGTATGGGGCAATCAACCCTATCGTCCAGTTATTTTCTCTAAAATGGTTGATCCCAATACGCTTGATCGTGTCATTGAGATACCTACAGGCCAAATGGGCTTCTTCCGGATTGAACGTACTTAGACTCTCTGCCTCTGTCTGATCCGAATAGCCTGCTCCTGCCGTATCGATCCATTCCAGAGTGGATTCATCAGGTCCAAAAGCATGATTTTGAGTATTTTCTGCAGCCTGAAGCTTCCCCTCATAAAACCAGCGATTGGAGAAACCCATAATATCTTCCGGCATTCGGTATTGAACCTGAAGAAGAGTGGCGGTCTCGGGTTGTCTTTGAATCAGCTTCTCAAACAAGGTAACAGACAGCCCATGCTTGGAAGCCTCATAGGATTTGATAGTGGGAGAAAGCTGAAAATGATCCCCGGCAAAGACTACTTTTTTGGCTTTCAAAATGGGAATCCAAGAAGCTGCCTCTAAGGCTTGGGCAGCCTCATCAATAAAAACCACATCGAAAACCATTCCTTTAAGATGGTGGGATGCTGCACCGACCAAAGTGCTGGCAAATACATGAGTTCGCTGATAGATATCCGTACGGATATAGTCTTCCAATAGACCAGCTGCTTCCCTGATTCGGGAGACTTCCTGATACATCCGTTTTCGCTGGGCGCGTTCTTCTGGCCCAAAGTTTCTCTTGTATTGCTTGGCCAATCTGAGATAGGACTCTCCTTCTTTTCTCAGCTTCTTCAAATCCCGATAGCTGTCATGGAAAGCAATTTTGGCATCCAAAGTCTGATTCAAGATTTTTTCCTCCACCCGGGCCGGATGTCCCAATCGAAGGGTAGCAATCCCTCGGTCCACCAGTTTTTCGACCAGCAAATCCAAAGCTGCATTGCTAGGGGCACAGACGAGAATTCTTTGCCTATCCTGCACCGCAGACGCTATGGCGGCTATCAATGTGGTGGTTTTACCCGTACCCGGAGGCCCATGGACAATGGCAAAGTCCTCAGCAGCGGCTATCTTTTGACAGGCGGTAGCTTGGGAAAAATTCAATCCGGAAATGGATGCGGGTGAAAAGGCCTGGAATCGGGGACTTTTCGCACCGAAGACGATATCCCGAAGCTCTACCAAGCGAGGATTGTCTGAGGCCATCACTTTTTTGAGGGCAGACTCCATCTCCCGATAGCTGGCTTCGTCAAAAAGCAAATCCACTCCCAGTCTTCCGGACTCCATCCACTCGGGAACTTCATCCGCCTGCAAGGTCACTATCAATGAATCTTTTTTCGCCTGATTGACCACGCCCGACACTCTAAATTCAGACCCATGATATCCCTCTTGAGTACTGAAAAAAGAAACCGATTTACCGGAGGAAAATGCCGATGGATAGCTGGAGTCTGTTCGCTCTACCTCGATGATCAATCGCTCACCCATCCCGATTTGGGATTTTTTCAGAACGATGGGATGCCAGGTGATTCCTTCTTTTTTCTTATCTGCGATAGAGGTATTGAGAAACTTTTTCTTGTACTGAGCCAGGTCTTCTTCCCATTCCATTTTAAGAAGTTTGAGTCCCAGCTTTAATTCTTCGAGGTAATTCGGCATCAAGTGGTATTTTAGGGTACAAACTAAGCAAAAGTCACAGGGTTTTCCTTTTTTCAAACCAACATGAATTTTCTCGCACACGCCTATTTATCATTTGACCGAGAAGGAATCCTGGTTGGGAATTTTGTAGCAGATTTCGTTAAGGGCAAAGAGATCCTGAAATACCATGATGAGGTATTGCATGGCATTTTGCTTCATCGGGAGATAGATACCTTTACCGATTCTCATCCTCTGGTCAAAGCCGGTCAGAGCTACCTCAGGCGAAAATTCCGTCACTACTCTCCAGTGATCACGGATATATTCTTCGATTATTTTTTAGCCAAAAACTGGGAAAAATATAGCTCAATACCACTGGCCATATTTGTAGAAAAGACTTACGAATCCCTCGAAAAACATTTGGATATACTTCCTGAGAGCTTTGGGAGGATGTTTTTTTGGATGAAAAAGCAAAATTGGCTGCTCAATTATTGGACCTTGGAAGGCATCCAGCAGTCTCTGAATGGTCTGACAAGAAGGTCAAGTTTTGATTCAAAAATGAATGAAGCCACTTCGGTATTGGTGGAAAAAGAAAAGGAATTTGAGTTGATTTTCTTCGCTTTTTTCGAGGATTTGGAGACTTTTGCCCGAGCAAAACTTCAGGAAATAGAAAATCACCATGGTCTCCATTAAACCGAAAATCTCTACTTATATCTCTTTAAGTCTCGTCTTACTGGTGCTTACTGGGGGCCTAGTCTTAATCTTGAGGGATTTTTCATACAAAGGAAGCTTTCCGCTCTGGTTTTACCTGGTGGCCTGCTCATTGATCACCCTTGTGATTCTCATGCTTTTGGTGAAAATGATGGCCGGATGGAGATTCATCACTGCAGGCAAGGACCATATCGTCATCCGACTTCCGCTTCGAGGCAGTACCAAAGCCTATCCTTTATCTGAAATTCTAGCTTGGGAAGAAGAGACGATCATCGCCAACAAGCGGGAATTTAAGCAGGTGACCATTGCCTTTCAGGACCATCAGTCTATTTCAGTTTCCAATCACGAGCATGAAGCCTACACTGATTTGGTAAATTACCTGAAGAAAAAAGCCCAGAAACAAATGATCAAAAACAAAAAAGCCTGATTGCTCAGGCTTTGTTTTATCGTGCGGTTCGGAAATTCTTATCGTAGAGTTCTATACTCTCATTGATGATTCGCATGGCATCTTCTTTTCCGAGAAAATCCTCCACTTTCACTTCCTTATTTTCCAACTTTTTATAGTCTTCAAAAAACCGGTGAACCTCCTTCATCAAGTGTGGAGGGAGCTCATCAATGTCGTTGATATAGTTTACCGACTGATCTTCTGCAGCCACGGCGATGATTTTGTCATCGGCCTCTCCTCCATCCACCATCCGCATTACGCCAATTACTTTGGCTTTGACCAAGGTCATGGAAGGAATATCGATCTGAGAGATAATCAGGATATCCAGAGGGTCATGGTCCTCACAGAATGTCTGGGGAATAAATCCATAGTTTGCCGGATAGTGTACTGCAGAAAAAAGAACCCGGTCCAAGAGTAGCATCCCGGTTTTTTTATCCAATTCGTACTTGCCTTTGCTTCCTTTGGGGATTTCGATGACTCCCATGACGTACTCGGGAGCTTGTTTTCCAATATTGACGTCGTGCCAAGGATTAATCATAATCTTTCGTTTTTGTGAAAAAAGTAATTCTCAGTGCAAAGATAAGGCTGAGTAGGACATTGCCTGAGTTTTTAGCCTATAATCATGCTAGGAAGTGTGACGGTCACAGCGGTTCCCTTATTCAATTCGGTATCCAAATAAATCTCTCCCCCCATTTGCTCTACGGCCTCTTTGACCATGTAAAGGCCTAGACCGGTTCCTACATTTTTTTGAGTTGCTCTGGAAAAGAGGTTGAAAACCTCATTTTTGAACCGTTCCTCGATGCCAATTCCATTGTCTTCCAATACCAAGATCGCTTTTCCTTCTACTACATCTACGGTAAGTGAAATCCTCTTTTCACCGGGTGAGGGTTTCTGAAATTGTACCGCGTTGCTGAAGAGGTTGTTTAGAATTACTCGGATTTTGGAATCATCCGAGAAGAAGGCAGACTCCTGATTGACTTGCATCTCAATATGAAAGTGACTCAAATCAAACTTTTCTCTGTAGGCGTCCATTTGCTGATTGACCACCTCACGAAAATGAATCTCGGTGATTTTATGCTCGATCTTGGTCGAACGGTAAAAGTCCAGCATTTTATAGATAAAATCATCCAATTTGCCAGTGGCAGTATCAATCATATTAAAATACTCCAAGGTATTGAGATCAGTCACCTCCATCTTCGCCAGTTTGGACACCCCGGAAATACTCATCAGAGGACCTCTCAATTCGTGAGAAAGACTGTATACAAACTGATTCATTTCTGAATGGAGCTTTTCAAGCTTGATAGTCTTGTCTCGCAGTTCCCTTCTCATGAAGAAGATATCCGCGGCGTTTTTGATGGAATTTTTAATCTGCTCAATATTCCAGGGCTTATCGATAAATCGATATACCTCCCCCTTGTTGATTGCATCGATGACGCTGGCGATATCTGAATAGCCGGTCAATAATATCCTGACAGGGTCAGGGTTGATTTTGACCATGCGTTCAAAAAACTCAGTACCGGTCATACCCGGCATTCGCTGATCGGCGATGACTACATGAATTTCCTCTTCTTGGGCTATTCGCAAGCCTTCCTCTCCATCGATGGCCGTAAAAATCTTAAAATCCTTCCTTAAAGTAGCCCGAAAAGATTTCAGGTTGTTGTCTTCATCATCAATGTAAAGAACATGTATTTTTTCACTCATACTTTGGGGCATTTTGATATATAGGAAGAGTTATTTTAAAAGTTGTGCCTTGGCCCTCCTCGGTATCCACTTCCAGGGTTCCTTTGTGATTTTCAATAATAGAATAAACTATGGAAAGACCCAAACCTGTTCCTCTCCCAACTGCTTTTGTAGTAAAAAAAGGTTCAAAAATCCTTTGTTTTACATGATCCGGCATTCCCGGACCATTATCAATGATTTCTACCGTAACTGTCTCCTGACCTGCAAAGGTCTTGATCGTGATCTTAGGATCGGAAATGGTATTGAGATGGTCCGAAAGCGCATGAACAGCGTTGTTGATAATGTTCATGAATACCTGATTAATCTTTCCTGCAAGGCATTCCACCATAGGAAGTTCTCCAAACTCTCGAATGATCCGGACTTTGCCGGGAATCGAAGAATTCAATAGGATGAGCGTACTGTTAATCCCATCATGCAAATCCACCTTCTTCACATCCTGCTCGTCTACTCGGGAAAACAATCTTAACCCTTTGACTATCTCCACGGTCCGCTTGGCGCCATCCTCCATGCCCCGGAGTAGCTGATCCACCTCATCGAGTACATAGTCCAGCTCGAGTTCCTCCTCTAGCTTTTTCGCACTTTTGATGGTCTCTGGCTTGAATTCTTTTTCCGCCGAACTTCTGTAAAAGTCAATGACCTCCATGATATCCTTGATATCTCTTTTGAGCGGAGTAATGTTGGAACTGACAAAGTTGATGGGGTTATTGATCTCGTGTGCGATCCCCGCGGTCAACTGTCCCAAAGAAGCCATTTTCTCCTGATTGACCAGTTGACTTTGCGTATTTTGAAGATTTCTAAGGGCTTGTTCCAATTCTACAGTTCTGATTTTGACCTTCTCTTCGAGCATAGAGTTCTGCTCACGGATCAAATTCTCGTTTTCTCTCAATACACGCAGACGCTCGGACTGCTCCAGTTCTTTTTCCTTTTTGAGTATGTTGATTTTATCAGCCAAGGCAAAAGATAGAAGAACTACCTCCAATGCTGAGCCAAACGGCATAATGTAGATCGTCAGGTTGTTGGTGGGAATTATTCCCATTTCGCTGAGAACAAACAAAAAGATCCCCACCATGAAAACACTCCAGGCCAATAAATAATATCGGGCCGGTCTGAAGCCCCGCTTCAACACAGAGTAAGCCACAAACAGCACAAACAGGACTACAATAGACTGCGTGACCAGTAAAACCTGATAGCTGAGGGTAATGGAGAAAAGAAGTGCATTGGCCAAAATGAAGGCATACACAGCAAAAATGTAAACAAACCCTTTGTCCAGCTTGGGGACGTAGCGATCAGTAGACAAAAACACCCTTAAAAACCAAATCCCTACGATACTCACCAGAGACGAAAACAAAACGATAGACCGGGAATTCATCCAATCCCATTCCGGCCAGATCAATAACTGAGTGAATCCCAATATCGATGCTTGGGCAAACCAAACCAGTACGGTATGGAGAACATAAACCAGATAGATCTTATCCTTGACTGAGAGGTAAATGAAGAAATTGTAAAAAAACAAGCCTACAAATACCCCTGTCAATACTGCAAAAAAGATGTATTCAAAAAGTAGTAAAGAATCAAATTCCTCACTTTCGATTAGAAAAGAAATAAAAATCTTCTTATCTGAATTTTCAAGGCGGATCAAATAGAAATCAGCATTTTTTTCATTTTCACCGAGCTCAAACGCCAGCTTGTGAGAGTCGACATACTCATCTTTATCTCTGACCAGTCGGCCGTTGATAAGTTCTCCGGTGATCTCATTATTTTGGACAGAATACAGCTTGACATCGTCGATCGAAGATGAATTGAACACCAAAAGAGGGGAATCAAACTGCTTTACCAAATCAGCGTCCAATTTTACCCATAGAATCTGACTGTTGATCCCGAAATTAAACTGGCTGCAATTGTTTGTCTGAAAAGAGGAGAGCTGCGGAAGGATATCTTCCACGGTACTGTCTTTCTTTTCGAGCTTGAACATAAAGCAATCCAGTTTTTCGACTGTGGTATTTTGCGAAAAGGCTACCCTGTTGAAAAACAAGAGTCCGATAATCAGGAAATAAAGTCTATACATCTTTTCTCCAATCCGTATTTTGAATAACTAAATCATACTCTACTAGAAAATCACCTTTAGGACCTGTTTCAGTCCTCGTAATTTGGAGGTTTTGGCGCAGCATATGGATAAAATCTCTTTCCTCCTTGTCTGCCAAGGGGAGATTTATGGGATCCTTCATCACAATGGAAGTAGCGACCAAATCCAATTTAGGGTAGAAAAATGTCCCGGAATTCCCGATTCCTTCCTCTATTTCAAATCCCTTTTTTAAAGAAGGCATAAGAGTATACTCCGCTACAAGAGCCAAAAGCGACCCTAATTTCAATTGCTCTGCGATCGCGATTCCCGCTCTGATCAGAAGCACAGCACCCACCCCGTAGCCTGATATTGATTTGGAATTCCACAATCCAGATACTTCTCCTGTCCCATGCACACCATATTCCCTTACCAATCCAAAAATCTTATGATCTACTTGGGAAACCGCCAACTCCATGGGAAGAGGATAGTCAGGATGGGCAATGTGAATGCGAAGTCCACTGACTATTTCACCGGTATCCACGAGCTCTACTGTAATCACATATACAAAGGGGTTTTTAATCCAATCGTTATTGGACGAAGTCACCTTGGTCACACCATACTGTCTCAGGACATCTGCGTGGCCTTTAACAAAGTTTTGGCACCTTTCGGGGTCATCAATAGCTCTAAAAGCTTTGAATTTGAACATTTCTAAAGCCGAATTAGGGTTTCGTCAACGGATCGCCTATATGCTCGTATACTTGGCTCACCAGCTTGATTTAGCCTAAACATAAATAAAGGGCAAACTTCTGAATCATTCTCGAATAGTAGATCAAATTCTGCCTTTAATTTGAGAATTTCGGCTTCTTCTTTATTGGAAAATCCATGATTAGCATCTCTAAGTACCCGGTGAAAAATAAATAGCATAGCGGTAACCGGCTGGAAACTGATCCCCATCATATTTGCCTTGATCCAAATTCGCTGCAAAACTGCGCCTGCATTCAGATATTCTTTGGCAGAAAAGTCCCTCCCCTGCAATACCATGACCACGGAGGCCGTAGTCATTGTGTCTTTGGATATTTTGGTCAATCCATAGCCCATCAAAAATTTCCGGAAAAACTTCACTGTCCTAGGGTCTTTCAATAATCCCATTGCTGCTTTTTCCGTACCGGAAAGTTCCAAAGTGGCAATATCAATCCCATCCTTGGTCCGTTTGGCATCTTCGTCAGTCCATCGGACCTCTTTGATGAAATCTACCAAACCTTCCTGATGGAAAAGCCGCATTCTGTCCATGCCTCCAACTATCCCGGCGAGTTTCTCCAACTCCTTGTCTGACTGGGTAAACTTGAGGTCCAAGCCACCTTCTCTTGCCAAGTTTTCAAAAATTGCCAGTGACTCCTCGCTCAGCAGTACCCTTTTGGTATTCTTTCGGTTGGTGCATCTTAGGGATATCCCTTCAGCCAATTCAGAATAAGGCACATTCAGCCGATTCTTCAACTTTGACAAAAATCTCACCGAAGCCACACACTTTTCGTCAAAGTCAGTGATGTGATGATGAATTTCGATCTCTATGCCCAATTTGGCCGATATCAATCGAACATTCTCAAGAGCAGCACCGAATGCGATCAAAGAACCCGTCCCTTTGTAATCCAGCATGGAATGGCTTCTTTCTTGATCATGAAAAAGATGAAGCAATCCTTTTTTGTCATAAATCCAGATCCAGGGTTGGACATTACCTCCGGATGGCGCTTGATTAGCCTGATTGACGATTTCATGAAGTTCCTCAGTCGTCAATAGGTAGGCAGATTGGGTGATCTGCTGCGGAATTTGTCGAATAATTTCCTGCTGAAAATCCGAAATAGGACGATAGGCAGGTTCAATAGGAGTAATTTCTTCAGGATCGATCTGTAAAATCTGGTCAAAATCAACATAGAATCTACCTGATTTCACTTCATCACCCAACAGAAGCCTTCTTCCCACATGGGCGACTGAAGCTCCTCCCAGAAAAACCCCCGAGGCCAATTGAGGCCAACTGGTGATGGTTTGACCGATTTCCAACAGAGAGGCCTTCATCCTCAAGGATAAAGTATCCAATCCTGTGATCTTCAATACAATGGACACGCGCTCTTTATTGGAAAGCCCCTTTAAATCTTCTCCTTTTATTCCAGCAAGCATGCCGTGAAAAATAGGCCGGTCAGATTCCTGATCGAAGCGCTCGATATCCAGCATTCCCCTATCAGAGGTCTCCATGATTACAGGAAGGTGGTAGCTTTTTGCTTTTTCTCTCAGCAACACCTTGATATCCAAGCTATCACATTCGTCAATCAAAAGATCCAGTTTGCCGCCTCCGGATATGAATTCGTCCACGTTGTCTTCTGTAATCCCATCTCTGAAGACTTTCAGCTTCAGATAAGGATCTATTTCACTGATCTCCCTGGCTGCAATTATTACTTTTTCCAATCCCAAACTGGTCACTCCGGCTTTGAGACGATTGAGATTACTTAGCTCCAAGGTGTCAAAATCAGCGAGCCGCAATTCCCCACAGCCTCGTTCCAAGGCAATGGCCAAGGCTACACTTTGCCCCACAGAAAGGCCAACAATGCCAACTTTCTTTTGGCCTAATTCATTTTGCTCCTGAGGAGTGATTTTAAAATTATTCCGTACTGTCCTAATTCGAATAAAATCCTTCTCGGATAAGATATGGACCAGGGTGTTTTTCCAAGAAAAATATACCCAGTTTCCGAAAAAATCTTTTTGGTCCGGAGCTACAAAATTATCAACTCTAGCTTGAAGGTCTTGCTTGGTAAATGATAAATCAGGATGATCCGCCTTGATCAAATCAGCTATTTGACTGTCAATTTCATTTATGACATGTACGGCCGGATTATTTCTTAACTCCTCAATTTTAACCCAATCCTCTTGGTTGTTAGGTATAAAAATTTCAGGAGTAAACCGATCTTTCAGATCAATTTCTTCAATAGATATCATTTACTTAGGGGTGATAAGCTGAGTAAAGATAAGTTATTCGTCAAAAACACAAATAACTTAATCATAAAATTTGGTTAGAATTTATAATAATTCGATCTATACAAACAAAAAGGAATTTTGTTTTTAAAGGAAAAAGGAATTATTTGGTATTGGCAAGTCAATTTCAGGCAAAAACTCAATGGAAAGTCAAAACGAAGAAAAGATCAAAGTTCTCTATGTAGATGATGAAGAGAACAATCTTCAAGCCTTTAAAGCCACTTTTCGAAGAGACTATAAGGTCTTTTTAGCGATATCTGCTGAGGAAGGGGAGAAAATTCTCAATGAAGAGGAGATAGATATCATCATTACAGACCAAAGAATGCCGGAAAAAACCGGAGTCGAATTTTTGGAAAGTATCATCCCAATACACCCAAGGCCTATCCGGTTACTTTTGACAGGGTACACAGACATTCAAGCAGTGATTGATGCGATCAACAAGGGTCAAGTGTACCACTACCTCACCAAACCTTGGGAGGAAGAATATTTGAGAACAGTAATCAAAAACGCCTTCGAAGTTTATTCTTTGAGAAGAGAAAATGAAAGACTTACAGCAGCTTTGTTGAAAGCGAATGAACAGCTGGAATTTCTGCTGAGGCAAAATCTATTGTCCTGATCAATATCTGGCTGCTAGAAGCAATTGGAGCTCTTTGTGATTTAACCCAAATTTTCTGGCCAGCACTGCATGGGTCAAACTTCCCCGATAGGTGTACACCCCTCTCAAAAACCACTTGTAATTAAAAATCATCTCCTCGGCACCGCCTAAATCGGCCATTTGCAAGACAATGGGTGTGAAAATATTGCTTAGAGAATAAGAAGCAGTCCTTGCCACACGTGAAGCGATATTTGGAACACAATAATGGATCACGTCGTGGATCTGATAGACGGGAGCTTCATGAGAAGTCATTCTGGCCGTTTCGATACAGCCACCTTGATCGATACCCACATCGATGATAATACTTCCATGCATCATGTTGGCCACCATTTCCTCAGTGACTACGATTTTATTTCTTCCTTTTTCGGCGCGAAGGGCCCCTATGACCACATCTGCTTCTGCCAAAGCCTGACTTAAGGTAAAATTGTCTATCGTGGAAGTATAGATCTGCTGACCAATCAGCTGCTTGATTCTGCGTAGTTTGTATATATGGTTGTCAAAGACTTTGATATTTGCTCCGAGGCCTAAGGCCGTTCTTGCTGCATACTCAGCGACTGTTCCTGCTCCGATGATTACCACCTGAGTCGGAGGCACTCCGGTCACTCCTCCCAGAATAAGACCTTTCCCTTCATTGACACTCGAAAGGTACTCGGAAGCTATCAGCATGACCGTACTTCCAGCTATCTCTGACATGGCCCTGACCACAGGCATCCCCCCTACCTTATCCTCAAGGTATTCAAAAGCTACGGCAGTGATTTTCTTTTCGTTGAGAGCATGGATAAACTCCGCACTTTGGTTTTCTAACTGCAATGCTGAGATAAGACACGCGCCTGGGGACATTTCCTTGATTTCTTCCAAAGTGGGAGGGGCAATTTTCAAGAGAACATCTGCAGCCAGTACCTCGCTTCTCGAATAGGAAATTTTAGCCCCGGCATCAGAATAATCCTGATCTTTGAATTTTGCCTGAAGCCCGGAACCGGATTCGACCATGACTTGAATCCCATTGTTGCTGAGCAAGCCTACTGCCTCTGGGGTGAGTACAATCCTTCTTTCCTGATTGGAAATTTCCTTGGGTAATCCAATTACCAAAGGCTGACCTCCCTTTTTGGTAGAAAGGGGAGACTCTTTGGTCATTAGGCCCATGGAGGTCAAGGGAGAAAGTTCAGTAGGCATCTTGGGTTTTTTGAAGGTGGATCTTTCTACTTTCCTTAGCTAAGATTTCTATTTTAATCTGGACAAATTCATCAGGAAGATAAGGAGCGATTTTTTCGGCCCATTCTATCAAGCAGTAATTCCCGCTATAAAAATACTCTTCTATTCCAATATCCAATGCTTCATCGGGATCATCCAATCGGTAAAAATCAAAATGATAAATTTTCCCGGCCAATGGGGATTGATATTCATTGACGATTCCAAAAGTAGGACTACTTACCTCATCCTCTACCTCCAAGGCTTTGGACAGCGCTTTGATTAAAGTGGTTTTTCCGGCTCCCATTTGCCCTTGGAAAATCCAGATTTTCTCCTCTCCGGCATGCTTGATCAGCTCCTTTGCCACTGAATCGATTTCCGAAAGGCTATATTCTATTGTTGTCAATCTTTATCCTTCTTTAGCCTTCAAATGTACGAAAGGCACGATCATTTCTTCTAAAGAAATCCCTCCATGCTGAAAGGTGTCCTTGTAGTAGTTGACGTAATAGTTGTAATTATTAGGATATGCGAAGAAATAATCCTCCACAGCGAATACGTAAGTCGTGGAGACATTCAGCCTCGGAAGCTTGGCATCTTCGGGACGCTTGACTTCGAATACCTTCCCGGACTCAAAATTGAGATTTTTGCCCTGCTTGTACCTGAGATTGGTCGTTACGTTTTTGTCTCCGATGATCCGGTAGGGTTTGTTCACTTTTTTTGTCCCATGGTCAGTGGTGACCATTACTTCCAAGCCTGCCTGATGGATTTTCTTGAAAAGCTCAAATAAGGAAGAATGCTCAAACCAGCTTCGGGTCAGGGATCGATAAGCAGATTCATCGGGAGCAAGTTCACGGATCATTTTCATATCTGTCCGCGCATGGGATACCATATCTACAAAATTGTACACCAACACATTGAGGTCATTTTGCAATAAGGAATGAAATTGGTCCAAGACGGCTTTTCCCTGCTGAGTCTGCAGGATCTTTTGATAGCTGAATTTGATATTGAGTCTATTCTTTTCCAGGTTGATTCTCAGCCAATCCTCCTCAAAATTATTTTTCCCCTCATCGGAATCTTCATCCTCCCAAAGATTGGGGTAGAATCTTGCCATGTCCAAAGGCATCATCCCGCTGAAGAGGGCATTTCTGGCGAAAGCAGTGGTAGTCGGCAAAATACTGAAATAGGTATCCTTCTCCTCAGAGACAAAATACTGTGAGATCAAGGATTCGATCTCTTCCCATTGGTCCAATCTCAGATTGTCAATTACGATGAAAAACAAGGGTTTACCGGGTTTTATTTTAGGAAAGACCTTTTCCTTCATGACCCGGTTTGAAAGTAGAGGCTTTTCCTGATTTTTCTCCTCCATCCAATCGAGGTAATTCTCTTTTACAAAACGTGCAAAGGAAGAATTGGCCTCGGATTTTTGGGTCTCCAGTACCTCAAGCATGCTTTTGTTTTGAGTCTCGTCGATCTCCAGTTCCCAAAAGGTGAGTTTTTTATAAATATCCTCCCAATCCTGCGGGCTATGTGCATCCCCTAATGCCATACTGATCTGCATGAAATCCTGCTGATAGCTCTGAGTGGTTTTGGTATCGATCAGCTGCTTGTTTTGAAGGATTTTTTTGACCGAAAGCCAGATTTGACTTGGATTGAGCGGCTTGATCAGGTAGTCTGCAATCTTTCCGCCGATAGCATCATCCATGATGTGCTCTTCTTCACTTTTGGTGATCATGACCACCGGGATTTGAGGTTTCATCTGCTTGATCTGCTGAAGCGTCTCCAGACCGGTCATACCTGGCATCATTTCGTCAAGAAATATCACGTCAAAATTATCCGACTCGACTTCGTCGATAGCATCGACCCCTGAGTTGACGGTGACTATTTCGTAGCCTTTTTGCTCTAAAAAAAGAATATGGGGTTTGAGCAGATCGATTTCATCATCTGCCCACAGAATCCGGAACTTTTGAGCCATTGGGTTTTCCCTTTAATTTTAAAATTATAATTACTTTTGGTCCAAACAAATGGACCCTGATTGAAAAGCCAGAAAATACTCAATGATCCAGTTTATGGTTTTATTACCATCCCGAGTGAGTTGATTTTTGCGATCATTGATCATCCGTACTTTCAGAGATTACGCCGGATTAGGCAGTTGGGTTTGACAGACTTTGTGTATCCCGGCGCCCTTCACACGCGATTTCACCATGCCTTAGGCGCTATGCACCTGATGAGCATCACGTTAGACAATCTCCGGCTGAAAGGAACAGATATTTCAGATTCCGAATACGAAGCCGCTTTGATCGCTATTTTACTCCACGATATTGGTCATGGTCCATTTTCGCATGCGCTGGAGTTTAGTCTGCTTGAAGGCATTCCCCACGAAGAACTGTCAATACTTACCATTGAGGCCCTTAATCGGGAATTTGCTGGACAGCTGGACTTGGCTATCTCCATTTTCAAAAACAAATACCCTAGAAAATTTCTCAATCAACTGGTTTCCAGCCAGCTGGATATAGACCGACTGGACTATCTACAGCGGGATTGCTTTTTCACAGGAGTATCAGAAGGGACGATAGGCGCAGACCGGATCATAAAAATGATGGCAGTACACAAGGATCAATTGGTCATTGAGGAAAAAGGAATCTACTCCATCGAAAACTTCCTCAGTGCCCGCAGATTGATGTATTGGCAGGTATATCTGCATAAGACCACTGTCAGTGCTGAAAAAATGCTGATCAATCTGATCACCCGGGCAAAAACCCTTGCTCGACAGGGGCTATCTTTTCAAGTATCCGAAGAATTTGATTTTTTCTTAAAAAACCCTTTACATCTGAAGGATTTCCAGTCAAATCCGCAAATTTTGGAACAGTTTCTCCAGTTGGATGATTTTGATATCTGGGGAGCGATCAAGTTGTGGAAGTCTCACCCAGATTATGTGCTGAAAAATATTTCCAGAATGTTTTTGACCAGAAACTTATTCAAAATCAATCTAGTCAATGATCCATTCTCCCCAGAGGAAATCCAAGAGCAAATGGAAAAAACCCGTCAAAAACTGGCTATACCATCAGCGGATTTGGACTATTTCTTCTCTCATGGCAAAGTGAGCAATTACGGCTACCTGGCCTCTGACCGGATCAATATCCTGACAAAAAAAGGCAAAGTAGTAGATGTGGCCACAGCCGCCGACCTACCGAATATCAAAGTGATGAGCAAGATCGTAGAGAAATACTATGTATGTAAAGCGAAAAATTTAATTTTATCCTGACAATAAGTTCTTGATCCGAATATGGAATTTACTTTAGGCCAATTAGCCGCTCTTTTAGGTGGAAAAGTAGAGGGGGATGAAAATCAGAAAGTAAACCGACTGGATAAAATTCAGGAGGGTTTGCCTGGAGGAATCAGTTTTCTTTCTAATAGCAAATATGAACCGCATCTCTATGAGACTAAAGCTACAGCTGTGATAGTCTCAGAGGATTTTAATGCGTCAAAACCCTTCAGCACCACTCTAATCCGGGTAAAAGATGCCTACTCCGGGTTCACTACCTTATTGGAAGCCTATGACCAATTCTCAAAAATGGCCTTGGTCGGAGTAGAGGAGCCCTCAACCATGCATGAAAGCAGCTCCATGGGCGAAAATGGCTTCCGCGGAGCATTTTCGTATATAGGTAAAAATTGCAAAATAGGGGCTCAAGTGAAAATTCACGCTCATGCCTACTTGGGAGACCGTGTCAAAATCGGAGACAATACCATAATTCACTCCGGAGTGAAAATCTGCGCGGACTCTGTAATTGGGTCCAACTGCGAAATTCACCCCGGTGCAGTAATCGGCTCGGACGGATTTGGCTTTGCACCTCAGGCAGATGGCACTTATCGGGCTATTCCACAGATTGGCAATGTGATATTGGAAGATCATGTAAGCATAGGAGCCAACACCACCGTGGATAGAGCCACTATGGGCTCAACAATCATAAAAAGAGGGGCGAAAATCGACAATCAGGTCCAGATAGCTCATAATGTCATCATAGGCGAAAACACCGTAATCGCGGCTCAGGCTGGTATTTCAGGCTCTACTGAAATTGGCAAAAACTGTGTCATCGCTGGCAAAGCAGGTATTGTAGGCCATATTAAAATCGCTGACAATACCACCATAGGTGCCAATACTGGGGTCAGTAAATCCATTAAAGAGCCGGGGCAGACCCTTTTTGGCTATATGGGATTTGAATTAAAAAACTTCCTCAAATCCTATTCTATCTTCAAAAATCTGGATGCCTTGGAGAAGCGAATCAAAGAACTCGAAAAAAAGGACTAATTTTGCAGCCCAAACCTTTCCAAAGGGCAAAAGATGAAAGTAAAACAGCATACCATAAAAAAACAGGTAGAACTCTCCGGAGTAGGACTTCACACCGGCGTGGTGTCCAATATGGCATTTTTACCTGCCCCACCCAATCACGGAATCAAATTTCAAAGAATTGACCTTGAAGGTAGACCCACCGTGGATGCGGATTGCGATTTGGTGGTAGATGTATCCAGAGGCACTACACTTGAGCAAAATGGCGCAAGAATCTACACCGTAGAGCATGTGCTTGCCGCTCTGGTGGGATTGGAAATAGACAATGTTTTGATTCAGCTGGATGGACCGGAGCCTCCGATCATGGATGGATCCTCTATCCAATTCATCGAAGTTTTGGAAGATGCCGGCTTGGAGGAGCAAAATGCCCTCAGGAGATTTTTTGAAGTGCAGGAAAGCATCCAATACAAGGACAGTTCCCGGGAAGTGGAGATGGTGGCTTTGCCTACTGACAACTACCGAGTAACTGTGATGGTAGATTACAATTCTCCGGTTTTGGGAAGCCAGCACGCCTCGATTACCGACATCAGTCAGTTCAAACCGGAAATTGCTTCCTGCCGTACATTCTGCTTTTTGCATGAGCTGGAGATGTTGTACAACTCCAACTTGATCAAAGGAGGCGATCTCAACAATGCGATTGTGGTGGTAGACCGAGTGGTTGAAAAAGACGAATTGGCCCACCTAGCCAAGATGTTCAACAAGCAAACTGTTGAGGTCAAAAAAGAAGGGATTCTAAACAATGTAGACCTTCGATACAAAAATGAGCCTGCAAGGCATAAACTGCTGGACGTAGTTGGAGATTTGGCTCTGGTAGGTCGACCATTGAAAGCTCAGATTTTGGCGGCCAGACCGGGACATGCCGCTAACGTGGCTTTCGCCAAAAAACTCAAGCGGGCAATGGAAAAAGCAGGGGCATCCCATATCCCCTACTATGATCCAAAGCTCCCTCCGGTAATGGATATCAATCAGATCTCCAATATCCTCCCTCACCGCTATCCTTTCCAACTTTTAGACAAAATCATTTACTTGGATGATACGGTTGTGGCAGGAGTGAAAAACGTCACCATGAATGAACCATTCTTCATGGGCCATTTTCCAGGCAACCCTGTGATGCCAGGAGTCCTTCAGGTAGAAGCCATGGCTCAGACTGGAGGTATTTTGGTGCTAAGTACAGTGGATGATCCAGAGAACTATTGGACCTACTTTTTGGGAATTGAAAACTGCAAGTTTCGAAAAATGGTCCTTCCGGGAGACACCTTAGTTTTTAAATGTGAACTGCTGGCCCCAATCAGAAGGGGAATAGCCAAGATGAGAGGAGAGGCCTACGTAGGCAATACTCTGGTCTGTGAAGCTGTAATGACCGCTAGCATAACTCGAAAAGAATCATGATTAGTCCTCTTTCCTCTGTATCCGACAGCGCAAAATTGGGCCAGAATGTCCATGTAGATCCTTTTACCATGATTCATGAAGATGTGGTAATCGGGGAAAATTCCTGGATCGGATCCAATGTCACCATTTTTCCTGGAGCCAGAATAGGTAAAAACTGCAAGATTTTCCCTGGGGCTGTCATTGCCGGCATTCCACAAGACCTTAAGTTTCAAGGAGAGGAATCTACAGTCGTGATTGGAGACAATACTACCATTCGTGAATGTGTCACCATATCAAGAGGAACAGTGGACAAGCAGACTACAGTAGTGGGTAGTAATTGTCTTCTGATGGCTTACGTTCACGTGGCGCACGACTGCGTGATTGGAAGCAATGTCATTATTGCCAATTCCGTACAGATCGCAGGACACGTATCAATTGACGATTGGGCTATAGTAGGAGGATCCAGTGCAGTTCATCAGTTTGTGAAAATCGGCATGCATGCGATGATATCGGGTGGATCATTGGTGAGAAAGGACGTACCTCCTTTTACCAAGGCTGCGAGAGAACCGCTTTCCTATGCGGGTGTAAATTCCCTAGGCTTGCGAAGAAGAGGCTTTTCCAGTGAGACCATTGCTCATATTCAGGAAGTCTATCGCTACCTGTTTTTGAATAGCATGAATAATAGTCGGGCTCTGGAAGAAATCGAAATTAATCTTCCAGCCACTAAAGAAAGGGATGAGATCCTCAATTTTATCCGATCTTCGGAAAGAGGGGTAATGAAAGGCTATATCAACTGATATGCTAGAAATCCAGCTACAGGAAGTCTCCAAGCGCTTTCAATACGAATGGATTTTTAAAAAACTCAGTTTGACGATCAATTCCGGAGATGCCCTTGCCATCACAGGTGGAAATGGTTCCGGTAAATCTACTCTCCTAAAGTGCTTGTCAGGAGTAATTCCCATTTCATCCGGAAAAATAAGTTTCAAGTTGGAGGGAAAAGAAATAGATGACGGGGATAAATATAAATTTCTTTCTATAGCTGCCCCTTATCTCGAAGTACCGGAGGAATTCACCCTTTCCGAGCTGATTTGCTTCCATTTTCAATTCAAAAGACCATTGGAAGGAATTACTACGAATGATTTGCTGGATATCATTTACCTCAAAGAGCATCAATCAAAGCAGATTGCTCAGTTTTCATCCGGAATGAAACAAAGGTTAAAACTCGGCTTGGCATTATTCTCGGATGTGCCTTTGGTGCTCTTGGATGAGCCCACTTCCAATTTGGATCAAAAAGGTGTTCAATGGTATCAAGACTTGATAGGAAAATATAAAAGAAACCGAACACTCCTTGTCTGCTCAAATGACCCCAGAGAATATGAGTTTTCGACAAATAAAATTGCACTCGAAGATTATAAGTAGTCTTTGATATTTTGATCTTTAGCCGATATCTCTAATTTTACATTCCTTAGTTTGTTTTTATGAAAGTCAACCTATCCTACTTGTTTCTTGCTGCTCTTTTGATTCTTGCTTTACCCTCCTGTGGTGGCGATGATCCTACTCCTGAGCCTCCCAAATCAGCTGAAGAATTGGCTACAGAAGCTTTAACTGGATCTGGCACCCAATCTTGGGTAGTATCCGGAGGGGGTTCTGTCACTCGAGACAACCGAGACGTCACAGATATCTACTCTGGCTTCGAGTTGATCCTCAATGCAGGGTCATCTAAAACCTACACCTCCCGAAATAGCAACGAATTGTTTGACCAATCAGGAAACTGGGCTTTTGCAGGAACCAACTTTGATAAGTTTACCCTTACCGGATCAAAGCCTGCAGCTGGAAGAGAAATTTCTTTTACCCAGGAAAATAACACCCTTCGACTACAACTGACCATTCCTGCCCCAGGTGCAAGGATAAACGGAACTTTTGCCATAGCAGGGAATTACACCTTTACCTTGTTGAAAAAATAAAGTTATGAATTGAAAAGAAAAGGGTGCTGGATCAAAATTCCAGCACCCTTTTCTTTTGGATTAATATCTGAATACTTGTCTTCCCCAATTAATCTTCAAAAGAAATATAGGCCTTTTTAGAGGTTACTTTAGCGTAACGAGCGTAACTCCTGCCCCACCTCGATCTGCATGTTCATCTTCAAGTTTCCCTACTTGGGGCATGGTTCGCAGGAGATTTCTAGTGATATCCCGGAGGATTCCATCGCCTTTTCCATGGACGATCCTGAGATCTTTCACCCCCAGCATAAACCCTTCGTCTATAAAAGTCTGGATCATTGGCAGCACTTCTTCTCCCCTTTTTCCCCGAAGATCCAAATTGGTAGAAAACTCCATCATCTTCTCGTTGGTGTTGTAATTCCCCCTTCGCTCTACTGCTTTAAACTCCTTTTTTGCTTCAGTTTTTGAGATTTTTTCAAGTCGGGAAAGTTTCACATTGGACTTCAAATCCCCAATAGACAGCTCCACATCCTTGTTTTTGATTCCGATTACCTCTGCGATAGCCCCATTGTCCTTGACTCTCACCCAATCTCCTACGGTGATCTTACCTCCGATCACCTGAACCTCAGGTTCAGGAATCACGGTTTTTTCTGGGCGAATTTCCTGTTTGAATTCTTCGAGATCTTTTCGGACTTGCTTGGTTATTTCCTTCTCTGCCTTTCCTTCTTTGATTTCCCGAATCACCGCCTCAATCTTCTTATTGGTTTGATCCAAAAGTGATTTGGCTTCCTTTTTTGCCTCCTGAATATGTCTTTTCTTGGTAAGCTCCAGGGTCTCCTTGAGCTGATTGTATTCCTTCAGACGGGTTTGAAGTAGCTTATCTTTCTTTTTCACTTCCTCCAATAGTGAGGAGTATTGATTTTTTTCATTCTCCAACTGAGTCAAAAGCCGATCGTAGCGGACACGCTCCTCACCGATATGAGACTTGGCGTAACTCAGGATATCCTTTGACAAACCGATTTTTGAGGCAATCTCCAAGGCAAAAGATGAACCCGGCTTGCCAATTTCTAACTGATACATGGGCTCCAATCGGTCCACATCGTACCTCATGGCTCCATTGACCAAGCCTTGATTTTTCTCCGCCAGGCGCTTGAGATTCCCATAGTGAGTGGTCACTACCCCAAAGGCCCCCAAGCGATTCAATTCAAGCAGAATAGACTCGGCAATTGCTCCTCCAAACTGAGGTTCCGTTCCCGTTCCAAATTCATCGATAAATAAAATCGTCCGCTTATTGGCAAACTGAGTAAAGTACTTCATGCTCATCAGGTGAGAGGAGTAGGTACTCAGGTCATTTTCTAGATTTTGCTCATCTCCGATGTCGATGAAAAGGTGGTCAAACAGGGAGCTCTTGGAATCCGGGTGAACAGGAATCAGCAAACCACACTGCAGCATGTATTGCAGCAATGCGACCGTCTTCAAAGTGACAGACTTTCCTCCCGCATTAGGACCGGAAATAACCAGCAAGCGGTGCTGACCAGACAGATGGACGTTCAGAGGGATGATCGATTTTCCCTGGCTTTTCAGCGCTTTTTCCAAAAGAGGATGTCTGGCCTTAGTCCAATCCAAGGTTCGTTCCTTAACCAAAACGGGTTTTGTACTATCTGATTTTTGGGCAAATCGGGCCTTGGCACGGATAAAATCAATCAAACCCAGATAGTTGGTTGCTTTCCTGAGCGCTGGAATGGAAGGTCTAATCCGATCAGTAAGCTGGGTCAAAATCCGAATAATCTCCCGCTTCTCCATGTACTCCAAATCCCGGATTTCATTATTGATATCCAGGGCTTCCTCGGGCTCCATGAAGACAGTTTGCCCGGTTGCAGATTCATCATGGATGAAACCTCTGAGCTTTCTTTTATTCTCCGCAGCTACCGGAATCACCATTCTGCCTCCCCGGATGGTCATGGCCGCATCTTCTGGCGTCAGACCTTTGGCTCGGGCATCTTTGAAGATCCGCTCCATAACCTTTCGAAGGCGGGATTCCTCATAGATCAACTGATTTCGGATTAGCTGCAGTTCTTTGCTGGCATTGCTTCGGACCTTGCCTTTTTCATCGATGATCTGATCAATCGCCCTCAAGAGTCCCAAATCCAACTCCAGCACCAAACCCAAAAGCTGACTCAACGCTGGATATAGCTCTCCGTTTTTTTGAAAAAATACGATGCAACTCTTTAGGGTCTGAAGGGCTAGCTTGACTTCGTAAAATTCGTCCTGCTCCAGAAATGCTCCCTCCAGCTTCGCCTTTTCCAGATAAGGGGTGAGATTGGTAAAATTGGATGAGGGAAAGACCTCCCCTGAGATCAAAATGGATAAAAACTCCTCCGTCTGATCCAGAAGCTTATTGACCAGCTTGAAGTCGGATGAAAATGCGATTTTATCAACATACTCCTGCCCAAGTGGAGAGGTACACTCCTCCTTCAGCTGATCCTTGATTTTTACGAAATTGATTTTTTGCTCGAGATTGGAAGGGTATAGCATCAGAAATTTTGCTCTTTTCCAGGGATGGTTTCCAAGACAGTCAGAGAGTCAATGACACGGGCATAAATCTGCTCCATTGCCTTTGCATCTTCCAGGTAATACAACATACTTTGAGTGAAAAGCGAATCGGAAACCGAATGTTTCAAAAAAACTTCTTTTTCCAACAAAGAATAAAGTACCTGAGAGGAATCATAGGAAACAGGTAACGCGCTGACTTTTCCTTCTGTCAGCTGAATATCGGTGAGGACCATTACCATTTGGTCTTCAGACAGAATGCCCGGGGGAGGACTATTCTTTCCTCTACAGGAAAAGACCAGCACCAGAGCAAGTAAAAGGATTAGAATTCGATTCACAGCCTAAAATTAGGGTATTTTAACGGATTATCCCCAGACCATTGCCGGAAGACCAATTTTATAATTCGGTACAAGGCTTTAACTTAGGCCTCTCAATTTTCCCTGGATGAATCAGCTTTTCAGCAAACTCCGAAAGTACGAAATCATGATCAGGAAGGTGGCCAACAATCACCTTCAGGGAGAATACCAATCCCTTTTCAAAGGATCCGGCCTCGAATTTGACGATCTCCGCCCTTATCAATACGGAGATGATGTACGAACGATCGAATGGAAAGTTTCCGCCAAAGGTCACGGCACATTCGTCAAAACCTTTCGCGAAGACAAGGAGCAATCCGTTTATTTTCTTCTGGACATCTCCGGAAGTCAGGATATCGGACAGCTGGGCAATAAAAAAATAGATCAGGGCAAGTTGATTGCCGGAGTCTTGACGCTTGCGGCAGTGTACGAGGGAAGTCAGGTAGGATTGATTTCCTACTCAGATCAGAAAGAACAACTCATCCTGCCGAATAAAGGAAGCAAACAGGGGGTAAAGGTAATCCGGGGAATTTTTGACCATGCCAATAAAAGTCAAAAAACGGATCTTAATGGGTTATTTACCTTTGCTCTCAATCTGATCAAAAAGAGAAGCATCATCATCGTCATTTCTGATTTTATAGATGAAAACTATGACCGGTCATTTCGATCTCTGGCAGAGAGGCACGATTTGGTCGCTATTCAGCTCACTGACCCGAGGGAATCGGCTTTGCCTTCTTTGGGAATAGTGCCGATCTATGATAAAGAGTCCGGAAAAACCACCTGGGTCAATACTGTATTTGGAAGCTTTTCCAAGAAAATAGCCGACACCTTTACCACAGAAAGGGATCATCTGAAAGATCTCTGCAAAAAAAATCAGATCAACTACCTCGCCATCGATACCACGCAGGATATCGTGGCTCCGCTGATCGATCTGTTTAAGTACCGAAACAAACGGATGAAACGTGGGTAGAATTTTAGCCATTATTTTCTTTCTGGGATTCGCTCATCTTGCCTGGAGTCAACAGGTGGAAGTGGAGGGATATTTCACTCAGGATTCTGCCCGATTGGGCGAGCGGGTTGGCTTTGTACTCAAGGCCAAATATCCGGCTAGCAGTCAGGTTTTCTTTCCGGATTCGACCTACGACTTTTCTCCTTTGGTGCTCCTGGAAAAGAAAACCTACATCTCCGCCACCAGCGAAGGAACGACCTTGGACAGTGCGGTGTATTACCTTTCCAATTTTTCTCTAGACCCAAGTGTCTATCTTTCCCTCCCGGTCTATGAGGTCAATCGATACGATAGCCTTACCTATTTCTCCAATGAGGCCGAGCTCAAGCTGAAGCTGATGCTGGACTCCATCCCCGAGGAGCTGGTTTTCCGGGAAAACAATGTCTATCAGCCTTTGGACAAGTCAATCAATTGGTTGATGATTGGGCTGGTGACAGGCGCGGTGATTTTGCTTTTGGGGGCATTCTTCCTCCTCTTTTACAAAAGAATCAAAGACTTTATTAGAGTACGGACCGAAAAGGCAAGATGGAAGAGATTTCAAAAAAGGTGGGAAAAACAAACCCAATTGCTCAAATCCCAACCAAGTATTGAAACTGCCGATGAACTCACCGGCCTTTGGAAAGGATACATGGAGCACCTTACCGGACAGCCGTATCAGGAGTGGACCTCCAAAGAAATCGCCGAAACCCTTCAGGATGTCGAAATTCTGAAAGTGCTCAGAGCTTTGGATAGAATCATTTATGCTGGAGACACCACGGATTCTCAACTGGCTACGGATTACCTGCTGGATTTGGCACAAAAGACTTATCAGGAAAAGCTAACCCGAATCAATCATGAGAGAACTTCTGCTTGAGTTTTTTAGCTGGTCCTGGTTTCTGCCGGAGACCTTTCAAAGCTACGAATGGGAAAAGCCGATGCTGCTGAACCTGCTGTGGATTATCCCTGTGCTGATCCTGATCCGCAAATTTGTCAAAGCACTCAAAAATCCGGTGCTCGAGCTCTCTCTCCCAAAAAGAATAGCAAAAGGAAACCCCTGGACCTACCTGAGGCTAATTCCTACGGTGTTTTTCCTATTGGCTATTTCCCTGATTGTAATTGCCCTAGCGAGACCTCAGCGGAGCAATGAGCGAGTGGAGCAGTTTACCGAAGGGATTGACATCCTCTTAGTAATGGATATCTCCGAATCCATGGACCTGCAGGACTTCTCTCCCAACCGACTGGAAGCTGCAAAAAATACAGCTATCGACTTCATCAACGGCCGCTTTGGAGACCGGATCGGCATGGTCATTTTTGCAGGAGAGGCATACTCACTTTCTCCACTTACCAATGATTATGAACTGCTGACGGATTTGATCAGCGAGATCAGCTTCGATATGATTGAGGCAAAAGGAACCGCGATTGGATCTGCTTTGGCAGCAGGCACTAACCGACTGAAAGAAAGTGAAATCCCATCCAAAGTGATGATTTTGCTTTCGGATGGAGAAAGCAATGCGGGAAATGTGGATCCTCTTTTTGCAGCTCAACTCGCCACAGCTTTCGATATCAAAATTTACACCATCGCAGTGGGCAAGGACGGAATGGTTCCTTACGGGACGGATTTCTTTGGCCGCCCTCAAATGGTAGAAAGCTACCTGGATGAAACCACCCTTCGGGAAATTGCCCGAATCGGAGGAGGGGAATTTTATCGTGCATCAGACGACAATTCGCTCAAGCAGATTTTTGAGCGGATAGACACGCTGGAAAAAGCAGAAATTCTGGAAAACCGATACAAGGAAACCACCGATTACTACCGAATCTACCTGTTTTGGGCCATTCTGTTCTTCTTAGTCTGGCTGAGCTTGAAAAGCTCTTTTCTCAACAACTTCCTCCTGGATTGATGGGATGATAAAAGTCATGA
The DNA here is from genome assembly GCF_036245645.1 of Algoriphagus taiwanensis. Classification (NCBI taxonomy): domain Bacteria; kingdom Pseudomonadati; phylum Bacteroidota; class Cytophagia; order Cytophagales; family Cyclobacteriaceae; genus Algoriphagus; species Algoriphagus taiwanensis. The sequence continues at coordinate 11,267 of NZ_BTPE01000021.1, read as the reverse complement.
TTTGGGGTAAATCTTGTCACAGAATAGCTTGAGTTTCCTGTGGATTTTTGGGCAAAAGAACTGCAATGGCCCTTTCTCCCGAATTGATCCAAAAGTACAATCGACCTGTACCCCGCTACACTTCCTATCCCACTGTTCCCTTTTGGGAAAATAACCTAGACTCCAAATCCTGGGAGAATCTGGTTGTGGAAGCTTATGGTGATTTTGGAAAAGAGGAAGGGATTTGTCTTTACATCCATTTGCCTTTTTGCGAAAGCCTCTGCACCTACTGCGGCTGCACCAAGCGGATCACTAAAAATCATCAGGTAGAAAACCCCTATCTCGAAGCAGTATTGCGGGAGTGGAGAAGCTACCTGACCCTTTTCGGAGAGGCTCCAAAGATCTCCGCCATTCATTTGGGAGGAGGCACTCCCACTTTCTTTTCTCCTGAAAATCTGGAATACCTCATCTCAGAAATTCTCAAGACGGCTCAACCCAGCAATGTTCGTGAGTTTAGCTTCGAAGGTCATCCAAACAATACCACCCGAGATCATCTTCAGGTCTTGGCCAAATTGGGCTTTGACCGGGTAAGCTATGGAATCCAGGATTTTGACCCGGCTGTCCAAAAGGCGATTCACCGGATCCAACCCTTTGAAAAGGTAAAAGAAGCGACAGAAACTGCCCGGGAGTTGGGCTATCAATCAGTCAATTTCGACTTGATTTATGGGCTTCCCAATCAGACTTTGGACACGCTAAGGGATACTTTTCAGAAAGTAGGGGAATTAAGACCAGACCGAATTGCCTTCTACAGCTACGCCCATTTGCCCTCGGCATTTCCGGCGCAGAAGAGCTTTGAAGCCCAGCTTCCCGGGGAAAATGAAAAGAGAGCTTTATATGATTTCGGTAAAAAAATGCTGATCCAAATGGGCTACCAGGAGGTGGGTATGGATCATTTTGCTCTGCCTGATGACCCACTTTGCATGGCAAAAGAGTCCGGAAAACTGCACAGAAACTTCATGGGCTATACGACTTTGACTTCCAAAATGCTTATCGGCCTGGGTGCCAGCAGTATCAGTGATATCGGAATCGGTTTTGCGCAAAATGAAAAGAATCATTTAGCCTATCAGGAAAATACACTGAAGGACAATTTTGTACAGGTAAAAGGTCATGCACTCCATCAGGAAGACCGGGAAGTTAGACAGCTTATTTTGGATATTATATGCAATGGAAATGCTGAAATTCCATTTTCGATTTGGGAAAAATTGCCAGTAAGCAGTAAAAACGGGCTAGCTGACTTTCAAAAAGAAGGATTAATAACTTTGGAGGGCTTTCACCTTAGCGTTTCCGAAGACGGAATGGCAGTGGTACGAAATATCTGTTCGCTTTTTGATCTGAGAATGATAGAGGCCAAAGAGGCTAAAAAATTATTCAGTCAGGCGATTTAATCAATGACAAACGGTGATCTCAACCTGTTGATTGCCATAATCAAACACTGCTAACTCCGGACTCAAGCCTGGAATCCCCAATCCCAAGCCTCTGAAAACCATCAAAATCCCGATGATCAATCCTAGATAAGGAATGGCTTTTTGGAATTGCTGTCGGCGAATAGCAGGAAGAAAACTTCCTGAGACCATCAGGCCCAAAAGCATGGGAATGGTGCCTAAACCAAAAAACAGCATGTAGCTAGCGCCCAGCCATGGGCTTTGCATACCCATAGCCACAACCAAGGCCATATACACCATCCCGCATGGAAGCAGGCCATTGACCAATCCGGTAGAGAAAAATGCAAGTCTGCTTCCGGATTTGAGGAAGTGGTTCAGTTTGGATTTGATCCAGGATACTGCTCCAGATAGTGCCGGAATAGCCAAAAATTGATCGGCTTTTTTATAACTGATGGACAGCAAAACTACGACCAATCCCATGGTGATGGAAACACCCTGCTGAATACCTGCAAGAGAAAGTGAAAAGCCGAGTCCTCCGATCAAAAGACCTAATAGAGCGTAGGTCAAGCTCCTGCCCAGATTGTAGATGATTTTGTTGAAAAGAAATCTATTGCCAGACCTGCCTCCTACCGCAAGCGCAATGGGACCACACATTCCCACGCAGTGGAATGATCCCAAAAACCCAAGTAAAAAGGCTGTCCAGAGCATCAGATATTAATTTTCTTTTCCTGATAATATTCCACTCCCTCTTCAGACCAGGTCAGCTGCACGCGCCAATATCCGGGTTTGAGTTTTTCCAGAGGAACCAAGGTTTTTCCAGCTTCGGTGATTTCCAGTGCCAATTCTTGATCAAGACGTGCATCAGATGGACGGAATAGCTGCAAGTTTCCTTTGGCACCAACCGGGAGGTCCAGGACCATACTTCGGGAAGCCCCGTCATATACCAACACTTCTCGTTCCAGCGTAGAAGCAGACTTTTCTCGTTCAATTTGTTCTTGATACTTGATTTCTTTTTCGTAGTAATTCTCAGTGACCAAGTGAATGTCATCCTGCTTGACAGAGATGACGACCAAGACCATGATGAAGGCCACAAAAGCGAAAATGGTCAGCAAAATTCCTTTTCCCCAATCCATAATTAGTTGTTTTGAGCCCCTACCGGAGCCATGAAATTCGTTTCTATTTCTTCAAACTCTTCTCCTTCTGCAGCTAAGCGCAGAAGTACTTTTTCCTGAGGGACTTTGACCTCAGCTTGCTCTCTGACGAGGAAAAACCGGCCTTCAAACTTACTCTGAGGCTCCAGGACCCAATTCATATCTCCGACGATTTCCACTTTCATGCCCTCTGCCAAAGACTCAATAGTCACGCTTTGGGGTTCAAAAGTCTTGTTGATCAAAGTGATATTGTAAAGGTTGGACACCATTCCGCCTTCTCTAGCCTGATAGGTCATCCCCGGAAAGCGCGTCACTGTTCCCTCCAAGTCTGATCGAGTGGCTATCAACGCCACAAAAGCAGCCATTAGGATGGCCAGAACAACTACATACCCTTTGACCCTTCCGGTGATCAACTTCTGAAAACCTTGCTTGATGCTATTCTCGGAAGCATAGCGAATCAAACCTTTTGGCCGCTCTACTTTGACCATTACCTCATCACAGGCATCAATACAGGCAGTACAATTGACACATTCCATCTGTGTGCCGTTACGGATATCAATTCCGGTGGGGCAAACTTGGACACAAAGTCCACAGTCGATACAATCGCCTTTCGGGGCAGCTTCGACTTCATTTTTCCGAATGGGTGAACGAGGCTCTCCACGGACATAGTCATACATGACATTGATGGAATTGTCATCCAAAAGAACGCCCTGCAATCGACCATAAGGGCAAACAACCAAACAGGCCTGCTCCCTAAACCAGGAAAACACAAACATGAAAATGCCTGAGAATGCAATTAGCCCAATGAATCCTGCCAAATGCGCTGAGGGTGGTTGAGTCACGATCTCTTTGACCTGATCTATCCCGATCAGATAGGCCATCACCAAATGACCGATCAGAAGAGAAATAAGGGCAAATATGGAAATCTTGAGCCCTTTTTTCCAGATTTTTTCCGTATTCCAAGGACCTTGATTCAAGGCTCGCTGTTGATTGGCATCCCCTTCGATGGCATATTCGATTTTGCGAAAAACCATCTCCATAAAGAGTGTCTGAGGACAAGCCCAGCCGCACCAAACTCTCCCGAATACAACCGTAAAGAGAATGATAAAGACAAAGAAGATCAGCAAGAGGAAGATCAGCAAATGTGTATCCTGAGGCCAAAAGGCAGCTCCGAAGATGATAAACTTCCTTTCAAAAATATTGAACAGCATATAGGGCCTTCCATCTACCTGAATAAATGGCCCTACAAAGAGAATGGCCAAAAGAAGCCAGGAAAGGTAGCTTCGATACTTATAGAAAAGCCCGGAGACTTTCTTGGGATAGACCCAATTTCTCTTTCCATCCTCCCGCACGGTTGCCAGAGCATCCCGGAATTTTTCCGGATCCAAATGAGGGTTTTGATTCTTCTTTGCCATAATTCAAGAGATTTGAGGCTGTCTCAAAAGTGAAGTTTGTCACATTGAGCGAAGTCGAAATGTCGTCCAGAAAGCTGGAAATGGCCTTCGACTCCGCTCAGGCTGACAACGAAACGATTTATGAGACAGCCTCAATAAATTTATTCTATAGAAGCCACAACAGTGGTGCTATCAGTCACACTAGGCTCGGGGGCTGAAGGTCTGAAGAGTTCACCTTGAGGCTCTTTGGGATTTGCCGGTGTGGTTCCTACCAAAGTCAGGATGAAAGAAGATACCTGCTGCATTTCTTCAGGACTCAACTGGTCCTGCCATGGGATCATTCCCTTTTCAACAACTCCGTATTTCACCACCTTGAATACCTCCTGAATAGAACCTCCGTGTAGCCAGTACTCATCGGTCAAATTGGGACCTACTCCCCCACCTCCGTCTGCTGCATGACAGGCGGCACAGTTATTTTGGAAGATAGTTTTACCCGCACTTAAGGCTGCGGAAGACTCATCAAAAACGACAGAAGACTCATCTATGCTGGCTAGCATATTTGCCTTTCTGTATTCAGCAGCGATAGCCTCCAGTCTCAATTCTTCTTCATATTCTTCCACTCCGGTAGGCCCATTACCCAAGACTGTGTAATTCACAAAATAGACTACAGCAAATCCAATGGTTCCGATGAAAACCCACTGAAGCCAAGGAGGCATGAAATTGTCCAGCTCCGTGATGCCGTCATAGGAGTGATCCTGCATCATTTTGGCTTTTTCAGCCTTTCCTCCCACTTCGTCCAATTTTCCGGTTACAAATCTTTCTTTGAAAGAATCCCACCAAGATGGCTCATTAGCCAACTCAGGGTTTTCTCTTTTCAGAATAGTACTCATGAAATTCATCAGATAAATCATCAGAATGAGCAAAAGCACAATCACAAACAAGACTACACCTAAAATGAGAAGGATAGTAATCTGACTCGAATCCATGGCTTGGAGCTGAGTGTACCAATTGGATTCCTCAGCGGACTGAGCCCATACCGGAGAGGCTGATAGGCTCAAAAAGGAAAATATTGCAATTAGCTTTTTCATGATTGGTGGGGTTTAGCATCATCCTCGTCCATAGGAAGAGAACTCATGTGGTCTACATAGCTTTTGGGTACTCGGAGTACCCATACGAATACTCCGAGGAAAAACAGAACGAATATGAGCAAGGAGATAATCGGGAAAATCTCAATGTTCTCGATAGATCTTAAAACTTCTTTATACATGGCTCGACGAATTAAGGGTTGGAAGCAGTAGGCTGCTTGATATCTGTCCCCAATCGCTGCAGATAAGCAATCAAGGCCACTATTTCGGTATTGGATGCTACTTCCACACCTGCTTCTTTCAGGTTGGCTACGATTTGCGCTGCCTGCTTATCATACTCGGCTATGGCCTGCTCGTCAAATCCCTCGGGATAGGGCACTCCCAGTTGCTGAAGCGTCCTGATTTTGGCTGGCAAATCAGAATTGTCGAGCTCGTTGGTGGTCATCCAAGGATAAGGAGGCATCAAAGAGCCAGGAGACATGGATCTAGGATCTACCATATGGTGGTAGTGCCAGCTGTCTGGATACTTTTTCCCTACCCGGTGCAAATCCGGTCCGGTTCGCTTGGACCCCCAAAGGAATGGTCGGTCGTATACGAATTCACCGGCTTTGGAATACTCACCGTAGCGTTCGGTTTCTGAACGGAAAGGACGAATCATCTGAGAGTGACAGCCCACGCAGCCATTGGCTATGTACAAGTCTCTTCCTTCCAACTCCAGAGGAGTGTAAGGCTTGACAGAACTGATGGTAGGCACATTGGATTTGACCAGAATAGTAGGGATGATCTCTACAACCCCGCCGATGGCAATGGCTATGGTGGCCAAAATGGTGAAGAAAACAGGCTTTCTTTCCCATGCTCTGTGCCAGAATTCACCAGCAGGATTATAAGCTTTTGCCAAAGCCGGTGCCTGATCTTCTTCAGTCTCCTGGAAGGTTCCCTGCTTGGCAGTCATCCACATATTGTAGATCATGATGATCGCTCCTGCTAGGTAAAGCAAACCTCCCAAGGCTCTCAACATATACATAGGAACAATCTGAATGACAGTCTCTAGGAAGTTAGGATAAGCCAAACGTCCAGCGTCATTGAATTCCTTCAACATCAAGAACTGAGTCAAGGCCGCTACATACATCGGTAGGGCATAGAATATGATACCCAAAGTCCCGATCCAGAAATGGGTATTGGCAAGCTTGGTGGAATAAATGTTTGTCTTGAACAGTCTAGGCCACATCCAATAAAGCACCCCGAAGGTCAAAAAGCCATTCCATCCCAAACCTCCGATGTGTACGTGTGCTACGATCCAGTCAGTGTAGTGGGCAATGGCATTGACGTTCTTGAGGGAAAGCATAGGTCCTTCAAAAGTGGACATACCATAAGCAGTCACCGCTACCACCATGAATTTCAAAACAGGATCTTGTCTTACTTTATCCCAAGCACCTCTCAGAGTCAGCAAACCATTGACCATACCTCCCCAAGATGGAGCAATCAGCATGACAGAGAAGATGGTTCCCAATACTTGAGCCCACTCAGGAAGAGCGGTATAAAGCAAGTGGTGAGGACCTGCCCACATGTAGATGAAAATCAAAGACCAGAAGTGGACAATGGACAACTTGTAGGAATAAACCGGCCGATTGGCAGCTTTAGGCAAAAAGTAATACATCAATCCCAAGAATGGAGTGGTGAGGAAAAATGCCACTGCATTATGACCATACCACCACTGAACCAAAGCATCCTGAACTCCCGCGTAAGCAGAATAACTCTTCCAGAACGTAACCGGCAGCTCCAAGGAATTGAAAATATGAAGCACCGCTACAGTAACGAATGATGCCAAATAGAACCAAATCGCCACATACATGTGTCGCTCTCTCCGCTTGATCAGGGTACCGATCATATTGGCGCCAAAAGCAACCCACACCAAGGCAATGGCAATGTCAATTGGCCATTCCAGCTCGGCATATTCCTTGGAAGTCGTCAGACCCAAGGGAAGAGTAATAGCTGCCGACAAAATAATCAGCTGCCATCCCCAGAAATGGAACCAGCTGAGGCCTTTATTCCACATAGGGGTTTTGAGAAGGCGCGGCATCGAATAGTAGATCCCGGCAAAGATCGCATTGCCCACAAAGGCAAAGATCACCGCATTGGTATGCAGGGGTCTAATCCGGCCAAAGGTAGTGTAGGGATTGCCCAAATTGGCTTCGGGCCAGAAAAGCTGGGTAGCGGCTATCACCCCCACCAGCATCCCCACGACACCCCAGATAATCGTAGCGGCTCCAAAGTACTTGACAATTTTATTGTCATAGTGGAACCTTTCCAAAGTAGCATCATTCATAGGACTTGGTTTTTTTTGGTTGACTTTTTATTGATTTTTTGGGTTGGTTTTCGAATAAAATTCGCACGGAAGGAGTATATCCATCATCAAACTGCCCGTCTTTCATCGCTTTGAAAAAGAGAATCAAAAAGGTTACAGCTAGTACAAGGCTGACTCCGATTAAAACAAAGATTACTTCCATATTAGCTCTTGTTTAGATGGATTAGTCCTTTTCTCATTCCCATCAGATTAGTGGCAAGGGTGGTGAAAAGGACGACTGAAATACTGCTAGCCGGCATCAAAATGGCGCATAAAACAGGACTGAGAAGCCCTTGGACAGCCAAGCTGAGACCGATGATATTGTAGAGAAAACTGAGTCCAAAGCTCAGTTTGATGATGGTCCTGCTGGATTGGGCGAAAGAAAGGAAGCTCGGGATTCGTGAAAAAGCAGAAGCATCCAAGATCGCATCACTTGCCGGAGAGAAATGGCTGACCTGATCGGTTACAGCAATTCCAACCTGACTTTCCTGAAGCGCGCCTGCATCGTTGAGCCCATCCCCCACCATGAGGGTTGTTTTTCCTTGATTATTGAGCTGATGGACATAGTTCAGCTTATCCTGAGGACTTTGATTGAAATTAAAACTCACTTCTTTTTCCAACCGCTTCTGAAGAGAAGCTTGCTCATGCGCATGATCCCCGGATAAAATATGAAGACCAAAGCCTCCTGAAAGATCCCTAACCACCTCCGGAGCACTGGATCGAAGTCCGGATTGGATGTGGAAATAGCCAATCAAAACCCCTTCCACTGCGAAAAAAACCAAGTTTCCGGATTCAGGTAGATCATGATTTGCTACCTTGATAAACTCAGCCGATCCCAATCTGAATTCCTGAGATTTGTATTCCCCAAGAAGTCCTTTTCCTTTGATTTCTTTTACACTCTGAAGTGGAGCTGAAGAAATAGCTCCCAGCCAATGATTGATGCGATTACTCAATGGATGGGTTGATCGCTCTACCAAGGCCTTGAGAATGGATTTGGACTCCTCGGAAAGTGGCTCTCCTGAATAAGTAATTTGCGCATTGGCAGGGTCGGTAAGGGTTCCTGTTTTGTCAAAAACTACCGTATCCACCAAGGCCAATCGTTCAATCACTGAAGCATTTTTGAGATAAAACTTACTCTTTCCAAAAATCCTTAGGGTATTCCCCAAGGTGAATGGAGTGGACATGGAAAGCGCACAAGGACAAGCTACGATCAATACTGTGGTAAATGCCTTGACGGCAATAGACAGGTCCTTCCCAAACCAATAAAAAAACGCCAGTACGGCAATCGTCAAAACCGTCCAGGTAAACACCCCGCTGATCCGGTTGGCCAAGGTCTCCAATAATTTCTTATTGGGCTTTTCGAAGGTTTCGTTATTCCAAAGATCGGTCAGATAGCTTTGGGATGGGGATTTTTGCACTGTCAAAAGAATGGCATCCCCTTTTTGCCGCCCACCTGCATAGATCAATTCTCCCTTCTGCTTCGGAACGGGAATTTCCTCTCCGGTCACAAAGCTGTAATCAATACTCGCTTGTCCGCTGAGCAAAAGTGCATCCGCTGGAATCAGTTCTTCATCCCGGACAAGAATCACATCACCCACTTCAAGCTTGCTTAAGGGAATCACTTCTTCCCGATTCTGACGCTGTCTGGTCACCGCGATGGGGAAATAGGCCTTGTAATCCCGGTCAAACTCCAAGCTGGAAAAGGTCTTTTGCTGATAGACTTTTCCAAGAAGCAAAAAGAAAATCAGTCCCCCGAGACTGTCCATGTAGCCAGCATTACCCTGAAGGAAAATTTCCCAAAGGGAATAGAGAAAAAAGGCGAAAATCCCCAAAACGATAGGAACGTCCATGTTGATTTTACGCTGCTTGATAGCATTCCATGCGGAGATGTAATAGTCACTTGCGGCATAAAAGACCACAGGAAGTGACAGGAGCACATTGAGGTAATCAAATAGCCCCTTGAATCCTTCTCCCAAAAGCTTTGCCTCCGAAAAATATTCTGGCATGCTAAAGAGCATCATGTTGCCAAAGGCGAAACCCGCTACTCCCAGTTTGGTCAAAGTCTTTCGATCAACCGTATTCTTGGGCTTTTGACCCAAGTCTGAAAGATGGATTCTGGGTTCGTATCCTAGGGTAGAAAGTAGGGTTACCACTTCCTTAAGGCTGATTTTTTGGTGGAGAAACTTGACCTGAACTTTCTTTTTCAAAAAGTCCACCCGACTGGAAATGATGGCAGAATTGATCTGAAAAAGGTTTTCCAACAGCCAAATGCAAGAAGCGCAATGGATAAGAGGAATATGGAAAGTAATGTGGCTTTCCTGCTCGTTTTTGAAATCAACCAACTGATTGACCACCTCATGATCATCCAGATAATCAAAGCGGTTTTTTAATCGGGATTGGTTTCTTTGTGTCTTGCCTGGACTGGATTCCAGAGCGTAATATTCACATAGATCATTTTGGGAAAGAACTTCATAAACCAGCTTACAACCCTGACAGCAAAAGCTTTTGTCATCAAAAGCAACCACACCCTCCTCGCAGTCTTCACCGCAGTGATAGCATTTGCTTATAAGGGTAGATGGTTTGGCTTGACTCATGGCTGCTGTTTGAAATAAAATTAGCGGGGGAGAACTGGGAAAAACATGATTTTGATCACCTTATCCTATGACTTAAAGCGAGAGATAAAAAGAAAGCTTGTCACTCCAAATCTTCCCTTTGTAGAAATGAAAGAGAACTTTGGCAAGATCTGCCTGATAATTTTTGGTGGTCACCAGGAGCGTGCAGTTGTGCTTGACTGCATAAGACCAAAAGTCTCCGATCCGGGAAAAATTGAATTTGATAAAGCTGGTTTCTTTGGTGTGACTGCTCACCAATTGAATGATTTCTTGCTCTTCTTTGATTTTGGATTTGGGGATAAAGCTCGGAGAGATGATGGTAGCTTTGCTTTCCGATATCAAATCCTTGAACAGGTAAATAAACTTCCGGATCAATTCAGCGGAATTGGGAGTGCCATCGTAATGAAACAATAAGCGCTCGGTGGAGAATTTAGGGACAAAAAGCAGGATAGGAATACTGCACACTTCCTTTTCCAGAGGCTTGGGAATGGGATGGGAATGAAGCCAGTCCAAAGTCTTGTATAGGTTGAGCGTCAGTAAACTCAGGTTTTCTCCCTCGATACATGGAGCCTGTACAGTCGCCAAAGGTGAAAAAGCAGCAGGTAGCTGATGACAAAACACCTCATGGATTAGCTCCTCAGGCATTTCAAATTGGGAAGTAAATATGTTTGACCTTAGCTCCATAACCAATTAATGATTCAAAGCTAAGCGGGCAAGGGGAGAGTGAACCTGACGGATAGGGGACAGGGATATGATAAAAATCAGTTTCTGCCCTAGACTTGTTTCTGATTTGGAAAAATTATAGGCCTATTAAGGTTTATCATACCATAGAACTGGTCTAAGAGCTCAAAATATATCCTTATAGGAGGGCTTTAACAAAAAAAATCAAGTAGTAAGACTCAGGTTAGAATATTGAGAAGAGATAGATCATCGATTCGAATAAATCCATGAAAGGCTTGGTTGAAAAAACCGATCCCAATTCTCTTATTCCCCTACCAGCGTCTTGACTCTCGTTTCTTGCCTCTTGTCTCCTGTATTTACTGAAGGAACTAAAACACAAAAGCCCACAGGGATTAGCTGCGGGCTTGGAATAATGTGGCGGCGACCTACTCTCCCGGGTGTAACCCCAGTACCATCGGCGCTGCAGGGCTTAACTTCTCTGTTCGGGATGGGAAGAGGTGGGACCCCTGCGCTAGGCCGCCTAAATTGTAAGTATGCAGTGATCAGTGATCAGCCTGCATCTAATATCTTGTGTTCTGC
>NZ_BTPE01000020.1:0-55867 GCF_036245645.1 Algoriphagus taiwanensis | reverse complement strand
GGAAACAAAACTCCTGAAGAAATCCATCAAACCAATCAAAAAACAGATCGATTGTGGAAAAACTATTACCCCAAAAACCGTACACTTGTAAACCAATAAAAGGACTAACAGAAATAGTCAATCAGTATCAGGATTTAAACAATAACCTGTAAACTATTTTTAGGACGAGTCACCAACCTCCCATACCCCCATACCTCCAAACCCCCAAACCCCCACTGGCGCAAGTCTCCTGACTTGTGCCTCAACTAACTCCATCCCCCTTCTCCCTAGGCAGGATTTTTTAATTATAAGGCGTTCCGTCCTTTGCGCTGGCACTGATTTCGAGATACATGGCCAGCGCGAATCATTTACGTTATCATTTAAACCATGGGTTAAAACCCATGGCTACTGAAAGGTTTGACCCCTACAGGGTCATGTCCCTTCCTCATGGTTTGTGGCTGGTCCTTTACCATCGCTGTTCGGGTCCCGATAAATATCGGGAGCAATCCCGAACTCTTGTCTATGGATTTGTAATCCCACTACTTGTTATCCTGCTTCTCCAGAAGCAGGATTTTTTATTAAAAGCGTTCTATCCTTTGCGCTGGCACTGACTTTTTGTTTCCAGATCGAGATCCATGGCCAGCGCTGGTAAGTAAGTTTAGTCTTTTACCCCGGGTTTCGTCGTTCCTCCTTACCCGGGGTTATTAATAGTTTGACCCCTACAGGGTCATCATATAAATAAATGGAGGTTTCTTCGCTGTTCTGCTTCACCCCGCTGTTTGAGTCTCGATAATCGGGAGTAATCCGCTGTTCGGGATTTGCAATCCCGAACCTTTTTTTAGGGATTTGTAATCCACCTTCTTGTTATCCTGCTTCTCCAGAAGCAGGATTTTTTGTTTAAGGCATTTCGGTCTTTTCGCTGGCACAGACTGTAAGTTTCCAGATCTTGATTCAGTTTTTCTGCCTTTTCTTTTTTACCAGTCATATTTATGGGTTTGAAAAGATGCTGGAATCCAAATGGGAAATAGATCAAGAGGAGGGGAGAGGATGGAGTTATAAAAATCCAGGGGAACCAACACTTTTTACATCAACCACAGCAGATCGGTTAAACAAGCTTGAACTTTTTTTCAGAACTTTTTTAAAAGAAAGCCGAACCAATGGTGAAATCTACGAAGCAACTTTACATCAAGGTTTTCGGCCCAAACATGCAGTAGAGGTACTAAAAGGCTTTACCGCTCAAAATCAAATTATTGTGACACCAACTGACGGTCAAAAATGGAGAAAAGGGTCCTATTACATCAATTATGACGATTATTGTAATAGGTCAAACCGAATTTCAATCCAATTAACCTGATTTACCATGGCACAAACCTCAATTGAATGGACCGAATTGACCTGGAATCCGGTCACTGGCTGCACCAAGATCTCCGCAGGCTGCAAATTCTGCTATGCAGAAGTCATGACCAAGCGCCTAAAGGCTATGGGAGTAGAGAAGTACCAAGCTGGATTCAAAAAGGTTAGAATCCACGAAGATGCCTTGAGCATTCCTTACACTTGGAAGAAATCAAAAGTGGTGTTTGTCAATTCCATGTCCGATCTCTTTCACAAGGATGTGCCAGTAGAGTTTATCCAAAAGGTATTTCAAGTAATGAAGGACAATGGTCAGCACGTATTTCAAGTCCTAACCAAGCGGGCAGATCGACTGGCTGAGATTAGCCACCTCTTGTCTTGGTCACATAACATCTGGATGGGAGTTTCTGTAGAGGATGATCGGGTACTGGACCGGATTGATTTTCTTCGTCAAACAGGAGCAAGAGTTAAGTTCTTATCCTGTGAACCGCTGATTGGACCTTTACCCAACCTCAACCTAAATGGCATCGACTGGGTCATCGTCGGCGGAGAGAGTGGTCACAAGCCCCGACCTATGGATCCCGAATGGGTCTTGGATATTCAGGAACAATGCCAAACCGCCAAAGTGGCTTTCTTCTTCAAACAATGGGGTGGCAAAAACAAAAAGAAAGCCGGCCGCGAACTCAATGGACAAACCTATGATGAAATGCCGGAAGTGGAGTTGGAAAGGTATATTTAATAGTTTTTTCTTTCTTCGCGTAATTAAAAATTCGCTGTTGTTTGTGCTATATCCTAAATGGATTTTCTAATTTTTAAGTAGAAAACGGGTTATATTTTTCTCAAATATTCATCAACTCAAACTATGATTTGGGCTTTAGTTGAAAATAGGAAAATTGAAGCGAAACCAAAATTAGATGGAATATGCCCCCTTTGCAGGAAGAAGGTAATTTCAAAATGTGGTGAAATTTATGTGTGGCATTGGGCTCATGTAAAAGATGAGAATTGCGACACGTGGTCCGAACCTGAATCTGCTTGGCATAAGCATTGGAAAGCAACTTTCGGAAAGGAAAATTCAGAAGTATTAATTTCAAAAGACTCAGAAACCCATATTGCAGATATTCTGACTAAAAATCAGATAGTAATTGAATTACAGAATTCCCCTATTTCAAAATCAACAATTAGAGAGCGAGAAGATTTTTATGGTGAACGGATGATTTGGTTAATTAATGGGGAGGAATTCAGAGTGAATCTTACCGTAAAAGATGAATGGGACGATCAAGATTCCATTGAATTGAAAAGCCTTCCCCGTAAACCTATACGATGGAAAAGGAGTGCCCCTGAGGTCAAAAAGGGAATTAATGGAGAATTTTTTAAATGGAAATTTCCTCGCAGAAGCTGGAAAGATGTACAAAGACCTTTGTTTATAGACTTTGGCGAGGATTCGCTATTTATGGTGAAAGAGGGAATGGGTACAACTCAGATAAGAGGGGTATACATTAAAAAAGAAAAGTTCATTAAAAAATACGGCGGTGATTTTAGCTTCTACATTCAAATTCAAAAGGAAAATCAAGATCAACCGCTATGAGCATCAAGGCTATTGATCTTTGAAAAAATGCCCCTCAATTTACCTCATTAAAGTGCTGCGCCGGAACTTGAAAGGACCACTTGAAACCAATCCTTCTCCAAAGTCCCCAAGGTAAAATCAAGCGAAGCTTTTTCAAGATCAGGAAAACCAAAGACCATCAGACGAATTCAAAACTCCCCCTTCCCTCCCAAAAATCCACAGTTTCTACGCGATTTTTTACATTTTGTCCAAAAAATACCCACCAGTGGGTATTTTTTCTTCCCTAAAAATCCCTTTCTTAGCATAACGAAGCTTTTGATAATTAGTTGATAGGATTTTGTGGTAAGTGATATTTCGGTTTTTAGGATCTGGAATTGGAGTAAATTAGAAGTTTTGGATTTAAAGAGGATTAAAATTGATTTTTCGATTTAAGATGAAAAAGGAGTTAATCGCTTCATTGTTCCAAAAATTTGAAGAAGCCTGTCATAACCTTGATGGAGGGTTAGAGTGTTAGAGTGGCTGCGATTTGCAGGAGATTTTGGGGTATTCCGATTGGCGTAACTTCACCAATGCAGTTCAAAAGGCGGTAAAAGCATGTGAAAATGCAGGAGAAAAGGAATCTGATCATTTCGTTGGTATCACCAAAATGATAGAAAATAGAATGCAGCCATTTAGTAAGTTCAACTTTTTCGGAAGCAGATTCATTTTCGATTTGAATCCGAAATTTTAATACTGTTTAATAGAAGGTGACAGATTCACAAATAAAATATCAAAGGCGAATTGTCTGTTTTTTGGATGTCCTTGGCTTTGGCGCCTTGCTTAAAGAATTCGAGGAAGATGCGGATTTGAACAATGAGGTATTTTCTTCCGAAAATTTGATCTCGGAAAAAGCGAATGATTTCATCAACGCATTTAAGTCAGTAGTTCAATTGATCCCCGAAAATTATTGCAGGTATTATCTATTTAGTGATAATATTTGCATTGCCGCCGATATGGAAGAGGACAAAACTATTGCCAATGAAATTCTTTTTGTTGTATCTAACCTGTTTCAAAAAATGGCTTCATTGGGCTATTTCCTAAGAGGAGGAATTGACTACGGTTGGATGCTCGACGAAGAAGATATTGCAGTAGGTCTACCATTGGCCAATGCGTATCTTCTGGAATCTAAATCAGCCATATATCCAAGAGTTGTAATTTCCGATACATTTCGAGCTTTATTGGAAGATATTAATGCTGATTTTGATTTTCAGTTAAAAAGTGACCAAGAGCTCACTTATATTGATCCGTTCTATAATGTGATCAGAGCAGAGGATCGACGGGATTTTTTTGAAACTTACAAAACAAAGATTTCTGAAAAATTGGAAATTCATAAAGACAAACCGCCAATTGAACAAAAATTCATTTGGCTCGCACTTTCTTATAACAACTTTTTAGACCAGTTTGTGGAAAATAGTGGGATATTGATTGAAAATGAAGAGGTCGCTGATGATGAGATTGAATACTTGAGAAACTTAAAAATTGAATTGCCATGAGCTCAACCCTAAAATATGTACCGGTATTTAGAGCCAGACAACAGGAGATTTTGGTATTGAAAGAGACGGAATTTGGCTCAAGTATGTACCCAATGATCGAAGTGATCAAGGAAAAGGATAGAAAAAATAATCAACAGACTCCTTTTGAGATCTACAGTGATTTGATCAATTCCATCAATTCTGAACACGTTTTTTTATCCTTACCAAACTATATCAAACTCTCCAATAGTACTCAATCTGAAGTAATCACATTTTCTAGAACAATACTTGAATCTGTATCAAGTAGGGTTGATTTTCTAAGTCAATTTGCTGGTGTGGACAAAGTTGTTCCTGTTATATCCTCCCTAGTGAATCTTCAGGGTGAGGCAAATACAATTACCAGGCAATCGGAAAGTCTAAGAGATCGTTTTCCTAGACTTGCCTTTATGACAAACACTGATTCCTTTGACGCGGATATACTTGAAATTGAAGCGGTAATCCGTTTAGGATCGGATTTTTTTATCTATGACTTGGGAACCGTCAGTCCTACCAATCCAATTTTCAGAAAACACAACCGTATCCTGAGAGAAGACCGATACCAAGGGCTTACAAAAATTATAATTCGAAGTGCCTTAAACTCGGACATAAAAAATGTCGGTTTGGACCATAATGATGTTATTTCCGAGGCCGATAATAGTTTGATTGAAACATTTGAAAGAGAAAATTTTGATGCTTTTGGAGATTATGTAGGCATAAAAAAAGATGATTTGACTGCCGGAGGTACTATCAGTCCTGGTTTTATATTTTATGATCCTTATGATAACCTGTACTACGGATTCAAAGCAGAAGAAAAGAAACTGTCCCAATTCAAGGACTTTATTGTTCCAGCAGTTTTAGGGAGTGTACCCTTTGTTAGGCTTAAAGAAAATTATCCTTCCTTTATTGAAGGTAATGCAGGAATCAAGTTACTCCAGGATATTAATTCCGGTTTAGAGAATGGACAGAATCAGGCTAAATTTAAAAAGATAGCCATGCAGCACTATCTGCACTGCATGAAAGTTTGGATCGAGGAAGGCCGAACTATCCCGCTTTATCTGGAATAGATCAATTGTGGGCTGATCGGATGATGGAAAAAATATTGATAGTCCAGTGGGAATATTTCTGAGGACCGTTCTTTAATGAAATTCCACTTTTGGGTATATCTCTTCTTTAGGATTTTTTTGAAAGCTTCATTGATCTCTGTCGATGAATAGTTAGCCAGAATCCAATTGGATTCATTTGATTTAAACTCGATTCTCAGCTCCTTAGAAGTAAGTATGGATAGTTGGGATTTTGGGTTAATAGATCGATTTCGCCTAGAAGCCCTAAATCGTTTCAGCTTTTTGTTTTTGACCGTATAGATTCCAAACTCATGTGGCAACACTTTTTCAGCCTTCTCTAGGTGCTTTTCACCGACTACCAAATAGTTGTATTCAAATAATGCCAAGTAATCCTGACTTTGTTTTTCCAGCTTTTCCAAGGAGTCAAATTCGGATTTAATCTCAAAAGCGGTGGTTACACCGTTAATTTTGAGTAGATCAAGTCTCGAGGACAAAGCTTTTACCTCGAAAGCCCCTATAATATCTTCCTCAAAGAAAGTCTTGGTAAGCAGTTGCTTCAAAAACAACTCATCTTCCAAATGCGATTGGGCAAAAGAATTAAGTTGTTTGAGAAAATCTATTTTCGATTGGAAGGAGAAAAGAGTACTTGGTTCCAGTGGTTCCACCCATTTAGCCAACTCTTTCTCACTCATAAGGGGATGGTAGGATTTTAAATTTTTGGCGGTAAAAAATTCCCGGAGGCGATCCAAATTTTCCATAAGCAAATAAAGGATTTCGGTTTGGAGTAAACAAATCTCAAGCCATAAAGCAGGCAATCTGCTACTGTGAGTGACAAAACTCAAGGCCAAAAATTACCTGATCCGAATGGTGCGAAATTTAGGTCCCCACCTCTTCCCACCCAAAAATCCTCCCTTCCCCCTCGCTTTTTTTTACTTTACCCCAAAAAATACCCACCAGTGGGTATTTTTTCTTTCCCAAAATCCCCTTCCTTAGCAATAAGAAGTTTTTGATAATCGGACAGTGTAAGCGGGATAGGCTCTTATGGATTACTATCCTCACATTTTCTACGTCGTGATCACCCTCTTCTTTAAGGAGATAGGACAAGCCATCAAAAAATCTTCTTGTGGGGGCTGAGCGTAAAATATTTCCTATGGAAAGATTTAGCGAGGAGCCAGATAGTAGTGTAGGAGGCTTGGGCTAGCTAGCAGGGTAGGTTTGTGAAAGGGCAAGAAAATTAGAATCTTTCCCAAAGTAAACTTTGGAGAATAGAATTTACCAGAAAAATTAAACACTATAGAATTAGAGGCTTTATAGAGCTTAGCGATCCGATTTAGGTCTATAATCACGGAAAAATCGTGCTAATTAATGAAGATATGTGATATTTTAAACCAAAACTATGAGTCTCAAATTCACCTCAGGAAATTTAAATCAATTAAAAGATATTTTATCACCACTAATCCCTGATGATTGGAAAGAAATTAATGTAAACACATTTCAAGTAAAAGTAAATGGAATTTCAATTAATTTTTACACCACTACGGGAACTATTCAATTCCAAGGAAATCCCGAAAAGTCAAGAGAATACGAAATACAAGTTGAAAAACTATTAAATGGTGAACAAATTACTATTTCTACTCCAATAGAGGTTGAGAATTCAGTAAAAGAAGAAAAGCCTAAAAAGCAAAGTAAATTTTTATCCCAAAACTTCAATGATTCTGAAATAATAATTGGTCTAGTAGGTGCAATTGGAACTCAATACCAATCTGTTAAGGATATTATTAGAACACGTTTAGAAAATAATTTTAACTACCAAGTCGAAGAGGTTAAAATTTCAGAAGTAATTCTAGAAAAATTGCCGATACACACACCTCCAATAGGATCTGGTTCCCAACATTATGAAAGAATTAGCAACCTGATGCAAATTGGTAATCAGGTCAGAAATATTACAAAAAACAATGCTATTTTAGCTTTAGGTGCGGCCTCAATTATTAATAGTAAAAGGGAAAATGATGTTTTAAGAAAAGCTTATATTATAGAGTCAATAAAACACCCTGACGAAGTTAAAGCATTAAGAGAAATTTATGGTCAGGGATTCTATCTTATTGGAGTCTATTCCGACATTAATCACAGAACAAAATACTTAATTGATGAATTAAAAATTTCAGATGAGGAAGCAAATACCTTAATTGCTAAGGACGAAAGCGATGATGTAGGACACGGTCAACACACTTCTGACACTTACCATCTTTCTGATTTTTTTGTTGATGTTAATTATAATAGTCAAGAACTCAAGCAAAGTCTTTTTAGATTTTTAGATCTAATTTTTGGTTCCCCTCATTTAACACCTTTATTTGAGGAATATGCAATGTTTATGGCTTTTACAGCTTCATTAAGGTCTGCTGATTTATCTAGACAAGTTGGAGCTGTTTTAACAAAAAATAATGATATTATTGCAACAGGAGCGAATGATATTCCTAAATATGGTGGAGGATTATATTGGCCATACTATGACAAAAAGGATAATAAATTTACCGATTTCCCTTTTGGAAGAGATTACACAAGAGGATATGATTCAAACGTTATTGAAAGAAAGAAAATTATTGAAGAAATTTTAAAAAAATCTGCTGAAAAAGGTATTCCAATTGAGGAATTGGAAACCATTCTAAATTCTAGTAGGCTTAAAGACTTAATAGAATTTGGTAGGGTTGTTCACGCAGAAATGGAAACCCTTATGACGTGCTCTAGAAATAATATTTCATCAAGAAATAGTGTGCTATTTTGCACGACATTCCCTTGTCATAATTGCGCAAAACATATAATTGCTGCGGGTGTTGACAAAGTATATTTTATTGAACCATATCCAAAGTCAAAAGCATTAGAATTTCACTCAGAATCTATAAAATCAAAAATACCCGATGACGAAATGAAAGAAAAACAGGATTCTACTTATTTTATACCATTCATTGGAGTTGGACCCAGAAAGTTTTTCGACCTATTCTCATTAAATTCAGGTTCAGGTCGATCTATAAAAAGAAAAGATAAGGATGGAAACGTTGTTGAATGGAATCCATCAACCGCAAAACCGAAGATTCAACTTTTACCAATTTCGTATATTGAAAGAGAAAAGCAAAGTAGTGAAAAGTATATTGAGCTTATAAATAAAACTAAAAAATAAAAAAAACATTTAACAACTAAGCTTTCGTTGCGTGCGTAGCACAGCCCGTCCCGATGATAATCGGGAAACAATGAAAGCGCTTTTACACTACCTGTCCCGATTATTTCAGGAAAACCGGTGGAGTGCTTATGGGGATTGAATCGGAATTTCTTTGGATTTGTAGGACCTGATAGCTGAAAAAGTCTCCGCAGAATTGCTTGTCACGTTAAAAAAATAGGCGATCACATTACAGAGTTTATGGTCCTCCATTTCTGGTATAGAATGGATTTTCCAGTTTACTTGTCGCCTAATTTTAGACTTTAATCTGGGCAAGCCAATTATTAATCCGCCTTCCATTTAAGATTGGCGACTACTTTATTGGCTAGTTCTAGTTTTTTAGGAAACAAAACGGTCTTGGAAGTATGGTTCAGCGAAGAATCTCTATTGATTTTTACCCCAAATTTGCTTGCTCCTTTTAGTTTATCCTTCGGCTTCATAATTGCCTAATTTTATGCTTATCAAGTTGTAGTTATTCCTACCTATCAATGAAAAAACCTTCAGATTTCACCTGAAGGGGCTTTTTTGGAATTAGTTTATACATTTTTTAAAGTTTTAAAGGTAGGAATTAGACCATTTCTAGTTCCAATCCCCTTACTTCCTGTAGATTTTCCATAGTCAGCCCTATATACGGACTGGTTACTATGAGATGCTCTTTTAGATCCTTTGGAAGGTCATAGAGAGTTTTATCATCATCGATGATGACAAAATCCTTAGGTCTTGAATGGGTCGCAAACCATTCCAAGATTTCGTCTTTTCGTTTTTTTAATCCGTGTGCGTATGGGAATCTATCAAGCTTATTAACTACGATCCCACGTCGGAGAAATACTTTTTTCCACTCGTGCAAGGTAAACCTATCTCTATGACTGGTACTCAAGATAATTTTTGTGTCCGGAGTAATTAATGAGTTGAGGCTTCTAACTGCCTTTTCTAAGAACACAGGAAAGCCGTCTTCCAGAGTTTCTGGAACTTTCCAGGTGGCACCTGAAACCATTACACCATCTATGTCTAAGAAAATCAACATTTTGTAAAGCTAAGATTATGTGTCGAGTAGTGCAAGAAGTTCTTCTAAACTCATTTCGTTTAATCTTGCATCTTCTTCATTCAAAAGCCTAATTTTGGCTTCAGTATCCCAATCCTCCTCGACCAATATAACGTTTTGCCAATCAATTAGTTCCTTTGCCGAAGACCTTATCCCTTGAATTCGATCTAAATTAAAATTAGCCAGCTTGGAAGCTAGATATCTATGGTGTCCATTTAGAATTACCCCCTCATCTATTTGAATACTTCCAAATCTTAAATTTAGTATCATTTTTTTATAAATGCGCTCAATAATTGGTAGACATAGTTTTTTATGAGTTGAGCCCAACTCAAGCTCACCATTGTTCATCAAGTTAAAAAGTTGATCCCTTAGATTCATGGTTAAAGTAATTATTAGACAATAAATTAAACCCGTTCCTCATTCACCATTTCCCAACCCATGGGTCTCATCATTTATGATTTTCCTGGCCTTTCTATTTGGTTAATGTCCGCCTTTACTTTTTTGAAGTTTTCAATAAATGTGTAGAAGGTGAATTCCTCCTTAATTCTCCAATTCAACCACCTCACCCCCTTTTCCCAATTACTGCTCCCTCAAATCCTGACACACATACTCCAACAACTTACAAGGATCCTCATCAATCGCCTTGGCAATCAGGTAAAGTTCTGCTGCGGTTAGTTTGGTTTTTGGATTCAGAGTAAGCTCACCGATTCTTTGCGGTGTTAGCCCTGTTTTTCTTGCCACATCTGATTTATTAACAGATTTTCTATTCAAATATTCCCCTAGTCTGGTCATCAAGTAAATCTTTATTTAAATGTATGAAAACATTAAAAAAATCAAGAAAAAAATGATTTCAATTTTTGAAATATCATTTTTATAATGATATATTTACAGAATAACATGATAATGATTGAAAGAAACAAGGGTGATACCTCAGAATTCGGTATCCAAATTAAGCTAGAGGCACACCAGGCTATAAGGTGTAGAGATGCACTGATACGCATATTAAGCCAGATTCCAGTGCAAGAGAGCAATCAGGTACAGCTGAGTGATATTAAAGAAATCTTTAAGCTGTTGGACTACATTTCAGAAAAACTGATTCAAAATGAAAACAGGGTTGATCCGATTTCTTGATTTTTCTAAAGCCCAAACACAGACTAGGTGTAGGTTAGCAGTTGCTGTATCCCTGGAAATACCTCATTTTATGGCTGGAATTTCAAGATTTGATCTACTCTTTCCCTTAAAACCAAAGAATCCTATTTGAGGATCCCACGATTCACTTTTCTACTCGGATTGCTCCTACGCGCGCAAGGACAGACCATTGAAAATTCGAGTTTCCCTTTTCTTGATTTTGGAAATACTATTGAAATAAGGTAGAAATACTGTTGAAATACCTTGGAAATAGAGCCGCCTTTGACGTCTTAAATACTTGATTCTATCAGTATCTCCAGTATTTCGCGACCGCAGGGAGCCTATTTCGAGAAGCGTATTTCAGCATAGCGGTATCTCGCGAAGCTTATCTCAGCGTAGCAGTATTTCCCTCAAACCTATCCCTTGCCGCCAGTGGATGTGCCTGGCACGGTGGAAATCGAAGATTTCTTAAGAGTATCAAGTAGTTGGTATCAAGTATCAAGAGTTGGACGGACCGAAATCCGATATCCGACATCCGAAATTCTAATTTTCTCAATCATGTCAGCACTTTCATTTCCAACTTCGAGAGTCAACAAAAGCAGTAAAATGCTTTTCAAAAACCTGATCAAAAACCCTACCTGAACCTATTTTTTCTCTCGGATTGCCCGACTAGGACCTTGTAGCCTCCGGTTGGCATACTTCTACGAATCCGGGAGTGACGCCAGTCATTAAGGAAAGATGATAAGCTGATTTAGTATCGCGAACCCATTATCTCACCGACCGCAGGGAGGTGTATTTCACTCCGACGAAGGAGGAGTGTATTTCGCGCTAGCATTTCTCAGCAAAGCGATATCTCGCGAAGCGTATTTCAGCACAGCGGTATCTCTTTCCTAGTGACTCTTCCAGAAGGAACCGATCGACTGCAGCGTATCTTTTTCCTTCTACTATCTACTTATTTATTAACTCATTGATTGCTTGGCTTATACGGAGTCAGGATGGATAGCTATTTCCTAATCCGAAATACAATTGAAACACTGTTGAAATAAAATCGAAATAAAGCCGCCTTCGGCGTCTGAAATACTTGATTCCAATTCGGAACCCAATATCTCACCGACCGCAGGGAGGTGTATTTCACTCCGAGGAAGGAGGAGTGTATTTCGCGCTAGCATATCTCTGCGAAGCGTATTTCGGCGTAGCCATATCTCTTTCCTCAAATCAAGCAATCATCACAAACCACTAGTAGCATGAAAAAATTTCTATTCACATGCTTCCTGGCATTGTCATGCCTTTTCCAGAAAGCCAGAATTAAGCTCAAGGCGATAAAAGAACGCCTTGGACTTCTTAATCCACCCACCGCTTTGCGGTGTAAAGTGCTCATCAAATATCTCGCCGCAGGCGTATTTCACGTGGCGAAGCGAAGTGTATCTCGCGCAGTCTATCTCAAATACCCAATACCTAATTGCATTCCAGTCTACTTTATTTTAATAGGCATTTGTTGTACATCACCCAGTCAGAGTCAAGTTGCTGATTCACCCGGTGCAGATTTTCCTCAGAGGTCTGTGCCCAATCGGGGCGGGGAGACCCGCTCCGATACTTTCGAAAACTTAAATTTTGGTTTAGTTGATAGCGACCAGGACAATGAGGAAGGAAATGGAGAAGTAATTTTCCATTCCTCCTCTGTCCCAGTCTTTGATGTCACAACCAATTCTGGCCGAGAAACTAGCTCTAAGATTACTGAAGCTCAAAGTCTTGCTTCTTGTGTCTTGTGTCTAGATACTAGAAATGGTTTAGTTGAAAGCGACCAGGACATGGGTGCAGGGGAGGGGATCTCAAGTCTCCAACCCGCCCCATTCCCAGTCTTGGCTTCTATTGATCAGACTGCTTCGTCTCACCCAAGAGCTCTCCACTGTGACGACCCGCTACATCGGACACCCGACACTTGTGTTGAGCAAAGTCGAAGCATCCTGCAGCGGACCTCTCTTCCGTCTCCCGTCTCCGGTCTTCTCTCTTCCAACCCCTCTTCTCTCCAAGATTCCACCTTCCTTTTTATCCGGTTTGAGTTAGAAGGGGCACCGACCAAAATACCCGGTAATCTAAAGGTTTCCCTCAGTTCGCAGGAATTGGATTTCCGGCATGATTACTTTCTCCAGCTCCAGGATTCACTTAGCCTTTCTTCCGGAGAGTTTCTGGAAGGTACCAATGGACTTCAGCTTGGAGAAACGAAAATCCCCTTGCAGGCAGGCTTTGGCAGGGTGGAAATCAAATTAGGCACACAGATTCTGATTCAGGATCTCTGGGTACAGCCGAATGATTCACTCAGGGTAAATATGGATAGGGATACTGGCAAACTTCTCTTTTTGGGACCTCAAAAGGAAAAGTTCCGCCTTCAGGTTCAGCTTCAGGATTTGGCTTTGGCAGAAAATAAATCCATCAATCCCATCATGCTTATCTCAAGCAAGGATCGGATTCTGGACAGCCCGGAGAAGATAGCCCAATACCAACGAATTGAGGAAAACCAGGCGGTTGGATGGAATAGAAAGATGGAACTCTTGGCTGAGGATTCTGAACGACTCCACCGAGCCAGATTCCTACTGAATACCACAGGACAGAATCATCCGGTGTTTCGGGAGTTGATTCGGTATGGGGATGATCTGGACCCGCAATTTTATGACTGGCTCTGGCTTTACTGGAAAGGGAAACTCAGAAAGCAGGCCTTGGACTTTATGGTGCTCACCCAATCCAGCTCGCCGGAGTGGGGTCAATTGCTTTTGGAAAATGCGCTGGAAGAGGAGGAATTAAATCGGGTGAACTTCCTCAAAGAATATCCCTTGGAGTTTGTGGAGGCTTTATATGTGGAAAACTACCTTTTGGAAATCTACTCAGGCATTTCCTTTATCCACCTTACCGAGGCTTTGCCCAAAAATCTTCAAAACCAGGTGAATGCCTTCTTCCTTGTCCGGCAATATAAGGAGTTGGAAGTAGCCGATTCCTTGATCGCAGGTTTGTTGGATAGGACTGAATCCCCTTGGATCAAAGAATACCTCCAGGACATTTTACTTGCCAACCTAAAGGGAAGTGAGTTTTTGAATGAGCCTTTCTGGAATGAACAGGGCGAGCCGGTCTATCCCGAGTCATGGAAGGGAAAGTTGGTTTTTCTTGACTTTTGGTTGAGCGGTTGTGGAGCCTGTCTGGCTTTTGCAAGAAACAAATTTCTTCCCCTGCTGGAAGAGTTTGGGAGCCTTTCCGACATTCTTTTTGTCACCATCACCGGAGACAAGGATCTGGCACATTGGAAATCCACACTGGCCCAAGACCAATTGACTACCCCTAAGGCATTGAATCTTTTTGCCCATGGGGTCAGCCACCCGGCTTTGAAACAATACCATATTCAGGCCTTTCCGGAACAAATGCTCCTGGATAAGGACGGCAAAATCCTTCAGATCGGAGGATTTCCACAAGACCTCGAAGGGTGGAGGCAACTGCTTCAATCCTATCTGAACGGGGACTCCCCATCTATCCATACACTTACTCAATCCCATTGATATGAAAACGCTTTATTTATTCCCATTTGGGTGCTTGGCAGTGCTATTTCTCGTATTTGGCTGCCTAACCCCTGCAAGTGCCATGCAAAGCAGTTCGGGCATTTCCGGAACTGTACTCGAAAAAGACACAGGAATTCCAGTTCCCGGAGCCTTGGTATTGGTAGTCAATCCCAAAACTTCTGCCGTTACGGACGAGACAGGCAAATTTTCATTGAATCTCCAGCCTGGAATCTATGAGCTTAGGATCAGTTTTATCGGATTCAAGATGGTTCAGCAGACAGTAGAGGTTCAGTCAGGCCAGGTTCAACTGGATATTCTCATGGAACCCGAAGAAATAGGGCTGGATCAGGTAGAAGTTCTTTCCACAGGATATCAGCAAATTCCAAAAGAAAGGGCCACGGGTTCCTTTGCTTTTCTGGATCAGGAACTCGTAGACCGAAGGGTTTCTACCAATGTTTTGGAACGACTGGAAGACGTTACTCCGGGACTCATTTTTAATCGAACAGGAGCTTTAAATGATCCGATCAGTATTAGGGGAAGAAGCACCCTTTTTGGAAATACCCTGCCTTTGATAATTATTGATAATCTGCCCTATGAAGGACCTATTGAAAATATCAACCCCAATGATGTGGCAAGTATTACCGTCCTCAAGGATGCTGCGGCTGCATCTATCTGGGGAGCCCAGGCAGGAAATGGCGTAATCGTGATCACCACCAAATCAGGGAATTTCAATCAGCCCATTCAGGTTTCGCTTCAATCCAACCTGACCTTGGTTGAGGAGCAGGATCTTTTTTATCAACCCTTGATGGATATAGGGGATTTTATAGAACAGGAAAGAAATCTCTTCAATTCCGGGTTTTATAATGCCAGAATTACCAATGCCGCTCGATTGCCTGTTTCCCCAGTAGTAGAAACTTTATTGGCTGCCAGAGAGGGGCGCATTAGTGAGGAGGAAGCCAATAACAGACTCAGTCAATTTGCCACTCAGGATTCCAGAAGGGAATTGAGCAGACACTATTACCGTCCTGAGATGAGATTTCAAAATGCCATTCAGGTAAGTGGAGGAGGGGAGAAGTATCGATTTAATTTTTCGGGAGGATTGGACTCCAATCTGGAAGATGTCATCGGAAATGATAACCGAAGAATCACCCTGAATGCCCGTCAGGATTGGAGGCTGTTAGGAGGTAAACTGGATATAGCTACAGGTATTGCCTTGGCAAAATCAGACCGTAGCGTAAAAACCGCCTTGCCGGATCTTTTTCCTTACGAATCACTGGCTGATAGTCAGGGCAATCCCCTCCCAGTGGTGGGTTTGCTCAATACCCGATTTGTGGAAAGTACCCGAGACTCCGAGCTTCTGGACTGGAGATTTATTCCTTTGGAGGAAATCAACCGTAGAAATCAATTAACCACAGCCATGGATTGGCGTGCCAATTTGGGACTGACTTACAAGATTGCCGAAGGTTTGACGGCTCAGGTATTGTACCAATTTTGGAACAACCAAAATACTTCTCGGAATATAGAAACCACCGATTTGTATGCAGTAAGGCATCAGATCAACAGTTTTACCCAAGTGGATTCGGATGGAAATTTATCCTTTCCCATTCCCCGAGGAGGACGCCTGAACCAGCAAATCACCAATTCTCTCAGCCATAATCTCAGGGCAAATTTGAGTTATCGCTTGGTCCGTGAAAACCATGAAATCAATGCCCTGGGAGGTTGGGAGTTGAGGGACCTTCAAACCCGCTCGGATCAGGCACTATACTATGGATATGATGATGCGACGGGTTTAAGTTCACCGGTGGATTATATTTCCCAATTCCGTTTGTATCAAAATCAAGGTAATCTCCAAACGATCCCGTATCAAGGCAATCATGCGGGATTGGTGGATAGATATGTTTCCTATTTCGGAAATGCGGCTTACACCTACCGAAACAGGTATACCTTTTCAGCGAGTGCAAGGCGGGATATGTCCAACTTGTTTGGTGTGGAGACCAATCAGCGTGGGGTGCCCTTGTGGAGTACTGGGCTGGGATGGACGATCAGCGAGGAGGAGTTTTATGGAATGGAATACTTGCCCTATTTGAAGCTGAGGGCCAGTTTCGGGTATAATGGGAATATTGATAAATCCACTACTGCTTTTACTACGCTGTTCTACCAAAACTTTCATCCTTATGTGACTGGATTAAGGAATGCCTTTATCACCAATCCCCCCAATCCAAATCTAAGGTGGGAGAAAATCAGAATAATTAATCTGGGGCTTGATTTTGAAAACAAAAGCGGAAGGATAGGTGGTAGTCTTGAATTTTACTCCAAACGAGGAGAGGATTTGATAGGAGAGTCTGAGGTTCCGGATTCCAACGGCATCTATGTGGTGAGAGGCAATTTTTCGGAAACCCAAACCACCGGTTTTGATCTGGTCCTCAACACGGTCAATTTGGTAAAACCCATACGATGGACTACCCAGTTTCTGATGAGTGGGATTAGGGATGAGGTGTTGAGTTTTGAGGGGACCCGGACGATTTCACAATACCTCGGAGGAGCGGGAAACGTGGTTCCACAGGAAGGGCGACCTCTGTTTTCGGTGTATTCCTATCCTTGGGGAGGTTTGGATCCCGATACAGGAAATCCATTGGGGTTTGTGGATGGGGAACTCTCAGACAACTATTCCCAGATAATCGGGGGATTGACGCCGGAGACTTTAAAGTTTCACGGATCTTCCAGACCCACCCTTTTTGGTTCGATACGTAATGATTTTGAATGGAAAGGCTGGTCACTTTCCATCAATATGTCCTACCGGATGGGGTACTACTATCGAAGGAGATCGGTGGACTATGCAGCTCTTTCCAGAGGGCAAATTTCCCATTCAGATTACACGGATAGGTGGAGAGAACCCGGAGATGAATTGATCACTCAGATTCCTTCCCAACCTGCAGGTTTAAACACACTTCGTCAGTCATTTTATCAGTCCTCCTCTGTATTGGTCGAGCGGGGCGATCATATACGGCTTCAGGATATCAGATTGGGATATGCTTGGGACCAAGTGAATTCCCCGGGACTTCCCTTCCAGCGTTTGGAGATTTTCACCTATCTCAACAATGTGGGTATTCTTTGGAAAGCCACTTCTGATCCTTTGGACCCTGATTTTCCCACTATGCGTCCTTTAAGGTCCGCAGCTTTCGGACTTCGAATGAATTTCTAACTCCAAATTGAAAAAAAATGAAAAAAGTAAATATTCTTCTTACCCTAATGGTATTGGTAATGACAAGCTGCGAGTCCTATCTGGATGTCAAACCGAATAAAGCCATTGATACGCCAGATTCAATAGAGGCGGTGGAGGCATTGTTGGATAATGCAGAGTCTATGAATTATTTTCCAACCCAAGCCGTAGTCATGGGAGATGAATTTGTGGCAGATGATCAGGCGATTTCCTCGATGGATCTATTGGAACAAAACTTTTATTTATGGTTGCCAAGACCGTTTGAGGTAAATGATCTGATTTTTGATTGGAGGGATTTATACAATCAAATTCAGATCGCAAATGTAGCCTTGGAATCCTTGGAAAAGATGGACCAAGGAAATTCCAAAGTCAGTGAATTGAAAGGAACTGCCTTGTTTTACCGGGCGTTTGCCTACTTCAATCTCAGTACACTTTTCCAGGAGGGAGCAAACTTGGAAACTGATGGGATTAGCCAGAAAATCCCCATCAGAAGAGGGACATCTATGGTATTCAGACCTGAACTGGCCGATAGACAAGCGATTAGGGAATTGATCAGAGAAGATTTGGAGGAAGCAGTTGCCAAGCTGCCAAGTTTTACTCCCTATTTGTCGAGGCCCTCACGTCAGGCAGGGTATGCACTTTTGTCTCGGGTTTATCTGGATTGGGAGGAATTTGAGCTGGCAAAAAATGCCGCAGAGCAGGTTCTTTCTTTGGGTGGTGAGTTATTGGATTACAAGGATTTGGATAAAAATGCGACCTATCCGATTCCCCGCTTTAGCTCAGAGGTGATTTGGTTAGCCAGAGTTGGGGGTACTAGCTATTTCAATTCACAATCAGGATTTCAGATTTCTCCGGAACTGCTCAATTTGTATGACAGTACTGATTTAAGAAAAGAGCTATTCTTCATTACCCGAGCCAGTGGATTTATCAATTTTCGCGGGAGTTATTTAAGTGGAAGGCCTTTGTTTGGAGGATTATCCCTGAATGAAAGCTATCTGAATTATGCAGAATCACTGGTGAGGACAGGGGATTTAAAGAAGGGGGAGGAGGTACTGAATCAATTGTTGGAAAATCGAATGTTGGAGGGTTGGGAGCCTATCGAATTCACAGGCGAAAGCCAAGCTCTTAGTATCATATTGGAAGAACGAAGAAAAGAACTCCCATTTAGGGGAATCAGGTGGTCTGATTTAAGGCGGTTTAATAGCGATGATCGGTTTGAACAAACTTTGAAAAGAACCTATGAGGGAACTGTTTATGTGCTTGAACCAAATTCTGAAAAATACCTTTTGCCGATTCCTGCAAGGGAACTTGAGTTTTATTAAAAAGCAAAAAAGGGGTAAGATTTGACTCTTACCCCTAAATCTAGGCTGGCTTACAAAAGCCTAAACTTTCGATTTTGAGGACCAATAGGATCGTCCATGGAAGGCGAACTGAAGGTACAGGCTTCACTTCCGGGAATACATTCGTAGTCCTCATTGATTTCGAGGTTGGTGACCTCGACCCAGGTTTGTCCACCATCAGGTGTAGCAAAAACTGGGGTGTTTGGCAAAGGCTGCGTAAAAGCGAAAGCCGCTATTGCAGCTAAGGCGAATACACCGCCTCGAACGAGATTTAAAACTGATTTTTTCATAATTTTGGTTTGTTGATTTACTTGAAACTGATTCAACTCCGGTCGCTTTGGCCATCTCACTGCCTGCACGCAGCTATGGCCTTCCGAGAGGGGCGGCCGGATTTACACTGATCCGCGCGTATCAGGTATCGCCCCCTGCTGTTGTCAGGCTACCACCTTGTGGCATCACTGACCGTGATATCTTTACTTTTCTTGGTTATGAATTAACTGTTTCCCATTTGAGCAACATTTGCCCGGCAATGGCATTCTATTTTTTCCCCGTGGTCTGTGCCTGCCCGTCCGCTGGCGGGCCCCCACAGACCTCCTCAGCTGGGTTGGATTTGTAATCCGGCCCTACTATCCTTAGGGATTTGTAATCCCGAATACCTACCCGATTCCATTGCGCTGGCATTGACGTTTCTATTCCAGTTCATGATCCTACCCCAGCGCCCAACTAATACATCGCATCCAAATCCATGGGTTGAGGTTGGTGAGCGAAGTCGATCCACACCCATGGCTACTCTCCAGGCACACAGGTATTGAGAAGTTAGACCCCTTAGGGGCCAATCCCTACTCCCTTCCTACTGAAAACTGCGACTGCCTACTCTCCCATACTTCCCCACTTCCAACTTCAATCCCAGTACCGAAATCCCAATCAATCCCAAATTGAGAACAAAATGCTGTCCCCAAGTCAGGGAAGAAATAATTCCCCCGCATGAACAGGGAACCCGCCCGGCCAGTCCAAACCATACCCAAGCTACATAGCCGGTAAAGATCAGCATCAGAATCAGGCTTGCCAGAAAACCTATTTTCCTCCAGTTTGGGATCAGTAGCATGAATGCTACAATTAGCTCGATCAAAGGGATACCATAAAGAAGCAAGTCCTTCGACCAATCCGGAATCACCTGATTGTACATAGCTAGCCGGGTAGCCTGCCAATCATAGATTTTGGCAATTGCGGTATAGGTGAATACAAAAGCTATGAGCAAACCAGAAGCTTCGGATAATATCCACTGAGTGTTCACCTTAGTTTTTCTTACATTTTGAATTTTTAGATTCATGGGAAAAGGCAGGCTTAAGATTTATGTATAGCCGTCTGAAAAGTAGAAACTTACAGAATTTGGATAAAGGACAGATGACACAATGAAAGGGATGTTCTTAAAAAAAGTGACAAATGACACTTTTTATTAATCAAGACTAAAAAAGTCAGTTGAAAATTTTGAAATCAGCCCTAGTTAACACTAGATTAACACTTGTCTTTTAGTTTGTATTCAGTGATTTATAGTATAACCTTCCTTTTTAAATATGTCAACTTTTAAATCCAACAGCTATGAAAGAGAGATTTATCGAGATGATGATTGCCGATTATGAGCAATTGATACACATCCCAAAAGATTCCTATTCCTTAGTTATCCCTCAACTTAAACTTATCCACAAACAGCGGGGAGAATTTCTTAAAAAAGCGGGTGTGGTAGATAAAGTAAGCAGATATATCTGTGAGGGGTTTATAGGTTATTATAGATCCACTCCTTCAGGACTTAGGCTCTTTGCTATTTATCAACCTTCAGACACTGTTTTTGATTTGGATTCCTATCGTTCAGGAAAGCCCAGTGATGCAGAAATCAAAGCAATTTCTCCAGTCATTTACCTGGAGTTTTCCTTTGACGATGAGCAGGATTTAACAGCCAAAGACATATTTATCATGCGGTTAGCTTTGGCTGTCAATCAAAGGGTGACCCAGCGCCAAGCTAGAGTATTGGAGATCAGTAAAATGGGATTTGAAACCGGTTATCCTATTCTGATGAAAGAGTTTAAAGGCCTTGCCGGGGAGATTTCTAATCCTGACTTAGGTTCATTTTTCAATATCTCCACGAGAAGTGTCATTCGAAATAAGCGAAAATCAAAATGATATAGGGTATGGAAACTATTCAATTTCCTGTGGCAGTAAATCGGTTTACTAAGGAGCTTGATCAAAAAGTGCTGCGTTGGGCATTTTCTAGAAAAATAGTCCATTCCTATGAAGAATTGACAAAAATTCAGCTTCAGAAAATCAACTATTTCGCCGGCTACCTATTCCCCCAATGCTCAAAACATAGACTGGAATGGATCATGAAATGCTTTCTTTGGCTTTTTATCTTGGATGATATTCAAGAAAAACTCTCAGAGAATGAATTTCAATCCTTTATCAAAGCCCTGAGAATATCAGGGAATAGAAGAAAATATTTAGGCCGTAATCCTTTTATCTTGACTTGGATAGAATTGGATGCTGAGCTACCCTCCAGCTTCAGAAAAGATTGGTATGTCCAATGGTCCTGTCACTGGGAGAATTTTCTTAATGCACAGCTTTGGGAAAAAAGGAATAAGGAGGCAAAGATTGTTCCGGATCTTATTGATTATCAGATGAATCGTCCAAATATTTCAGGTGTTTACCTTTCTTTTCAAGTATTAAAGGGCGAACATAATCCGTTGGCTGGGTGCCTTTCAGAAATCTTGGAGCATAAAATTGCCCGATGGATTTGTTTAAGCAATGATCTGCTTTCTGCAGATAAGGAAATCAAAAATAAAGATTTCCATAATGAGCTAATTATAATGGCCCTTCTGTCTGATGGGAATATTGCCAGATCACAGAAATTTTTGGAGGGAGAGCAAAAAAAGCTACATAAAGAAATTAACCTGCTTTTTCTTGAAATATTAGGTGATTGCTCCGAGTGTAAATCTTGGGTGGAAGGATTGAAGCTTCTTATGGGAGGTTGTGCTTTTTGGTCTAACGAGGTCACGCTTCGTTACGATTCCTACCTTAATGGTGTGTCATACTCATGATCCTTATCTTTTGCTTAGCTATAGTCACTATGTTAAAGAAGCGATTGATCATATTCCCCAAAGATGTTCAAATCATAACCGGGCGAAGTGAGCGGTATGCCCAGAGATTGCTTGTGAAGATCAAAATCTCATTTCAAAAAGAACCTCATCAGTTTGTGACTGTGGATGAGTTTGCTGCGTTTGCAGGGATTCCAAAAGAAAAAATTGACCCCTACATCACATAACATTCTCTCAGGCTACGCACCATATACAATTCTATAAAATTCCAAATCCAAGGTTAAAACCCCAAAAAATTTCCCTACCCAATGACATCCTTAATCCTTTTTCTCCTCCGGGTTTCATCCCAGTCTTATCCCAGTCTGCCATTAATTTCATGGCCTCAGAGTGGGTTAAAATTGGTAGAGAACAAGGTTTTGGATAGGGAAAAATAGAGTAGAGTAAAGGAAGATATTATCATTCGATGATTAATTGGTTTTTACGTTCAAACAAAAAAGAATATGGCACGGATCAATAATGGTTTTCTTGAAGGAATGACCGGTAGTTTGGGAAATTTGGTTTTCTATAAGCGAAATGGGAAGACAGTTGTCCGCCAAAAACCTGGCCCAAGAAAATACACCCCAACAGAGCAGCAAATATTTCAGCAAAAAGCATTCTCAATAGGTCAAAAATTTATAGCCCCCCTTCGTAGAGTTCTAGATCATTTTTATAAAGACTCTTCTTCTAAAAAAGAAGACGGAGTAAATTCTTCCTTAAGCTGGGTTTTAAAAAATGCCATTGAAAATGTTGATGGGGAGCCCAAAATAATTCCGGAGAAAATCTTTCTCTTTAGAGGATATTTAAGCCAGTTGGAAGGCATTCAAATAAGAAAGATGTCTACAGACTTATTTGAAATTTCCTGGGATGCAGGCTCAGATACTGACTTCTGGAAACAGCATGAAAAGCTAGTGCTTGTTATCTATGTTCCTAATCGAAAATTAGTTCATTTTATACCAGAGGGTAAATACAGAAAAGAAGGATCACAATTGGTAACCTTACCTTGGAAAGTTTCAAGTGAAGCTGAAGTATATATTTTTGGTGGATTCTGTACTGTCCAAAAGAGCAAACAAGAATTCTCTGATATTCGATTTTTGGGCTCGATATAATCCTTTTCTTTCGTTTGGAATAGATTGGCGCATTTTCTCCCATTCTACTTTTTCTAGTTGTACATTTTCCATAGGTCAAAAGCGGATTTAGCGCATTTATCCGTCAAATCCGTCAAATCCGCACATTCAATTGATAGTCAGTTCTTTGTGATTCACCTTAGCTCCATGTTTCACCAAAACCCATATACTTATGGCAAAGCAAACAGGAGTAATAACCTTAAAAGGGCCAATCGGGAGATTGTCCTTTTATAAAACCAAAGACGGATACCTCGCCCGGGAAAAAGGCGGGGTTGAAAAATCCAGGATCATGAATGATCCACGATTTGCCCGGACCCGGGAAAATATCCGGGAGTTTACCGACAATGCCAACTCATCGAAGTTGCTTCGGGATGCCCTGAGACCGGTGATTTCCAAAATCGGAGACAAGCGGCTTAATCTGCGCATTACCCAGGTGATGATGCAGGTCCTGAAGTCAGATGAATCCAGCGTAAGAGGAGACCGAAGAGTCAAATTGGGGAATTGGGATCTCTTGAAAGATATGGAACTGAATGCAGGATCATCCCTGAGCAGTACCCTCTTCTTTGATATCCAAACTGCCGATTCTCCCAGCGCCTGGCAAGTTCAAATCCCTGCTTTTGTACCGGGGGATATGATTGCCATTCCAAACGGGGCTACCCATTACCGGCTTTCTGCTACCGGTGTTGCAGTGGACTTTGACTCCGGTATCCGCACGGTTTCCGCCACTGGCACAGGTGCCCTTTCCGTGTTGGAAACCTCCGAAGCTCAATCTCTTTCTGTGGATAAAGGACAGCTGAGCGGAACGCATTTCGTGTATTTGCTGACAGTAGAGTTTATCCAGATTGTCAATGGAGTGGAGTACGCCATCAACAATGGCGCCCACAACGCTGCCAAAATTCTGGATACCAGCAAAACAAGCTAATGCGTCTCCTGCTCAAACGCAGGTATACTCCCCGGCAAACGCTGGGGAGGCTTTACCTGGGAAGTCGGCTGCTCTGTTGCATCCGGGAAGCTCCCAAATCCTGCTATTCCCCACACAGGCATTGCATAGATGAAGGTGTTTATGAGCTGGAGCCTAGGCATACAGAGGATAGAGGATGGGAAATCCGAGTAGGAGAGAATGCTATTATTCGGCATATCCAACCCGACCATTTACCCGATACAGCTGAGATGGGACCCTTCACCGAATTCAATGCAGATGGGAAACCCACCTTTACCCGCTTGGCTTTTCAGAAGTTGCTCGAGGAATTGGGCGAACTCTGGGAAAGGGGTGAAGTGGTCGAAATGCAAGTGGTGGGCATGGGTATCCCTTACTCTATTGAGCCATGTCAGATTCCCAACTTCTCTTGATGCTCACAGGGGCGATCCTTTCGCTGTTGCTATCGGTCATCGCCTTTTTTCTGAAGTTCCTGATTCAGGATTTCAGGACTTTGCAGGGAGATTTTCTCGATCTCAAACTTCGTCAGGAAAGCTTGAGTGCAGAAATCGAAAGGATCTCCGAGGTACTGCTTTTGGTAAAGAAGCAGTTGTTCAGGAATGCAAGGCATTCTTTTCAGAGGAAAGATTAACATCAAAAAAAAATCAAATGGATCTAATCAATGAAATCAGGGAGCGAGTCCAGGCACCGACTCCACCCTTCTTCCAGATACTCAGAAAGCTGGGATTGTGGATTGCAGCTGCAGGATTGGCAGTGATGACCGCCCCGGGTACTGTTCCGGAAATTATTCAGGAGGTGGCAGGCTATGCCATTACCGCCGGGACCATTCTGGTCAGCATCTGTCAGCTGACTGTGGATGAATCCAAATTGGAGGAGAGGATTTTAAGTAAAGTCAAATAAAGATTAAAAACCCGGGCAGGAATCCTGTTCGGGTTTTTTTATTACCCATTTTGGCGCAAGCTCGCCTGGTGGAACTGCTGTTCGAGATTTGTAATCTCGAACTTTCATTCTCGGGATTTGCAATCCACCTTCTTGTTATTCCCGCTGTTCGGGATTTGCAATCCCGAACTCTTATCCAAGGATTTGTAATCCAACTTCTTGTTATCCTGCTTCTCCAGAAGCAGGATTTTTTATTTAAGGCCTCCGCTAGGCCGATCCCGACAGCCGTAAGGGAGCAATTCGCCTTTTTATTTTCAGGGATTTGCAATCCCCATGCATTTATTTACCGTTTTGCTTCTCCAGAAGCAGGACTTAAAATTCTTTGCGCCTTACCGTCTTTGCGAGAGAATTCTTTCCATCCGCCACGGCGCACTAGGTCTTGCTGGCACAGACTTTTTGTTTCCTGATCGAGAAACTGGGCCAGCTCCGCTATTCTGAATTTGCAATCTCATTGCTTTTCCCCTTGAATTTGACCTGATTTATCGGGATGAACATTGATCATTTAGCTTTTCCAAGCTTACTCACCGGAGATTTCTGAATTTATTTCGACTCGCAATAATTTGAGGGAGCTGCTTATTAGCCCAATCCGCTAATTGTAAGGTCTGCTCCATCAGGCCTTGACCCATTTCGGTCAGCTTATACTCTACCCGTGGAGGAACCTCCGCGTATATTTTTCTGCTGATAAATCCATCTTCTTCCAGATTTCTAAGGGTTACGGTGAGCATCCGTTGGGATACATCTCCAATTTCCTTTTTTAATTGATTAAACCGCAAGGTGCCGTGGGTACCCAAAGCCAAAATCGAAAGTAGGCTCCATTTATCACTGATCCGGTGTACCACATCCCGTACGGGACAGAATTGGTTGAGGTCCCTCGCCAGATTCAAAATTATTTTCATTTTTTCTCCGGTTTTATCTGCTTCTGACTCAGCATTAGTTACTTCCGGGATACTTGGTGTATTCATTGTGCCTTCTTTCTTGGGATAAAGTTACTTTTTACATTTGAGTTACTAAAAGTAACCATTAAAAATAACTATCAGAACAATGAACAAGAAAATTTTAATTACCGGATCTACAGGGACTATTGGACAGTCCCTAGTGAAGCTATTGCAGGAATCCAATCTCAATTTTGTTGCAGGTACCCGGGACTTTGAGAAAGCGAAATCCGTCTTGGATATCTCCAAAGTGGATTGGGTGAAATTTGATTTTACCGACCAATCAACTTACGAACAAGCAACCGAAAATGTGGATCAAGTTTTCCTTTTGGGGCCTCCATTGACCCTGAATATGGAAACTATCATTCTCCCTTTTCTTGATTTCCTCCAATCCAAAGGCATACTCAGAGTCGTGTATCTTTCGGCAATGGGTAATGAAAGTCTGAAAGGAGATTTGGCTTTTCACTTTATCATTGAAAATCACCTGAAGGAGAATCATTTTGACTATACGATTCTGCAACCTTCCTTTTTCGCCCAAAATTTCAAAAATTTTGAGTTTGAAAATCTGATGGAGCGAGGCATTACCTTCAACGTGGCAGGCGATGGAAAAGCGGGTTTTGTAGATGTCCAGGATATTGCCTCTGTGGCAGCCAAGGTCCTGACGGAAGTGGGGCACACTCGAAGGACTTACCGGTTAACTGGTCCACAATTGCTTGACTTTTATGAGGCTGCGGAAATATTGACTGAGGTTCTTGGAAAGCATATTGTATATCCCAACCCCAGCGAGGAGGCATTTCGGTCCGCTTTGAAAGCCGGAGGAGCTCCTGATTTTATTGCTGATTACATGATTTCTGTTTATGGAATGATCAAATCAGGTACAGTTGCCCACCTTTCACCCGATGTGGAAAAGATTTTGGGACGTGTCCCTACCAATCTGAAAGAAGTATTAAAAAGAGATTTTGCAAAGTAATTTTAATAAGGGCCGATCCTGACAGCCGTTCGGGAGCAATTCGGCCTTTTATTCTGCTGTTCGAGTCCCGATAATCGGGAGCAATCCCGAACCTATTTCTAGGGATTTGTAATCCGTCTACTTGTTATCCTGCTTCTCCAGAAGCAGGATTTTTTGTTTAAGGCCCACACTGTCGCAAGCCCTCCTCGCTGTTCTGCTTCTCCAGAAGCAGGACTTAGGTCTCTTTGCGTCTTACCGTCTTTGCGAGAGATTTCTTTCCTCTTGCTGGCACTGACTTTTGGTTTCCAGATCGAGATACATGGCCAGCGCTGATGATTTGCCTTATTCAAAAATCCATGGGTTAAAACCCATGGCTATTGAAAAGTTTGACCCTTATAGGGTCATTCCATCAGTACGCACATTGGTGCTATCCTACTTGTCGGAGAGATAGTTACCCCGCTGTTCGAGACACGGCTGTTCGGGATTTGCAATCCCGAACTTTTATCCTAGGGATTTGTAATCCATCTACTTGTTATCCTGCTTCTCCAGAAGCAGGATTTTTTGTTTAAGGCCCACACCGTCGCAAGCCCTCCTCGCTGTTCTGCTTCTCCAGAAGCAGGATTTAGATCTCTTAGCGCCTTACCGTCTTTGCGAGAGATTTCTTTCCTCTTGCTGGCACTGACTTTTGGTTTCCAGATCGAGATACATGGCCAGCGCTGATGATTTGCCTTATCCAAAAATCCATGGGTTAAAACCCATGGCTACTGAAATGTTTGACCCTTTTAGGGTCATCACCGCTGATCCCAATGTTTTTACTTGCTATCCTGCTTCTCCAGAAGCAGGACTTAGCTCACTTTGCGTTTCACCGTCTTTGCGAGAGACATTTTCTATTCTCCCATATACCCATACACCAGAACTCCCATCCTCCCATACCTCCAAACTCCCAAACCCCCAAACTCCCATACTCTCTATTCTTCTTCTCCAGAAGCAGGACTTAGGTCTCTTTGCGTCTTACCGTCTTTGCGAGAGATTTCTTTCCTCTTGCTGGCCCAGACTTTTGGTTTCCAGATCGAGATCCATGGCCAGCGCTGGTAAGTAAGTTTAGTCTTTTACCCCGGGTTTCGTCGTTCCTCCTTACCCGGGGTTATTAATAATTTGACCCTTCCAGGGTCATTCCATCAGTACGCACATTGCCGCAAGCCCACCTAGCGGACAGACAGGTCTGCTGACCTGCAGACGAATCCTGCGATCCACAGGATTTGCCGTATCCAACTCCTCTCCGCCGTGGCGGAGGGCTAGGGGGGGGTAAATACCCCACTGGCGCAATTCCGCCTTACCTACGGACAGCTCCTGACATGCCTGCTGAGGACAGGCTTGTTCATTAATTCCTTTATACTCCAAACCTCCGATCCACAGGATCTATCGTGTCCAACTCCTCTCCGCCGCGGCGGAGGGTTAGGGGGGTAAATATCCGCTAGGCCGATCCAGACAGCCCTAAGGGAGCGATTTGGCCTTTTTATTTTCACGGATTTTCAATCTTCATGCAATTACACTGCTGTTCGAGGGTTTTTCAGTTTTACCCAAAAAACAAAAAGACAACTTTTTCTTAACTCCAGCATCAAACCAGATTTTCATATTGCTCAATGAAAATCTTTCTCTTTCTTTTCTTACTCCAGTTTTTTCCTCAAAAAGAGGTATTTCAAGCCTTTGATTTTGAGAAATGGGAAAAAAGAAGTTCGCAAAACCCGGTAGAATCATTTACAGGTCTCTCGCAGCTTTTGGACTCCATTCCTCAAAACTCATCACTCGAAAGAGGCTTGATTCAGGTTTTAAGGGGTAAGATTTTGCTTGAAATGGGGCTTTTTCAGGAAGCGCAAGCTATGCTTTATGAAGCAGAGGACTTGTTGGAAGAATCTTCTTGTACATCCTGTCTGGCTAAAAACCACAATTATCTGGGTGAATTGTACTATCGAACCAAGGGTATAGACTCTTCTCTAGATAGGCATTATCTGGCCCTTGAAGTGTTCAGAGAAGAAGGCAATCCAGAAGAAATGGCAAAGACCATGGCATTGATTGGAGCTAGGCTGGAGAAAAAAAAGGAGTATGAGGAAGCCATATCTTTTCAGCTGGAAGCCTTCAAACTCTCTCAATCGCCCGAACTGTCCCTGATCTCAGTCTTTATCTTGGAGAATTTGGGAAGTATTTACGAGGATTTGGAGCAGTACGATTCCGCAGGGTATTATTTTGAAAAGGCACTACAGACTGCACTCAGTGTGCAGGACAGCACTCATCTTCCGGGTATTTATAATAATCTTGGCGATGTACACCGAAAGACTGGACGCTACCAAGAAGCAAAAAAGTATAGTGAACTAGCCCTCAGAATCAGTCAAAATCAGAGCAATATCTACCAACAAAAAAGCGCATGGGTAGATATTTCCAAAGCTTTTCAGGGATT
The DNA here is from genome assembly GCF_036245645.1 of Algoriphagus taiwanensis. NCBI lineage: Bacteria > Pseudomonadati > Bacteroidota > Cytophagia > Cytophagales > Cyclobacteriaceae > Algoriphagus > Algoriphagus taiwanensis. Next base: position 26,419 of record NZ_BTPE01000020.1, on the reverse strand, counting down.
GAACCAATCCGATTCCGCCTATTTCAGTCTGGAAAAAGCCAGAAAACTGGATGAAGAGATTTTTTCAGTGGAGACAGCCCGGCAGTTTTCTTTTCATGAGGCTCAATATCGGCTGAAAGAACAAAAAAATCAGATCGATCAGCTAAACCAACTCTCCCTTGTGGATTCCAAAATCAAGGGGTTGATGGCGGGATTGCTGGTCTTGGCTTTTTCTCTGGGCTTGGTCATTTTTAATCGACAAAAACTGAAAATCAAAGCTGGGAATGAGTTGCTTCTTCAACAGAACAAACTTCTTGCAGTGAAAGAAAGGCTGATTCTAAGTGAAAAGGAAAATATCAATCTCTTGGAGGCCAGGATGTCCATGGAGGTTGAATCTCAGGCAAAAGCCCTGGCAGCACAGACTGCCCATCTTTTGGAAAAAAATCAAATCCTTGAGGAGATTAGAAAAAAGCTCAAGCAGATTCTGGAAACAGAACCAAAAGAGCAAAAGAAAAAGGTCAGGAATCTGATCAAACAGATAGATTATAATTTCACTCAAGATGCCGACTGGGAGGATTTCAAGGAAAGCTTTGAAAAGGTCCACCAGGATTTTTTCAAATCCCTTTCCAAAAAAGGGGTGGAACTGACTCCATCCGAGATAAAGCTGGCCAGTCTGATCCGGATGAACCTCAACTCCAAAGAGATGGCTTCTACCCTGGGAATATCTTTGGAAAGTCTGCGCATTTCCAGATATAGACTCCGCAAAAAACTGGGTTTGGGCAAAGGGGAAAACTTACAGCAGTACATTCATTGTCTATGAATCACAATTTGATAATCCAGAATTAATCTCTGTTAATTATCTGAAAATCAATTTTTTAAATACAAAATACTTGCAACTTGTTTCTTTTTTGTTAACGCTTGATTTGAGCGCTGTTGCTTATTTGCTAACGGCATTTAATAGGGTGGAAGACTTGGCTCACCTAGGTTTGTCCCATCACAAAATCAATTAAAATGCGTCGTTTTTACACAGGCAATCTGTTGGGATTGGGGATGTTTTTCCTCTTTTCCTGCAGCTCTTCCCAAAAGGATCAGACCACTGAAATCAGTGCTGATTCAATTCTAATCAAACCGGTGTACATCACCGAACCAGTGGCATACGATACGGACGATCCTGCTATTTGGATTAATCGCGAAGATCCTTCACAAAGCCTGATTATCGGTACGGATAAGGACTCCCTTGGGGGATTATATGTTTTTGACCTTAAAGGAAAGGTCATTGACTCCTTGATCCGAAAGGGTATCCAAAGACCAAACAATGTAGATGTAGGGTACGGGTTTGCCTTGGGAGATATTCGACTGGACTTTGCCGTCACAGGGGAAAGGATTACCTCCAAACTCCGATTTTTTTCACTGCCGGATATGCAGGAGGTAGTACCGGGAGGCATTTCAATTTTCGAAGGGGAGTCTGGGCCGGATTACAGGGATTTAATGGGAGTGGCAATCTATCAAAGTCCTAAAACTAGAAAATCCTATGTGATCGCCGGACGGAAAAATGGACCCACCGACGGCACTTACCTTTGGCAGTATGAGATGGTTGATAATTCCGGAACCCTGGGGCTTAGGCTGGTACGGAAGTTTGGAAACTATTCCGGTTTAAAAGAAATAGAAGCAATTGCAGTCGATTCTGAATTGGGATATATCTACTATTCCGATGAAGGGGTTGGAGTTAGAAAATATGCTGCCGAACCGGACCAAGGAAATGAGGAGTTGGCATTTTTTGGGCAGGAAGGATTCGCTGATGACCATGAAGGGATCAGCATTTATAAATCCGGGCCTACCACCGGGTATATTTTGGTGTCTGATCAGGGCGCAAATCTTTTTCAGGTATTCCCAAGAGAAGGGGAGTCTTCCAATCCTCACAGCCATCCTCTTTTAGCGAAGCTACCCCTCTCTACTGTGTCAAGTGATGGTTCCGAAGTGACTCAGAAGGCTTTGGGCCAGGATTTTCCGCAAGGGCTTTTTGTAGCCATGTCTGACGATAAGACCTTCCAAATCTATCGCTGGGAAGACTTGATAAATGAAATCGAAAAACAACAACTGAAAAAATAATTATGAAAAAGTTTCTACTGCTAATCTGCGGAATAATGGCTACAACCTTGGCCGCTTATTCCCAAGGAATCCTGAAAGGAAAGGTGGTTGATGAACAAAACCTCTCTCTACCGGGAGCAAACTTGATCATCAAAGGAACCCGGATCGGTACGGTCACCAATCAAAACGGGGAATTTTCTATTCTGAATTTAGAGTCCGGTTCTTACACCCTTCAGGTTACCTATTTGGGGTATATGACTCAGGAAAAGGAGTTTGAAATCACCGATGGGGGTACTGCCACTTTAAGATTTGAATTGACAGAGGGAGCATTGGAAGGAGCTGAGTTTGTGGTATTCGGAGATCGTCTGAAAGGCCAAGCTCGGGCCTTGAATCAGCAAAAGAACAATGCGAACATCACCAATATTGTGTCCTCAGATCAAATAGGGCGCTTTCCTGATGCCAATATCGGAGATGCATTGAAGCGAATTCCCGGGATTACCATGCAAAACGACCAAGGGGAAGCTAGAAATATCATCATCCGGGGTATGGCTCCTCAATTGAATTCGGTGACGCTCAACGGAGAGCGAATTCCATCTGCGGAAGGGGACAACCGAAATGTCCAAATGGATTTGATTCCTTCTGATATGATCCAAACCATAGAAGTGAACAAAGCAGTCCTTCCCAATATGGATGCGGATGCCATTGGGGGTTCGGTCAATTTGGTTACCCGTCAGGCGCCTAACGGGCTGAGAATATCCGGTACAGCAGCTTCTGGGATCAATTTGCTTTCCAATAAGCCAATTTGGACTGGTGCTGTGGTATTAGGCAACCGATTCTTGGACAATAAGCTGGGAGTTATTTTATCAGGGTCCTACAACAACCATAATTTTGGTTCAGATAATATTGAGGCAGTTTGGTACGAATCGGACAATGGTACTGTGCTCGAAGAATTCGACATCCGCGAGTATCGGGTACAAAGGGTGAGGAGATCAGCTACTTTGGCTTTGGACTATGAGCTGAGCAAAAACCATAAGATTTTCCTTTCGGGGATGTACAATCAACGTGACGATTGGGAAAACCGATTTCGGATGAGAGTCGGTCGTCTAGATGATTCATTTGATGATGGGGATTATACCCAAACTTCTCCAGGAGTATATCAGACGTTTGGAAGAGTGGAGTTTGAGACAAAGGGTGGATTGGATAATGATCGAATCAAGGCAGCCCGATTGGAAGATCAGCGGGTGTATAACCTCACTTTGGGTGGTGATCACCTGTTTCAAAAATTGAAAATAGACTGGAATGTCACCTATGCAAGAGCGTCTGAGGAAAGACCGAATGAGCGTTACATTTCCTACCGGTCCTCTGGTCAAAATGTAAGAGTAGATGTTAGCAATCCCAGAAAACCTTTGGCCATCTTGAGTAATCCAGCAGATAATTTGACCATAGGATTTAACGGATTATCCGAACAGTATGGTTTGACCTTTGATGAGGATTTGAATGCCCGCTTGGATTTCAAATTGCCCTATTCAGATAAAGGAATTCTGCAGTTTGGTGCTAGATACCGGGGAAAAACCAAAGATCGCTCAAATAATTTCTTCGAATATGAGCCTTTGGATGAGGACTCTTTCGGTGCTACTCTTGGGGATGTTCCCAATCAGAATTACTCAGATCCCAATTACCTTGCAGGTTCCCAATATGCGGTGGGAACATTTGTTGATCCCAAATTCTTGGGAGGGTTGAATCTGAAAAACTCAGGAGAATTTGAGGAAACAGACCTTTTGGAAGAATATGTTCCGGGGAATTACAATGCCAGAGAAAACATCACTGGAGCTTTTGTGATGGCAGACCATCAAGTCAGTGATAAGTTTTCTTTGATAGCCGGAGTTCGGGTGGAAAATACTTCCATAAATTACGAGGGAAATATTTTTGACATCGACAACGAAACCGTATCTCCTGCGGCTGGATCTCAAAATTATACCAATGTATTACCCGGTGTGCACTTGAAGTTTGATCCTAGTGAAAACACGGTCCTTCGATTTGCCTGGACCAATACCATCGCCAGACCCAATTATTTTGATTTGGTACCTTATGCGGCATTTAGCCCAGAAGATGAGGAGTTGGAAAGAGGGAATCCCAATTTGAAGGCGGCCACTTCCATGAATTTTGACTTGATGGCCGAGCGCTACTATGAGAATGTGGGTTTGATTTCCGGGGGTGCCTTTTATAAGGATATTGATGACTTCGTTTACACGATTACCACTCAGGGATTTACTGACCCTCAGTTTGGTTCCGACCTTCAGTATTCCCGACCTGAAAACGGGGGAACTGCCACTGTCTATGGGTTGGAGGCCTCTTTTCAGCGACAGTTTTTGAAAAACTTCGGTATATACCTCAATTATACCTTTACCCGATCAAGCACTACGGGAATAGAAGACAGAGATGGGGAAGACCTTCAGCTTCCCGGAACTGCAGGGAATATGTTTAATGCATCCCTTTCCTATGAAAATAAGCGATTGGTAGTTCGGGTTTCTCTCAACTATGCTTCCGATTATTTGGATGAATTGGGAGGAGAAGGATTTGAAGACCGATATTATGACAAGCAGACCTTCCTGGATGTCAATGCTTCTTATGCGATCACTCCAAAATGGAGAGTCTTTGTGGAAGGAAATAACCTGACCAATCAGCCATTGAGATATTATCAAGGAATCGCAGAAAGAACCATGCAGGAAGAATTTTACAATGCAAGGTTCAATTTTGGATTGAAATTCGATTTGTTCGATTAATTGATAAGTGAGGATAGATTTCCTCGGTTGATAAAGTCAATTTTCAAATGACACTGAGTAAGGATTAAAACTCCGGAACTCAGTGCCCGCTGTTCGGATCCCGATAACCGGGAGCAATCCCGAACTATTATCCAAGGATTTGTAATCCGTCTAGATGTTATCCTGCTTCTCCAGAAGCAGGATTTTTTATTAGAAGCGTTCCGTCCTTTGCTCCGCTACCGCTGTTCGGGATTTCACCGCTGTTCGGGTCCCGATAAATATCGGGAGCAATCCCGAACTTTTATCCCCGGGATTTGTAATCCGTCTACTTGTTATCTTGTTGTTCTGCTTCTCCAGAAGCAGGATTTAGATCTCTTAGCGCCTTACCGTCTTTGCGAGAGATTTCTTTCCTCTTGCTGGCACTGACTTTTTGGTTCCATATCGAGATACATGGCCAGCGCTGGTGGTGAGGGTGCAGTTTTTCCCCGGGTTGTGGTTGGTGAGCTTAGTCGAACCACACCCGGGCCTGCCTGACGGCAAAGGCAGGGTTATTAATAGTTTGACCCCATTGGGGTCATTTCCCGTCCCCGCGGTCTTTTCTTTCCGCTAGGCCGATCACGACAGCCGTACGGGAGCAATTCGGCCTTTTTATTTTCAGGGATTTTCAATCCCAATGCATTACTCACCGTTCTGCTTCTCCAGAAGCAGGATTTCCGATCCGCAGGATCTATCGTACCCAACTCCTCTCCGCCGCGGCGGAGGGCTAGGGGGGGGGGGTAAAACCGAACTCCTATCCAAGGATTTGTAATCCGTCTAGTTGTTATCCTGCTTCTCCAGAAGCAGGATTTTTTGTTTAGCCCCCCCTTCCCGAAGCAATCTTTAAAAAGCTAGAGATCGCTTCGAAGCAGAAGCTAATTGATAAAGTCATAAAGAAGGATTTGCTTCTCGCGAAGACGTATCACTCTGTTATTCAGTTCCCTTTCAGTCATTGCGCCTGTCCGCCGTGGCGGGAGGGGAGTGTAGTATCTTACTTTTTAAACTAAGTCCCCCTTCCTGAAGCAATCTTTTTTGAAAAGTAAGAGATCGCTTCGAAGCAGAAGCTAATTGATCTAATCATAAAGAAGGTTTTGCTTCTCGCGATGACGTTCCGCTCTTTTATTCAGTTCTGGTTCCGTCACTGCGCATGTCCCCCGTGGCGGGAGGGGAGAAGTTGAGGTCGAATAAATAATGAATACACCTGCCTCCCCGAAGCTATCTTTTTTAAAAAGTAAGAGATCGCTTCGAAGCAGAAGCTAATTGATCTAGTCATAAAGAAGGATTTGCTTCTCGCGATGACGTTCCGCTCTTTTATTCAGTTCTGGTTCCGTCATTGCGCCTGTGCGCCGTGGCGGGAGGGGAGTGTAGTATCTTACTTTTTAAACTAAGTCCCCCTTCCTGAAGCAATCTTTTTTGAAAAGTAAGAGATCGCTTCGAAGCAGAAGCTAATTGATAAAGTCATAAAGAAGGATTTGATTCTCGCGATGACGTTTCACTCTGTTATTCAGTTCCCTTTCAGTCATTGCGCCTGTCCGCCGTGGCGGGAGGGGAGTGTAGTATCTTACTTTTTAAACTAAGCCTGCCTCCCCGAAGCTATCTTTTTTAAAAAGTAAGAGATCGCTTCGAAGCAGAAGCTAATTAATAAAGTCATAAAGAAGGATTTGCTTCTCGCGATGACGTCTCACTTGTTATCCTGCTTTTCCAGAAGGAGGATTTTTCGATGGTCCATCTCCTTTGGACTAATCAAAAGCTATATCTCGCCGATAGCAGCACTATTCTTGTCTCCTGCTTGGAAGTGAATTCCTGAGAAAAAGTATTGGTCAGGGCATTTCCTGCAAACCTTCTGGTGTCAAAAACATCTCTGACACTCAGCGTGAGATTTCCTTTGTCTTTCAAAAATCCTTTCTGCAAACTCATGTCCACAAAATACTGGGCTAAATCCCGACCCTGAGCTTCAATCTCTGGAGCTTCGTAATTGGCAGCAATTTGGAAATTAAAACCTTTGGGTAGCTTGAAGTCCTGGGTCCATTTGACATTCCAGGAAAAACCCGAATTGGTAAACTCCTCCGAAATATTGGATCCGTCCACTACGATTCTGAAGAGAGTAAAGCTCCCGTTCATCGAATACCAATCGTTCACCTCAGAAGTCCCGATTAGCTCCACCCCATAAGACTCAGAGGATAGTAGGTTGTCTGGTTGAGAATAGGAGATTCCATCTTCCACGATGGTGATAAAGTCCAATTGCCCATTGACCTGTCGGTAAAAGAGGTTGGTGGTCAAACTCGATTTTTTAAAGTTGGCCAAATGCCCAAACTCGAATGAATTGATCAATTCAGGTTGAAGATCGGGATTCCCCCTACGCACATTGAGGCTATCCGTGATATCAGGGAAGGGATTTAATCTCCATGCTGTTGGTCTATCGATTCTTCTGCTGTAGGTGAATTTTAGAGCATGCGTCTCATTCAAATTATATAGCCCTTGTACAGAAGGGAAGAGATTGAAGTAGTCCTGTACATTTTCCTCTCCTGTATTTGCCAGATAAGTATCTACCCGAGTGTATTCACCTCGTAGTCCGAGCGCATATTCCAGCTTATTCTTTTTCCCTGAGTAGACTCCATATCCAGCATGGATTTGATCCTGATAGATAAAGCGATTGCTGATCGCAGGGTCTTCTACAAAGTCTTGAGAACCTTCCTGGAATCGCAGGTAGCGATAATCATTGTCAAACTCCCGGATGGTTGATTTCAGTCCCAACTCCAACTTGGCCTCGTCAAGGGGGCGGACATAGTCCACTTGTGCTACAGAGATATTCCGCACCTCATCCGTAAAGGCCCTTTCTCTCCCGGTTTGATTTTCAGGCAGGGGATTCAGGGTTCCATTGAATATGGAGATATTCTGGGTTTTGAACTGGTTTCGGTAAGAATGGCTAATGGTAGCCCGGAGTGTATGTCCTTTTTCCCCGAAATTATGATCAAAGATCAGTGCATTGTCAAATCCATCATCTGATTCGGTTTCGTCATTTCTCCGTACATAGTCGAAGCTTCCTCCTTCCAGTCCGGGTCGTTCCAACTCAGCAAACAGAGTATTGGTCTGTCGGTCTAGGCTGGATTGGAAGACGCCTTCGTAGCTGATGACACTGTTTCCAAAGTAGAAATCCGCTCCCATATTGAAATTATGCCCGGCATTTCTTCGACTGTTGTCGGTTGTTTGACTGAGTGTTTCTTCCTCTTCGAAAAGCACCCGGGTGGAAGTTCTCGTTCCTACATCTTTCCAATCCCGGTAGTTATATCCTGCAAAAGTATTCCAGCGGAAACCTCTGCGATTAATTCTTGCTCCGAGATTGGTTCGGCTTCGGGTGCCGTAGGTGGCTTCCAAACCTCCATGAGTACCCAGTTCCTCACCCTTTTTCAGGATAATATCAATAACACCGGCCTCTGCCTCGGCATCGTATCGGGCGTTGGGATTATTGATCACACGGATTTCTTCCACCGCACTCGCGGGCAGTTGATCCAGGTTTTGGGTCAAAGAGGAGTTGCGTCCGTTGATCAAAATATTGGTACCGGTGCTTCCCCTTAGAGAAATGCTGCCGTCTTCGGCCACTGAAATGGAAGGAGTGTTTCGGAGGATGTCCAGCAAAGTGCCTCCGGTATTGGCCAGGTTATTTTCGGGAGTGATGGTAATGCCTTCCATGCTGGTTCGCACGGGAAGTTTGCTAGTCTCCACGACCACTTCTTCGAGGTTTTGGTTTTCGCTTTGAAGGGCCAAAGCTCCCAAATCAGTGGAAGATTTGATGTCCACTCCGTTTAGTTCAAAATCTGAATAGCCAATAAAAAAGGCTTTCAGCGTGTAGGTTCCCGGTTTTACCTTCAGGGTAAATTTTCCATCCAGATCCGTATCAGAATAGGTGATGGGTTGGGGAGAATCCTCCTTTTCAAAAATCGCCACTTGGGCAAATTCTATGGGTTTGTTGGTAGTCCCGTCAATCAGCTTTCCGGTCACGGTCAAATCCTGTGAAAAGACAGGGTGACTTAGGAGAAGAATAAAAAAGAAGGTGAAAATTCGGGCAGCACGATTCATCTGAAAATTCATTTAATCTGTTTTTTGGTAAGGCTAAAAGATCATTCTGATTGAAAATGATGGGTATTTAGGATTATATTCAAAAACCTTATCCTCAATTTGATAACTAAACAACAGGCTGGAAGTTTTGCGGGTTTGTTGCAATTTATGTGAATGGTAGATGTCCGAGATAGGGCAGGTCATTGCTGATGTAAACCTTCTCAATACGTTTGGACTGGCGCAAGACTGCCTGGAAGACGGAAAGGTCACCTGACCTCCCCACTGGCGCAAGTCTCCTGACTTGTGCCATAAACTCCAAAACACTCGCTGTTCGGGATTTGTAATCTCTCGCTATTCGGGATTTGTAATCCCGAACCCCGCTGTTCGGGATTTGTAATCTCGAACCCCGCTGTTCGGGTCCCGATATTCGGGAGCAATCCCGAACTCTTACTGTTCGGGTCCCGATAATCCCACTCGCTGTTTGGGATTTGTAATCCCGAACCCCTCTCGCTATTCGGGATTTGTAATCCCGAATTCTTATCCAAAGGATTTGCAATCCCGAACTCTTTTCCATGGATTTGTAATCCGTCTACTTGTTTTCCTGCTTCTCCAGAGGCAGCACTTAGGTTTCTTTACGCCTCCTTGTTGGGGATTTGCAAATCCTTTCTGTTTTGCCATAAAAAAATAGTGATAGCTTCACTGCCTCAGCTATTTTGAATTATTTTATCGGTTTATAAAAGGCCATTAAAAGCCTACTCAATGAAAATAGACTACAACGAACGCAGATTTAAGATCGTCCAAACTCTCGGCTCCGGAGAGCTGGACCCCAACCAGATTTTCGTGTATAGGCAAGAAGGTGAAATGCTTACCTGTTCTTATACAGGAAAGGGTATTTTAAAAGGGCATATTTTGGGAAAGGTAGATCCAAAGGATGGTAGCTTGGTCTTTACCTACCATCAGCTAAACGATCGAGGTGAATTATCCAGTGGAATATGCCGCTCAACTCCAACTTTTTCAGAATCCCAAAAAATTATCCTTCATGAGCAATGGGAATGGCTTTCAGGGAAAAAGGGAGTCGGGGAAAGTATTTTGGAAGAAATATAAATAGCTCCATTGGCTTCCTGCTGTTCGGGTCCCGATAATCGGGAGCAATCCCGAACTCCTTTTCCCGGGATTTGTAATCCCAATCACTAGCCCCTCTGGCGCAAGTCTCCCGACTTGTGCCTTAAACTCCAAACTTACGATCCACAGGATCTACCCTATCCAACTCCCCCTTGACAAGGGGCCCCGCTGTTCGGGATTTGCAATCCCGAACTCCTATCCAAAGAATTTGCAATCCCTTTTCCTATCCCTGAATTTGTCCCGATTTATCCCAATGTGGATTGTCCATTCGACCCCTTTTACTAGGTTTGTGGGCTCAACATAAGGAGACTTGTCATCCAAAATAAAAATATTGCACCTGATCAAATCCTTGGGCAGAGGTGGGGCCGAGAAACTTATTCCGGAAACAGCCTTGGTTCATGATCAAAGCAGGTTTGAGTTTCACTGCTTGTATTTTTTTCATCAGGAGCAAAATATCGTCGACGAACTCGAAGCTGCCGGTATTCAGGTGCATTTGATTCCTTCAGGAAATCTTGGACTGTTTTTTCAGGTTCAAAAAGTCCGAAAGTTTATTGAAGATCAAAATTTTGATTTGATTCATGCACATCTTCCTTGGGCGGGTATTCTTGCAAGATTCGTAGGAAGAAAGCTTTCCATTCCTATTGTCTACACAGAGCACAATACCTGGGATAGGTACAATAAGGTCTCCTTTTGGGGAAATCGACTTACCTTCAAAAATCAGGATGTCGCAGTGGCTGTTTCTAATGAGGTGGCTCTTTCCATGCAACTCAACTCTATTTGGGATCCTTACAAAAGAGGGGGCAGACTCAAAGTACGGGTAGTGCAAAACGGAGTAAATACAGAGACATTTTTTCGGTGGTGGAAGAGGAATGAAGAGGAAGGTGAAGGCAGTGGGCAGTTTACAGTGGGCAGTAGACAGTTGGCAGTAGGCAGTGAGCAGGTGGCAGTAAACAGTAAGCAGTTTGCAGTAGGAAGTATATCAAAGCAGAGGGAAATTGTAAGACTTAGGGAGGATTTGAGAATACCCAAAGAGTCACCGGTGATTGGAAAAGTTGCTGTATTTAGATCCCAGAAACGCCTTTGGCTTTGGGTGGAATTGGCGATCCGGATGATTAAAAAGCATCCCGAAGCCCATTTTTTGCTGGTTGGAGATGGAGAGTGGAGGAGCAAGATTGAAGAACAAATCGAAAAGTCAGGGTTTCGAGCCAATTTTCATTTAGTGGGTGTCAAAAAAGAAGTGATTCCCTACCTGAATCTGATGCATATTTACCTCAGTACTTCCGAATTTGAAGGCCTCCCAATTGCCATGCTCGAGGCTATGGCCTGCGAGGTGCCCGTGGTAGCTACGCGAGCAGGGGGTATCGGCGAGGTCATTCAGCATGGAAAACAGGGTTTTTTGAGCGAGGTGGACGAATGGGAAAAATTGGAGGCTTATGTACTCCGATTGATTGAAGAAAAGGATTTGCATGCAGAAATGGCCATTGAGGCTAGAAAGCAAGTCATTGAAAATTTCAGCATGAAGAGGATGGTATCCCAACTGGAGGAGATCTATACCCAGGTATTGAGCAATGCTCGATAAAAGTAACTTTTGAGGGATGACTTATCTCAGGCTATCTGCCAACTCGCTGTATTTAGGCCAAAACCCCTTGTTTTTTCACTTTTTGGCCCAACTCCATCATGCTTCTGGATTCCATTCCATATTTCTCTCTGAGATTTAGAAAATGAAGAACAAGCTTGTTGAGTTCTAGCATGCTTTGTTTGGGGTCATTCCCAAAATTATGCGGATGCCACCAAAGATGATAAACTTCCCTGTTTTTTGCGGCAACCTCCATTTCACTCAGGATTCTGTTGAGCCGGATTGAATTGAAAGCAGGATTGTTTTTGGTCAAAGGTCTCAGGATTCTGGAGGCAGGGAGAATGAGAGGCTCTCCGGGAAATCTGACAATCTCATTTTCATTGTAAGAGGGTTTGGTACCCATGGGGAAAAAACAATCGGCTGACCGAAACAGCTTCTTACTGAAACTTTCGTGTTGGGTTTCCTGCCAAAACCAATTTTTGGGATTCCCTCTGACATACTCAAAGCCTTCTTCCAGACACAAGCCTAAATAGAGCTCATTGATGTGGTTTCGAGGAAAAACAAGGGATTTGAGGGGCACCCCGAATTTTTCAACGGCTATTCTTTGGCTGGCTTGTAAGTCCTGTCGAAACTGCTCAGGACTTTGTCCCCGCATTAGGGTGTAATAATGTGCAAAGGAATGGGAGCCTAGTTCTTGATTTGGGGTTTGAATGATTTGCTGAATCAATTCAGGAGCGAAGTGAACCTCAGGCCTGAGTCCGTGATTCTTAGCCCACTCGTATGCGGAAAGCTTTTTGTCCCGATAAGAAGGGAGGAATTCAGGAGAGTAATGCTTCCATTCCTCTTCGTTTTCGGCAAAAAGCATTCCTACTGTCGCCCAAGTGACCGAAATGCCCATTTTGCCAAAAAGGTCAAGCATCTCCGGAATTACTTTGCGTGTATTGGAAAAGTATTCGGGCTTGTATCGGGTTCCTACCTTATCAAAAATTCCCCAAAGGAGTTCAAAATCAAGGCTAATAGTAAAAGTACCGGTCATGTAATAGGAATAGGGCTGAAAAGGTCTGAGGAGTTAATCGAATCTGAAAGTAAATAAAGAAACGATTCTCGTCAAGTTTCAAAGGTAATGTGCAAGGAGAAATACTAAATGTGCTCTTTGGTCCGGCTTTGTCTAGGGAGCAAGCCCACCTGGAGGACGACCACCTTGGCGCAAGCCCGCCTGGATGATGGATAGGTCTACCGTTGTTCGGGATTTGCAATCCCGAACTCCTATCCATGGATTTCTAATCCCTCTTATTTTCAGGGATTTGCAATCCCTTTTACCTGATCCTTGAATTTGTCCGATTTATCGGGATGCTCATTGGTCATTTCACTTCTCCATCTTGCTGGCACTGACGACTTGTTTCCTGATTGAGATTGTTGGCCAGCGCTGTGGGAAATGCTTGACTTAATAACCCAGGGTTAAAACCCTGGGCTATTTAAAAGTTTGACCCCTACAGGGTCATTCCATCGGTACTCACCTTGACTTAAGCCCGCGTGGCGTTCGTGCAGGTCGTGCTGTTCGAGATTTGCAATCTCGAACTCCTTTTTCCGCTGTTCGGGATTTGCAATCCCGAACTCCTATCCAAGGATTTCTTATCCCTCTTATTTTCAGGGATTTGTAATCCCTTTTACCTGATCCTTGAATTTGTCCGATTTATCGGGATGCTCATTGGTCATTTCACTTCTCTATCTTGCTGGCACTGACGACTTGTTTCCTGATTGAGATTGTTGGCCAGCGCTGTGGGAAATGCTGGACTTAATAACCCAGGGTTAAAACCCTGGGCTATTTAAAAGTTTGACCCCTACAGGGTCATTCCATCGGTACTCACTTTGACTTAAGCCCGCGTGGCGTTCGTGCAGGTCGTGCTGTTCGAGATTTGCAATCTCGAACTCCTTTTCCTGGGATTTGTAATCCAGTCACTTGCTCCACTGACGCAAGCCCGCCTGATGGACAGGTCTCCTGACCTGCCTTCTGCATTCAGGCCCACCTTGGCGCAAGTCTCCTGACTTGTGCCCATTTTACACGCAAACCCAACTGGCGCAAGCCCGCCTAGAAGACCGTTGTTCGGGATTTGCAATCCCGAACTCCTATCCATGGATTTCTAATCCCTCTTATTTTCAGGGATTTGCAATCCCTTTTCCTCGCTATCCTGCTTCTCCCGAAGCTGGATTTAGGTTATCCATACGATCCTTCAAGGATCTACCGTATCCAACTCCTCCGCCGCGGCGGAGGGATAGGGGGGGGGTAAAAATCTGCCTTCCAAGCAACACATCTGGCCCAAGTCTCTTTTCTTGTGTCCCTTCCGACTCTATCCTTTCCAACTACTGCCCTAAACTATGGACTGTGGTCCAAAGTACCCTTCAAAACAACTCCAAATCCCCAAGACTCCATGCCCAAGGCAAAGATTTGGGAATTAGGTCTTTATTTATTGGTCTGAGTGTGACCAAGGGGCCTATGGGTAGGTTTGGCGCCAATTTCAGTTTCAAACTCTCTTCCAAATGGAGGCCTGAAGCACTGACCCAGGTTGCCCCGGATTTTTTTTGGATCGACTTCAAATCTTTTCTGACTTTCCCTAAGTCCAGATTTTCCAGATAGAAACAATCGCAAATCCGCAGTTCTCTGCCCCAAGAGTTGTCTTTTACTCTATAGATCAATAGGTATTTTTCTTGATCTGTGACAAATTTATAATCGAAAAGAGGACAATCCCTGTATCTCCAAAAAATGTATCCGGGAAGGAGATTGGTCTTTATGCTACTGGATTCGGATGGGCGACTTTCCAGCTTTTCGATCAAAGGCGGGATACTATCCCAATCCGAATCGAAAGCATCCTGATTTTTTGAGAAAAGCGAGGCCCAGTTCCAATGAAGCTGAATGGGGAGATTTCCCCATTTTTCCCAACCCATTTTTAGATATCCCGGGGTGCTTTTGGTATTTGGGGTGTTGAAAATCAACTCTATTCCTTCACTTTTTACTTCTTCAATCAGCTGAAGTGTTAAGGAAGTGAAAATTCCTTTTCCCTGAAAATCAGGATGAACAGCGGTATCCACGGCTCTGCAAGCTGAAATTGCTTTACCCTGATAGATGTATTCCCATTTCAAAAATGCTCGAATTCCTATCAATTGCCCCCCGTCTTCTGCCACAAGGATAGGGGAAGGACCAAATGGATTTTCCACATGCTTCCAATTCCAAAGCGCTTCGGACTTGGGGATTAGGCTTTCCCCCAAGCTAAGCCGCAATAGATTAATGATTGCCGGAATGTCTTCCTGAGTTCCCCTTCGGATATGCATGCTGTGAATATAGGTCTAAAGGTCAATTTGGGGAGGTTTTTAGATAGATAAATTGTGACGAGAATGAGGAATAAGAATTAAAATTGAGGAGAGAGAGTGGTGAATCTGAATGAATTGAAAATCCAATAAGACCGATATCCATAGGGATGTTAAAATAAGTCCATGAACCGATAAAATGCCCCGGCATATCCTTGCGGATTATCAGATTTACATATCTTTGAAAGATTGATCAATCGATTTGAATGAAGCATCTTTCTTTTTTGATACTGCTTGCCGCAATGGTGAGTTCTTGTATTAGTAATAAGCGTATCACCTATTTACAAAATCTCTCAGATAGCACTGCTATTAATCTGGATGAGTTCATTCCCTTTGCCGAGGTAGATTATGAATACATCCTTCAGCCCTACGATATCGTGCAAATTGATTTTGCGAGCTCGGACCCCACTTTAGTGGAGGGGTTTTCTTTTCAAAACAATGGAAATAATATGGGAGGAATGCGCATGGGCGGCGGCGGAGGAGGAGGTCAGGGAAGCGATCCTTTGTATATGACAGGGTACTCTATTGACAAGGAAGGCATGGTGGATATTCCTCGTTTAGGAAAGATCAAGATTGCAGGAATGACCGAGGAAGATGCAAAGAATGTGGTGCAGGAGGCGATCAATGCTTATTTCAAGGATGATGTCTATGTTCGGCTACGAATCGCCGGGATTCGGTATACCACTTTAGGTGAATTCAACAGTGTTGGGGTTCAGATTATCTTCAAAAACAGAGCGACGCTATTCGATGCCCTGGCCAATGCGGGGGAAACCACCCTTTTAGGGAAGAAAAACAAGCTCTTTTTGATTAGGCAGTATGATGGAGGTACCAAAATCCATCAGATCAACCTGAATGACAGAGCCTTGCTAGGTAGTCCTTGGTATTTCATTCAGCCCAACGATATCCTCTATCTGGAACCAATGAAAATCAGACAGATAGGAACGGCAGACAACCTGACCGCTTCTCTAGCACTCTTTGGAGGGATATTGGCATCTGTGCTTTTAATTTTAAATTTGGTAACAGGGAATCTCTAAACGATGGAAAAGCTCGATCTGAGTCAGTTGGATAATGAGGAGAAAGCGCTGGAGATCCGGTATGTGGTCGCCAAATACATCCGTTTTTGGCCTTGGTATGTCCTTTTTATTATCCTGTTTGTAACAGGTACTTATATTTTTCACCGATATACAGTAGATGAATTTGAGGTCACCGGCTCCTTGGTCATCAAAAACAACAGTACCCCTGAAGCCCGAATCCTCGATCGATCCAATATTTTCAATTCAGGGATCAATCTGGAAAATGACATTCTCCGACTCAGATCAAAAAATCTGGCCAAGGAAGCCCTGAAAAAGCTTCACTTTGACGTGGAGTATTTCGCCAAAACCAATATCAAGGATATAGAACTCTATGATCGATCGCCGATTCGTGTGGAAGTGGATTGGGATCATTTGCAGGTGACTGACAGCCCCGTTGAGCTGGAGATTCTTTCCAATGAAACATTCCGTTTGAGACAGGTAGTGGGCGGATTGATGGATTTCAACCGGGCACAAGCTGCTGGAGATGAGTCGGTTTTTGACAAGACCTACAGCTTCGGAGAGACTGTAGAGACCGCCCGATCAAAATTTAAAGTCCTGTTGGTCAATCCGGGAAGGATTGGGGATCAGGTTATTTTTCGATTGGTAAATCCATCAGCCTTGGAAGATAGGCTGGCTAAATCGATTCAGGTCAGCACAGTCAATGAATATTCATCAGTTCTCAGGATAAGTACTACCACTAAAGTGGTGGAAAAAGGAAGGGACTACATCAACGCCCTGATGCAATCCTACATCGAGTACGATCTCAATGAGAAGAATAAGATTCAGGAAAATTCGATAGACTTTATCGACGAGCAATTGGGGTATTTGGAGGATTCGATGAAGTCCAAGCAAAGGGAACTACTGCGCTTTAAGGTTGATAATAAATTATTGGATGTATCAGCAGAGTTTTCCAGCATCCTTGGCAAAATCAATGATTTGGATGAGCGAAGTGCCCAACTGGACTATCAGTTGAAGTATTTCGAGGAGATCAGAGATTACATGGAGAAGAAGAGTAAGGACTACTCGGATGTGATAGCACCTTCTGTAATCGGAGTCCCCGATCCATTGCTCAATGGACTGATCCAAAGTCTCGTCACCCTTTCTCAAGATCGAAGAAAACTTCTGGCTACGGTCAATGAAAACCATCCCGAGGTGTTGAAGATCGACGTGCAAATGGAAAAAGTTCAGGATGCACTTTTTGAAAATGTGGTCAATCTGATCGAAAACACGAAGAAACAGAGAAACTCCCTGATGGCTGAGATCCGTACCTATGATTCTCAGTTTGCCACACTTCCTGAGTCTGAGTCCAAGTACACTGACATTTACAGGGAGTATCAGTTGAGGGAGAATATTTTCACTTATCTCTTGGAGAAAAGAGTGGAGGCAGGCATTGCCCGTGCCGCCAACGTTTCGGATAATGCCATTCTTGATTTGGCCAAGCAGGGTACATTGGTGTTTCCAAAGAAGACGCAAAACTATGGACTTGCAGTAGCTTTAGGCTTCCTTCTGCCTTTTGGGTTTATCGTGCTGAGAGAGATGTTTGACGACAGCATCAAAGATCAGCGGGATTTAAAGAAGCACTTCATGATTCCCCAATTGGGTGTAATCGGTTACAGTACCAAAGAGACCAATAAGGTAGTGCTGGAGCACCCCAAGTCCGCTGTAGCGGAATCTTTCCGATCCCTTAGATCTGCAATTACCTATTTGGCTTCAGGGAAAAATACAAAGAAGATTCTGGTTACTTCCTCCGTTTCAGGGGAGGGCAAGACCTTTACCTCTCTTAACCTAGCCTCCGCGATGGCTTTGGGTTCCAAAAAGACCGTGGTTGTAGGTGCTGACTTAAGGAGGCCCAAATTGGCTTCGTACTTTAACCATACCGAAAAAGTAGGGCTATCAACCTTCCTGATCGGAAAAGTGGCAGCAGAGGATATTATTTTTCCTTCCCAACATCAAAACCTTTATTTCGTTCCTTCAGGTGTAATTCCTCCCAACCCTGCCGAATTGCTTCAGACCCCCAAGCTGAAGGAGTTTTTGAACTACTTGGAGGAAAGGTTTGACATCGTGGTCTTTGATACACCTCCGATGGGCTTGGTTTCTGAAACCATCGACCTGATGCGACTCTTTGATATCAACTTGTACGTGGTGAGACAAAACTATACAATCAAAGACCATTTGGTAATGATCAACGACCTGTTTAACAACAAGCAGGTAACCAGTGTATATGGAGTTTTTAATGGAATCCTCAATTCGGGATACCACTATGAAGGGTATAACTACGGGTATGGAAATACCTATCTCTATTCCCAAAACAACAAATACATGTACAATTACTACGGGGATGACTTGGAGACCAAACGAAAGAAAATCAAAAAGGCAAAGAAGTTTGAACCTTGGAAAGTGATCAAAAATGCATTCAGAATCAGGTGAAAATTGAAGTCATGATCTGAAAACATTGGAAACTGCGTATATCTGCAAAAACATTGAAAACAGCTGTCCTCATCCCTGCCCGGTACTCATCCACCCGCCTTCCTGCCAAACTGGTTCAGGATTTGGGAGGTATTTCTGTGATCCAGCGGACCTACCTCAGCACTTTGGCGACCGGAGTTTGCGATGAGGTATGGGTAGTCACAGACCACGAATTGATCAGAGATCAGATTCTGGAACTGGGTGGGAAAGTATATTTCAGCTTCAAAAAGCATGAAAGTGGGTCTGACCGAATCGCCGAAGCCCTGGAGGTGGTAGATGCCGATCTGATTCTGAATGTACAGGGCGATGAGCCCTTTCAGGACGGAGAGTCCTTACAGAATCTTGTTAATTCCTTTGAAAGGCCAAAAGTGAAAATGGCAAGCCTGATGTGCAGGATTTCGGAGGACGAATCCTACAATCCCAATACGGTAAAAGTAGTGGTCGATGAAGAGAGCAATGCCATTTACTTTAGCCGCTCACCTATTCCGTTTAATAGGGAGAAAAAGGAAGACTTGGTCTATTGGAAGCATATTGGAGTCTATGCCTATACCCGTGAACTCCTACAGGATTTTACTTCCTGGCCAAAGGGAAGGCTGGAGCAAATAGAGATGTTGGAACAGCTCCGATTGGTCGAGAGAGGAGTCAAAATAAAAATGGTAGAAACCAACCACCAATCCATTTCCATAGACACTCAGGAAGATCTGAATCGTGCGAGAAATTTCATAAAGAGTATTTTTTGATCCTATGGCAAAGAAGGTGACCGGAATAGGGGGTATATTTTTTAAGGTAAAGGACCCTGATGCCACCAAAGCCTGGTACAAGAGGCATTTGGGATTGAATACTGACCGCTATGGGACTGCTTTTGAATGGAGATCTTCAGAGAATCCCCAGCAAAAAGGCTTTACCCAATGGTCTCCCATGAATTCCGATACCCAGTATTTTAAGCCATCCGAAAAGGACTTTATGATCAACTATCGGGTGGAAAACCTCGAAGAACTGGTAATTGAGCTTAAGGAAGCTGGAGTGAAAATTTTGGATGAAATAGAGACTTTCGAATACGGAAAGTTTGTCCATATCCTCGATCCGGATGGACATGCCATAGAACTCTGGGAACCTATTGACGATATCTACGATGGATTGGTCGAGGGTAGAACCCAAAGCTGAATCTGCTTGTTGTTTGATTCTGAATTACTCATTTTAACTTTTAACCCAAATCAAAATGGAAATCAAACATCAGTCAGACGGCAGGAGAGGAAGTTTTTACCTGGAAGTGGAGGGATCGAAAAAGGCTGAAATGGTCTATGTCATGGCAGGTCCTAAAAAAATGATCATCGAGCACACCGAAGTAGACGAAGAGCTCAAAGGTCAGGGAGTTGGGCTTCAATTGCTGAAGAAACTGGTCGATTGGGTCAGAAATGAGGAAATAAAAGTAATTCCTCTTTGTCCCTTTGCCAAGGCGACATTTGCCCGACATGCTGAGCTTCGGGATGTGCTCAATTAAGGAAAGTCAGAAAAAGTAAAAGAAGAATGACTATGAGGGCTACCAAAGTACCTACCCAAAGCCGTACTTTTTTCCTTCTTTCTCTAAGCGATTGGAGGTAACCGATAGTTTCTGTTAAAGCTGCTTCATTTCCTTCTTTTCTTTCTAAAAATACCCCGGGCCTGCTGGAATTGGTCCTGATTTTTCCCAATTTATGATTGTCTTCAAAAGACTGCCGGCCTTGTCGGCTAAACCCTATTCCTCCTGTCATATTCTAAACTAATAATTTTTTATGATTTCCGTTCAGCTTGAATCTGAAATTTCTCTGGAAGAGTTTCTCTGGATTCTAAACGACTCCGGTTTGGGAGAGAGGAGGCCTATGAATGACTTGGACTTGCTTCAGAAGATGATTTCCGGCTCCAATCTGATTGTCACAGCCAGAAAAGAGGGGGAGTTGGTGGGTCTTCTTCGGGGTCTGACCGATCATTGCTACCGGTGTTTTGTGGCAGATTTGGCAGTGGCCAAAGTCTACCAAAGGCAAGGTGTGGGGAGAAAGCTTCTGGAGTTTACCCGAGATTTGGCGCCTAAAGCCCGGCTTTTTCTTTTTTCTGCTGAAGATGCTATTCCTTTTTACGAAAAACTTGGATTTCACTTGCATGAAAGATGCTATCAGCTAAAGGCCGGGGAGGAGTTTCGGAATTCTTGATTTTAAAATTGTAAAATTGAAAGATTGGAAAATTGCTATCCCCATTTACTTTTTCACAGTTTATGATCTCCCAGAAAATCCTGTCTCCCTCTAATCGTAAACCTGTTTAGGTCTAATGTCTTGTGTCTTATATCTTATGTCTTTCTCTCGCCTAGTTTTACCTAAAAATGGGAAATTCATGAAACTGAATTAACTTGACTTAAACTTTGACCCAGAAAATAAATCTAACAGCCATGCACATACGATTACTAGCGCTCTTCTTATTTATCTCCATTAGTACCTGGGCTCAGGAAACAGCACCTGAAAAATCTGCAGCTTTGCCTAAAGCTCAGGTGTTTGAATCCAAGCAGTCCGTTACCATTGATGGTAAAGTGGTCAATCTCAACGCGAAAGCCGGAACTATGGAGCTGCGAGATGAAGACAACGAACCGATCGCTCTTTTTGGATTTACAGCTTATATCAAAGAAAATGGAGGCAAGGATAGACCCATCGTTTTTGCATACAATGGGGGGCCGGGATCTTCATCCTATTGGTTGCATATGGGCATCATGGGTCCTAAACGGATTGTTGTGGATGACCCTAACTATAATCAAGGAGCACCTTACTCTTTGGTAAATAATGAATTTTCCATCTTGGATATTGCGGATGTGGTGATGATGGACCCGGTGGGCACAGGACTGAGTGTTCCGATCGGGAAAGCTACCGGAAAGGACTTTTGGGGAGTAGATCAGGATATCCGATCTATCAGCCTGTTTATCATGCAGTTTTTGAAAGCCCATGATCGGCTCAACTCGCCCAAATACATTTTTGGGGAAAGCTACGGAACCTTCCGCAATGCCGGGGTGATGAACGATCTTTTGGGAAAAGGCTACGCACTGAATGGGGTGATTATGGTTTCGGCCGTATTTGATCTCAGAACCCTGTTTTTTGCACCTAATGAGGATCTTCCTTACCTCGTCTATCTGCCAACTATGGCTGCTACCAGCTGGTATCATAATAAAGTGGCCGATAAGGGGGCTGACCTGCCTTCTTTTGTGCAAAAAGTGAGGGAGTTTACCGAGAAGGAGTATGCTCCGGCCTTATTCAAAGGAAATAGGATTTCCGCTGCTGAGAAGTCGGCCATGGCTGTCAAACTACAAGGACTCACCGGAATAAGTGCAGAGGTATGGGAAAGAGCCAATCTCAAGATCACAGCCGACGAATACTATCAAGAACTTCTTCGAAAGGAAGGGGAAACAGTAGGTCGATTGGATTCCCGGTACAAAGGAATCAATATCGACCCCATGGCCATGTCTGCATTTACCGACCCTCAGAGCGATGCGATTTCTCCGGCTTACACGATGGGTTTTCTGGATTATTATCATGGTAGCCTGGGAGTAAGCAAGGACCTGCTTTATGCTACTTCAGCCTATTCCAAAGAAGGATTCCGCTGGGATTGGAAGCATCAGGGAAATAATTTCTGGGGAGCAGATGCAGCCGTGACCACTTTGCCAGATATGGCGGAAGCGCTGAGCAAAGATCCTTATGTTCAGGTTTTGATCATGAATGGATATTACGATCTCGCCACGGTTTTCCATGGAGTGGAGCATTCCATTTCCCGTCTGGAATTACCTCAGTCGGCTTTAGACCGGATTGTGATGACGTATTATGAAGCAGGACATATGATGTATACCCATTTGCCCTCAGCCAAGCTTTTCCGAGAGGACTTGAAAAAATTTATTGAAAATACCCTCAGAAAATAAGATGAGAAGTCTTTCCGTTTCCAGAATCTACCTTACAAAAGCCCTCCTTTTTGGATGGGCTCTTTTTTCTTCCTCCTGCGTGGATGCTCAAAAGTCCAGAAATCAGACTCCTTCCAATTTGTATTTTCCTCCCAATGAATCCTCGCTTTGGGAAAGCCAATCTCCCGATGAGTTGGGCTGGGATAGGCAGGCTTTGGATGAATTTTTGGAGTGGTTGCCTACTCAGGAAACCCGCGCCTTGATCATTCTGAAAGATGGAAAAATAGTGGTGGAGGAATATTGGGGGAGCAAGCTGACCGGTACAGGAGGAATGGACCAAAACTCCTTTTGGTATTGGGCCTCGGCTGGAAAGACCCTGACAGCTGCCCTGGTAGGGATGGCTGAGCAAGAAAAGCTTTTGAAAATCAGTGACCGAACTCAAAAATACTTGGGAGAAGGCTGGACTTCCATGCCTTCCTCTCAGGAGCGGGATATCAGGCTTGAGCATCATCTGACTTTTACCACAGGTATCAATGACAAAGTCAGCAATCTGGATGATACCTCTCCGGCCTCATTCACCTATTTGGCCAAGCCCGGAACACGATGGAGCTACCATAATGGGACCTATACACTCTTGGAATCGGTAGTAGAAAAGGCCTCCGGGAAGAGTTTTCAAGCTTACTTTGAGGACAAACTTGGGAAAAAGATCGGTATGAAGGGCTTTTGGCAACAGACTGGAGACAACAATGTGTTTTATTCTGACGCCCGTTCTTTTGCCCGTTTTGGTTTGTTGCTTTTAGCCAAGGGAAATTGGAACGGGGAGCAAATCTGGTCCGGTTCGTACTTTGATCAACTTTCTCAGACCTCACAGGAACTCAACAAAAGCTATGGATACCTGACCTGGCTAAACGGAAAGGCTTCCCATATGCTTCCCGGTTCACAGACGGTCATTCCGGGTGCATTGATTCCATCTGCACCTGCAGATATGTATCAGGCTATGGGGAAAAACGGGCAATTTTTGATGGTGATACCTTCTCAAAATCTGGTGATTATCCGGATGGGAGGAGCTCCGGGAGATTTGCCGGTGCCTTTCTTTCTTATTCGTCAGATGTGGGATCAATTATCCCTCATCATTCCCAATTGATTATTGAAGGATAATCTTTTGAGTGATAATCTCTGAGGCTGAGTATAGCTTCAGAATATAAATTCCTCTAGGTAATCCGGAGAGGTCAAACTCTGCCCTTGAATTTCTAATGGCTTCGGATTGTAGGATAGATTGCCCGTTGAGGTTCAGAATTTCCACCTGCATTCCATCCAGATTTTGGTTCTTGCTTTCGAGGTAGATCCTGCCCTGTGTAGGATTTGGATATACTACCACTTGTAGATTATTACCGGGTTCACCTGAAAGACTGACAGCAATAGTCTGGTAGACCGTAGTCAGTCCATCAAAATCCACCTGTGTCAAACGATAAAAATTTCTCCCAAACTGAGGATTAGTATCCAAATGTCGATAGGAGAGAGGCTCTAAAGAATCTCCTGCTCCGGGAATCAAGGAGATGGTTTCCCAGTTTTTCCCGTCAAATGAACGTTCTAGGATAAAATGAGAATTATTTTTTTCGGTTGCCGTTTTCCATTCGATTAGGATATCCCGGGTTTCTGTTTGCTTTGCTGTAAAAGAGAGTAATTCAACCGGTAATATTCTAAATGAACTTCCTATTGAAAGGAAACCCCTATTGGAAGTGTTTCCGGCAGTAATAGTCCCTGCGGTATCATTTCCGGAAATCGACCCTCCTAAATCTCTCCAGGCAGTGCCATCCCAATAAATGCTGACTAGCTCGGTATAATCAACAACCGGTGCGGTCCTTGACACATCATAGGAGAGGGAGATGCCTCGATTTACTGTTCCGCTATTCCTTTCCAGATTCCAATGCTCACTTTGGTTCATCAGACCAATAGTAGCGTCTCTTGATGTGGTATCGGTAGGGATATCTACGGGGGCAATTAAAAAATATTGGGCGGTGTAGATATCTGTTCCTCCACCACCTCGATTGGCCATGATAAGTGGAGCATAAAAACCTCCATCTCCAACAGGGAAAGTGAATGCCTGATTTCCGATTTTTTGAACAGGGCCATCCACATGGCTGGCATTGGACATTCCTGAGGCAAGGGCACCATTGTCTATTGTCAGTAAGTTGGCAGCATCGCTATTGACGATTCCATTTGTAAATGTTGCTGAGATGTCTACCAATAAAGGTACCGACAAGGTCAATGAACCCGTGGTGCTCATGACCAAGCGCTCTACAATAGGAGAATTTGCCGCATCACCTTGCCAGAATTGTGCATTGTTCCCTACGATTTGGACAGTGCCATTTCCCAAACCAAAGGTCAAAGCCCGGTTGGATCCAATAGTCGAAATATTTCCAGCAAAGGTGCTGATGTTGTTGAAGGCAGGCTCTACAAATCCCGTGGAGGTAGAGACAAAACTTGCATTTTGTGTAAAAGTGTCTCCATTATTTACTGCAAGACGGAATCTTGACCCGGAGTTGTTTACAAAATTAACTACACCAAAGGTATTGCCTCCTGCCCAGTCGTTGGAACCTCCGCCTGTTTTGGTGAAGTTCGCGACGCCTCCTGCAGTTGAAAAGTTATTTGCTCCATTGGCGGTGATATTCAGGGCGGTAAAATTCCCGTTTCTTGCATAGGTATTTGTACCTTGGAAAGTGATCGATGAGGTGGCTGTCACTCCAAAATCCCCTTGAAAAGAGGAGTTGATAGAATTAAAGGTGCTTACCCCAAAATTCCCGTTGGGTGAGTTTTGAATTTGTGTGAAGTTGTTGAATTCCAAAAGATTTCCCACAGAAAAATCATTGGTAACCACTCCTCCGGCTTGTAGGGTAGATGTACCTCCACCTTCTCCAAAGCGGACCGTTCCCCCCACATTGGTATTGTTGATGGTGATTTGCTGAGCAAATGAATTGGTACCACGGAATGCAATCCCTAAAATATTATTCCCATTGTTGGTAAAGACAGAAGTGGAATTAAAGGTATCCCCACTGTTTTGTCCTAGCCTTAGCCTGCTGTTTGCATTATTGGTAATTTCCAGGGTGCCAAACGTATTTCCTCCATTCCAGTCATTAGTTGTTCCTGAGGGAGTTTTGGTAAAGCGGGCAATACCACCGCTTGTGGCAAAATTGTTCCCTGCATTGGTCATTTGGATGCTGGCAGCAGTAAAGGTTCCGTTTCTTGCATAGGTATTTGCTCCGTTGAAGTTGATGGTGGTCGCAGATACGGTAAAGTCTCCCTGGAAACTGGAATTGACAGAGGTAAAAGTAATTGTGTTGAAGGTTCCGTTGGGGGAGTTTTGCACCTGAGTGAAATTGTTAAACTCTAACAAGTTAGCAGCAGCAAAAGAACTGGTAACCACTCCTCCTGTGCTTAAAGTAGAAGTGCCTCCCCCTTCTCCAAATCTTACTTCACCTCCAGGATTGGTGTTGTTGATTTCTATTTGCTGGGCAAAAGTGTTGGTTCCATTGAATGCAATACCCAGGAAGTTTGTCCCATTGTTTGAAAAAGTTGAGGTGCTTAAAAAGGTGTCTCCCGTAGCATTAGCCAATCTAAATCTGTTGTTGGAGTTGTTGGTGAAACTGACCGTTCCAAAGGTATTGCCTCCCTGCCAATCGTCATTTCCATTTCCATTTTTCACAAATGAAGTACTGGTACCTGCAGGGACACTAAATTGATTAGAACCATCTGCATCCAGATTGCCTCCTGAAATGAAGGTATTGTTTCCGTTGAATGTGTTATCTCCAAAAAAAATCATATGATTATCCGCAATCAAACCAGTATGGATAAATAGAAGCAATGATGAGTCTGTCAAAGAGTTTTTGACCGAAGTATCTTCTGTTGAGCTTGTAACAAAACTCGTCCAGGTAGTTCTGCATCATTCGTTCACTGATCATATGGTAAGTCTGCAGGTGTTTCTTTAAGTTAC